>PXRY01000074.1 GCA_003022925.1 Halobacteriales archaeon QS_8_65_32 | reverse complement strand
CTTTCTCTTTTTTGTCCCAAGTCGGCTCACTGAACTGATCGATATATTCGTTAATCACCATCTCTCCAGTTGAGGTCAGGTTGACCCTCTGGCCAGGTTTCTGTAGGTAGGGATCATTGTCCAGAACGTAGTACAGTTGGCCTCGGAGGTCGCCTGATTCTAGCCCCATCTCTTTTTTAATTTCATTCTTTGTTAGGGGCTTCCCTATCCCTCGCAAAGTGAACATCATCCCTGCGACTTTGGGATATTGTGCCGTTGAGAAGGAATCTTATGTCGGAGACTTGTTCTAAGAGGTCGGACCTTGCTGACTCCAGTCCTGATTGGAGTTGTCTCAATTCGTCACGCAATTCGTCGATCTCGTCAGAATAGTCTGCCCCGTCTCTCACTGCACCGATCTCTGCAAATAGCTGGCGCGCTTTCCTCTCCGTCTTCTCCGAGTCCACCCCAAAAGTCTGATGCTGAAGTTCTGAGATTCGATCTTCGGGTTCCTCTCTCGGCTTGAAGCTTGCTGAATTCTTTTGCTGTATCGATTAGCGGTTGACGCATGCTCAAGTATAGCTTGCTGTGCGATATGAATGTTATGCTGGACGTAAGCAAATTATGCTTGCCGAAGCGAGACCTTGTTTTGGCCGTTATCCAATGTGGAAGAGAGGGGGACCGTTTAAGAACCGGCTATTAATACGTGTGATGGGCCAGAACCTCGTTTAAGAGGACTATCTTCGGCGGGCGGGGTTACTCTCCCTCAAGCGACGTTCCGTCCGGGCGTTTCGCGCCCTCCGAATCGTGGACGGCGATTTCACCGGACTGGAAATTCGCCGGCTCGTAGTTCTCGCGCACGCCGATCGCCTCCTCTAATTCGCGGATCGCCCGTTCCTTGAGCGCCCGGGCTAGCTCCTCGGCGTCGGCCCACGAGATCTCCCGACCGAGCCCTTCGCACTCGTGGGCTCGGACCTCGCCCGCCTGCTCGACGGCACCGCCCATTGGTTGGCTTGTCCCCGCGAGGGTAACGCTGAACGGATACGTCCGGCAGATCAACGGCCGATCCCCATGAACCGTACACGCCCCCTGTCCGTTCTCCTCAGCGTAGAACGTGCAGTCCCCACAGCCGTCGGTCGCGAGCGCCCACTCGAAGGTCTCGCCCTCCGGGCCATCGGGGCCTGCGTTGAGCCCGTAGGGCATCGGTCGGGCGACGTCGCGCCAGTCGTACTCGGTAGCGTCCTGTAGTTGCCGTACCTCGTCGGGGAACACCGTCGCCGTGTGTGCTTTGGGCCCCGCTTCAGTTCCTATTCCTGTTTCCGTTCCCGGTTCCGCTTCGGGTTCGGGTTCGCGCCCGCGCTTGCCCTCGCCGCCTCGGGCGTCGCCGTCGTCGGCCCCGGTGGCCTCGCTCCCACAGTCGGCGTTCTCGGCGGCCTTGCAGCACGCGCCACAGCGGGTGCACTCGAAGCCGATCTCCTCGATCGAGTCGGCGAGGTCGGCGACATCGAGATCGCGCGCCCGGTCGAGTTCGGCTTCGAGGCTTTCCATATCGCCACGAGGCGACCGCCGCCGAAAAACGCGTCGTCCGCGCGCCGCCGTCGCCGGGCGTTAATGCCGGCTCCGGTCGGCTCCGACGGTCGGCGACCCGATCAGGTCGGTGTCGCCCGCTCGCCGTCCCACGTCACCGCGCCCTCAGCGGCCAATTTTTCCACGTGGGCGGCGACGGTCCCCTCCGCGAGGTCGCGCACACCGGAGACGTCCTTCTCGTAGGCCGCGTCGGTGATCGCCGCCAGATCACGGGCGCCCCCCGTGATCGCCTCCCGGATGCGCCGCTCGCGTTCGGCACGATGATCGATCAGTCGCGTCAGCGTTCCCTCCGGGTCGTCGATAACCGGTCCGTGGGCCGGGAACAGCCGTCGAGGACTCCGCTCGCGCAACCGCCGGAGCGAGTCGAGGTAGCTGGCCAGGTGGCCTTCGCCGGCGGTGATCGCGACACTGCCGGACGCCACCGCCAGGTCCCCGACGAGAATCCCCGCTTCGGTCGCCAGCGCGACGTGATCGGGGGTGTGGCCCGGCGTTTCGAGCACCGTAACCGTGACCTCGGAGTCGGCCGATCCGATCGAGGTACCGTCGGCGAACGTCCGGTCCGGCCCGACGCCCGTCGCGCGGGCGAAGCGCTCACGGTAGTTCTCGTGAGCCCATACCGTTGCATCCGTTCGGGCGGCGTAGGCGGCCACGCTGCCGACGTGATCGGGGTGGGCGTGAGTCACGAGAACGTCCGAAACCGTCCGGGCATCGGCCGCCCGATCGAGGGCGGGCGAGCGCGCCGCCGGATCGACCAGCACCCCCTGGGTCTCGCCGACGACGTAGGCGTTCGTCTCCCCGCCGGGCGCACGTGTCTCGACCGGGAGGGGAATCCTGGCGATCGACGCCGGTTCGTTCATATGGGTGATCGGCGCGCCGGCATCAAAAACCCACTACGCGCGGCGACCGTCGAGACCCGGACGGCGAAGCGCCGCGCGGGAATGGGCATCCAAGCACTGCCGGCGGGCGAGTGACTACCGGGTGAGGAAGTAGACCTGCTTGCGGGCGTCGTGGAAGCTGTAACGCGATTCGACGAGGTCGACTTCGCCCAGCCGGCTCAGCGCGTACCTGACCGTCCGATCCGGGAGGAGCGACGCGTCGGCGAGGTCGCCCTGTGAGAGCGGCGAGTCGCCTTCTAACACTTTCGCGACAAGTTTCGCGCTCGGCGGGAGTTCACGCAGTCGTTCGCGAAAGTCCGCGTCGTCGAAGAAAGTCTGCCCGCCGCCGGTCCCGTCGTCCGCGCTCGTGCTCATACCAACCATGGGGCGGTAGACAGAGTAAAGCTTGCCTATGAGTGTGTTCAAATAGTATTCACACATAAGTACATAGGATCGACCTTATACGCCGAGCCGAAACTACCCCATCGAGCGGTCCTGGGACGGCGAATCGGTCGGACTGATCGTAGGGGTACGTCCTCGGGGACGAGGGGTTTTACGAAGCACAGGTCGGACGCGGGGCAAGCGAGAACGGATAGAAACAGATGGGAAACGGATCAAGAGGGAGTCGTCTACGCGAGGCCGCTGAGGACGATTCCGGCGAGAAAGACCGGCGCGAGGACGCTTCCGGCCCCGATCGCGGAGATCGACGCCGAGAGTGACGCGGCGGTTCGTCGGTAGAGCGTCCCGTCGGGATCGGTGGCGGTCGAAACGGCGAGGCTCACGAGCGCACAGACGAGCACGATCATACAGCCCCACAACAGGGTGATCGTCGGCGCGCCGAACAGCGCTGTTGCAGCGATACTCCACAGCAGTGCGCCCGCACCGTAGGCCAGAGGGGCAACCGTCAGCACCGACCGACGCGGGATCGATCCGGCCTCCCGCGTCGAGGAACTCGACGAGCCGAGGGCTGTGCGTCGGGGCGTTCGAGAACGTGGCATATCCAATCGAACGTGGAATCCTCTATCGATATAAAGCTATGTCAGACGCGCGTCCTGCGACCCTATGGCACAACTGTATTTCGGCTGTGGTCGTCCGATCAGTGCCGACCGACGACGACCGTTCGACTTCCGGCGGGTCGGCGTCAGTCTCAGTCGGCGGCGCTCGGGTCGGCCATTGTGAGGCCCTGCCACTCGCGGATGCGGTCGGCGCTCACGCCGTCGACGTTTCCTGCGAGCGCGTCGGGTTCTACGTTCCGTAGGTCCGCGACGCTCTCGACGCCGGCGGCTTCGAGCTTCGCGGCGGTCTTCTCGCCAACACCCTCCAAGTCGGTGAGCGTCCCGGCGCGCTTCCGGGCTTCGTACTCGGCGAAGTTGCAGATCGGACAGCCCAGTTCCCATGGTTCGTCGCCGTCTTCGACGACGAGTTCGGGCAGATCGTGCTCGTCACAGCGCGCGTCGGCGACCGAGATCTCGCCGCGCCGGGGAAGGGGTAGCGAGTACTCACAGTCGGGATAACGGGTACAGCTCACCAGACGCGACCCCGACCGGAGGCGCTTGATCGCGAGTTCGCCGCCCTCGGCGATGCCACACTCCGGACAGGTACCGATCACGCGGTCGGCGGCGGCGTCGGCCTCGTTCGCTTGACACTGCGGACAGCCGTGCGTGAACGTGTTCCGACCGGCGAGAACCTTGACGTGACGGAGGTCGTGGTCGTTACACCGTTCGTTGAGCAACTGGGGCGTGCCTTGGTTCGGCAGCGGGAGGGTGTACTCACAGTCGGGATAGGCGTCACAGCCGACGAAGTACGATCCCTGCCGGCTCCGTCGGACGAGCAAGGTCGCGCCACAGTCCGGACAGGGCCCGAGGGTCTTGTCGACTTTGAGCGAGTTCCGGAGCCGGTCGCCAACGGCCTCCCGCGATTCTTCCAGTTCGGCGAACACTCGCCCCAACATCTCCCTCGACTCGTCGGTTACGTCGCTCAGGGAAGCCTCCCCGCTCGCGATGGCGGCCATGTCGGCTTCGAGTTCGCTCGTCATCCCCTGGTCGACGATCCGGGCGGCGAAGGCTTCGGCGGCGTCGACGACGCCGCGGGCGAGTTGTGTGGGGCGGGGCGGATCGTCCTCGACGTAGCCCCGGTCGTACAGTTTCTCGACGGTGTTGTGCCTCGTCGCCTTCGTCCCGATCCCCATTGCCTCCATGCGTTTGATCAATCCGGACTGGCCGTACCGGCGGGGCGGTTGGGTTTCCTTGGCCTCGATACGGGCGTCCGTGACCGTGAGTACCTGGCCCTCCTCGACGTCGGGCACGCGGTTCTCGCTCGAATTCTTGTAGGGGTAGACCGCGTGATAGCCCGCCTCGACGAGGCGCTTGCCGTTCGCCTTCAGCCGGTGTTCGTCCTTTCCGTTCTCGACGTCGTCCCCGCTCGTTGTGCCGTCCCCGTCGGCGTCTCGGTCGCCGACGCCGGCGACGACCCGAAGGCGTTCCCAGGTCGCGGCGTCGGCGACCGTGGCGAAAAACCGCCGGACGACGAGTTCGTACACCCGCGCTTCGGCGTCGCCTAACTCGCCGGGACTCGGCAGCTCGCCCGTCGGGTGGATCGGCGGGTGGTCGGTCGTCTCCTCGTCGCCCTCGGTAGGTGTCGGGTCGCCGTCCGCGAGCGCGCGGGCGTCGTCTCCGAACTCGCGATGACCGGCGAGCGAATCCAGGAGATCGGCGATGTCTAAGTCGTCGGGGTAGACGGTGTTGTCGGTGCGCGGGTAGGTGACGTATCCGGCAGTATAGAGGTCTTCGGCGACGCTCATCGCCCGCTTCGCGCCGAGCCCGATTCCGTTGGCGGCGGTGATGAACTTCGTGGTGCTGAAGGGCACCGGCGGGTTGTCGGTTCTGGTACGCCGGCGCACCGACCGCGCCGTCGCGGTCTCGCTGCCGTCGAGCGCCTCGAAGACGGCTTCCGCGCGTGTTTCGTCCCAGACACGGTCGGCTTCGGAGCCGTCGTCGTCGTAGAAGTACTGGGCGTCGAATCGCTCGCCGTCGGCGTCGAGAGTAGTAGCGAGTTCCCAGTACGCTTCGGGGTCGAACGCCTCGATCTCGCGCTCGCGATCGACGACGAGCTTGAGCGTCGGGGACTGGACCCTCCCTACCGAGATGAAATCGCCCCCGAAGCGTTTCGCCGATAGCGAGAGGAATCGGGTGAGCGCCGCGCCCCACACGAGGTCGATCACCTGGCGTGCTTCGCCCGCGGCGGCGAGGTCGAAGTCGATCTCGTCGGGGCGTTCGAAGGCTTCCGTGACTTCACCGTCGGTGATCGAGGAGAATCGCACGCGATCGACCGGCGCGTCGGTCACCTCGCGAACCAGTTCGTACGCTTCCTTGCCGATGAGTTCGCCCTCCCGGTCGTAGTCGGTCGCGATCGTCACGCGATCGGCGTCCCGGGCGAGCAGTCTGAGGGTGCGGACGATGTTCTCGCGCGAAGGGTGTTTTTCGATCTCGGCGTCGACGAGTTCGCGGGGTTCGACGTCGCGCCACCCGCTGTACTCGGGCGGGAAGTCGACCTCGACGACGTGACCGGATAAGCCGACACATCGCTTGCCGCCCCACTCGTAGACGTTCACGCCGTTTCGTCGCTCGACCTCAGCGGACTCGCCGCTCAGGATGGCGGCGATCCGTCGGGCGGCGATCTCCTTTTCGGTGACGATCAACTCCACCGACGATCACCCCTCGCGTACCTGGCCATTGATTTCCGGTATGGGGAGACCGTTTCTAAACGTTTCGTTGCACGAAATCGCCCGACAGCGCGCGGCTTCGTCCCTTCGGACCTTCACGAGGACCGATCGTCCCCGGGCACCGGGCTCGCCGTCCGTTCCGTAGAACCCTCCGCCATCGAGGGTCATACCCCGCTCGACACGGCCGTCCGCGCTCGCGTCGCCGGTCGCCGGTCGCTCCGCTCCGATCGGTCGGTTCGCTCCCGCCGGTCGACGATCGGCGACCGCCCATCGACCCTCGACGATCGAGATGAGCGGGCAACGGCCCCGGCGGCCGCCCGGAGACCGATGCCGACGGTCGACGGTGGACAGTAGACAGCGGACGGTAGACGGCGCTACTGTCCGGATACCTCCCGTTTCGGTTCGAGATACCGAACGCCTACACTGACGGGCATCGAACGCCGGGACTGCGGCAGCAGTCGGCGGCGCGACCCTCAGGTGCAATGTCCTCGCCCCGCCGGCTGTTACCGTGCTATCAGGTATTACCCTACGCGTCGCCGTGGGTTGCGCCCGTACCGCGTTCTCACCCCGAGCCGAAGCCGAAGCACTCGCCGACGAGCCGCCGAGGGGAGATCGAGCGGACGAGCGGATCGCCGCGGGCACAACCCCTTCTATCCTCGGCGTCGTTCTCGGGTCATGGGTCGGGTACTCGTCACCGGCGGCAGCGGGTTCATCGGTCGAGAAGTCTGTCGCCTCGCCGCCGAACGTGGCCACGACGCGGTAAGCGTCGCACGCAGCGGCCGGCCGGCGTTCGGCAGGTCGGGCGGCGGTAAGGGGAACGGTCGGGACGGCAGGGACGATCCGGTGTGGGCCGACGAGGTGAACTGGGTCGCCGCGAGCGTCTTCGAGCCGCGTTGCTGGCGGCGATACCTCGACGGCTGTGACGGCGTCGTCCACTCGATCGGGATCATCGACGACGACCCGAACGAGGGGATCGTTCTCGAACGCGTGAACGGCGACGCGGCGATTCTTGCGGGACTGGAAGCCGAACGCGCGGGCGTTCCGTCGTTTTCGTTCGTCTCGGCGTCGGTGACGCCGCCGGGTGCCAGGGAAGCGTACCTGACGGCAAAGCGCCGTGCGGAGCGCGAACTGCGCGAACTCGACGTGAGCGTTGCGCGTCTGCGTCCCGGTCCAGTCTACGGCGAGCGCGAGCCGAACCCACACTTCTCTCGGGTCACGAACCGAACGTTGCGCGAACTCGGCGAGCGCGAGCGGGTTGCCCGGTGCTTCGGCGACGTCAGGCCGCTCTCGGTGACGGGGGTCGCTGCCGTGGCGTTAGAAACCGCGCTCGACGCCGAGCAGCGAGGGCTGTACGACATCCCGGCGATCGCCGGCGCGCGTCTCGTCCCAATCGAGACTGAACTCTGACCGGGCGGCTCCGGTGCCTCTCGAACGTGGAACTTCCGTCCGACACGCAGAGTCATCTCGTACTACCGACGGCGCTCGTCCATTCGAGCGCCGGCTACGCCAACCCCTCGCTGGTCACGACGACCCGCCGCCGGAAACACCCGATAACCACATCCCTTTTTGCTCGGGTCGGTCCTCGCGCGGGCATGGACCGATCGGAACTCGCAGCACGGATCGATCACACCGTTTTAGGCCCCGCAACCGACATCGAGGACGTCCGGCAGGTGCTCGACGCGTGTGCCGACTACGGCATGAACGCCTGTGTGCCGCCGTGTTACGTCGCCGAAGCGGCCGCGTACGCCCCCGAGGTGCCGATCGTGACGGTGATCGGCTTCCCCCACGGCACCCACGCCCCGGCGGTCAAGGCGGTCGAAGCCGAGACGGCCTGGGACGACGGGGCCGACGAACTCGATATTGTCTGTAACGTCGGCCGGCTTCGCGCCGGCGAGGACGACGCGGTGCGCGAGGCGATCGCCGAAGTCGTCGCTGCGGTCCCGGTCCCTGTAAAGGTCGTCCTCGAAACCGCCCTGCTCGGTGACGAGGCGATCGACCGGGGCTGTCGGCTCGCGCGGGCCGCCGACGCCGCGTTCGTCAAGACCTCGACCGGCTTCGCCAGTGGTGGGGCGACCGCCGAGGCGGTCTCTCGGATGGCCGAACATCTGCCTACGAAGGCGAGCGGCGGGATCGGTAGCTGGGAGGAAGCGAGAGCGATGTTCGACGCCGGTGCTGAACGGATCGGCGCGTCGAGCGGCGCGGCCATCGTCGAGGACTTCGCGGCCGGAACCGAGGACTAACACCGGAACGAGAACGGAAGTGGAGACGGGGACGAGGGGGAAAGCCGGGAACGGGGACGGAATCGGGGCCGAGAGCGAACGGCGCTGAGACGAGACGCTTACCGGCGGGCAGCGCGTAGCTAGGCCGATGGACGACGCCGACGGACGCGACGAACGGGGGTCGGCGAACCGGGCGCTATGGATGCTCCTCGGCGTTTTCTGGAATCGCGAGGAGCGCCGGTTCCGGGCGCTCTTTCGCCTCGTGCTCGCCGTGGTCACTTTCGGCGTGCTCTCGGTCGCGATCGGCCTCGGATTTCAGGTACTCGCGATCCGTTCGCTCGTCGTCGGAGCGCTGACGCCCGCCATTTCCGAGCTCTCGATATCAGCCGTGCTCCGGGTCGTGAGCCTTCTCCTCACGGCTGTCGGAGCCGTTCTCGTGGTGTGGCTCGCCGGCCGCTTTCTCGATCGCCGACCGTTCGCCACATTCGGCTTCCGGTTCGATCGGGGATGGTGGCTCGATCTCGGCTTTGGCCTCGCGCTCGGGGCCGGCTTGATGACGGCGGTCTTCATCGTCGAACTCGCGGCGGGGTGGGTCACCGTCGCCGAAGTGCTCGGGCCCGCTGCGCTCTCGCGGACGGGCATCGCGGTCGAGTTGCTCGCGGCGCTCGCGTTGTTCGTCGCCGTCGGGATCTACGAGGAACTCCTCTTTCGGGGCTACCTGCTCACGAACGCCGCGGAAGGATCGGTGGGAGTGCCGCTCGTCGGCCCCCGGGCGGCGATCGCTGTTGCGACCCTGCTCACTGCGGGACTGTTCGGCGCGGTACACGCGAACAACCCGAACGCGACCCTCGTGAGCACGGCGAACATCACCTTTGCGGGGGTCTTTCTCGCCGCCGGCTATCTGCTCACCGCCGAACTCGCGATCCCAATCGGCCTCCATATCACCTGGAACCTCTTTCAGGGGGCGGTCTTCGGCTTTCCCGTCAGCGGGACGACCATCGGCGCGAGCGTCGTTCGCGTCGAGCAAAGCGGACCCGCCATCGTTACCGGCGGACCGTTCGGCCCCGAGGCCGGCCTCGTCGGCCTCGGCGCGATGGTTCTGGGAATCTGCCTGACGATCGCGTGGGTGCGGGTCCGGTACGACTCGGTGGGACTCGCAACCGCGCTCGCCGAACCGACGCTTCGCTGGCGCGAGCGGGAAACGGGTGCGACCGACGCCGACTCCGGTGACCCGACGGGCAAGACCGAAGCGACGGGCGAGACATAGATCTAAAACGCTCGGGTGCGAAGCGGGCGACGATGACGTCGATTCCAGCCGAATTCGATGACCTGTTCGAGAAGGCGACGTTCGCCCACGTCGCGACGATGACCCCCGATGGGATGCCCCATGTGACGCCCGTCTGGGTCGATTACGACGCGGAGGGCGATCGATTGTTGATCAACACCGAGCGCGAGCGTCGCAAGGAAAGAAATGTCAGCGGGGACTCGCGGGTGGGGATCAGCATGGTCGATCCCGACGACCCCTATCGCCACCTCTCGATCATCGGCGAGGTCGACGAGATGAACGAAGAGGGTGCCCGCGAGCACATCGACGAACTCGCCCAGCGGTACACCGGCGAGGACTACTCGATGCCGATCGAGAACCCCCGGGTTATCATGCGGATCCGCCCCGACGAGGTCATCGCCGGCGGCGGGTAAGGCGAGCGGACCGACGTCGCAAGCGGATCGGCAACGCAAGCGGACCGACGACGGAAGGGAGACGGGGGTCGCGCGTCCCGACCGCGATCGGTCGGCTTTTTGACCGCCGGCACGGTACTATTAGCATGGCCCGCTATCACATCGAGACCTACGGGTGTACGGCGAACCGGGGTGAGTCGCGCGAGATCGAGCGGACGCTGCGCGACGCGGGCCACGAGCGCGTCGGCGGGCCGGCCGGCGCGGATGTCGCGATCCTCAACACCTGTACAGTCGTCGAGAAGACCGAGCGCAACATGCTCCGGCGGGCCGCGGAACTGGAGAGCGAGGTCCCCGAGTTGATCGTCACCGGCTGTATGGCCCTCGCCCAGGGCGGCGAGTTCGAGACGGCCGACGTCAACGCCCGCGTCGTCGGGTGGGACGAGGTGCCCGGAGCCGTCAGGAATGGGGAGTGTCCGACCCCCGTAGGTACGGCGGGGACCACGAACACCGGAGCGGGCGGGCCGGAACCGGTTCTCGACGGCGTGGTTGGTATTCTCCCGATCGCCCGCGGGTGTATGTCGGACTGTTCGTACTGTATCACGAAACGCGCGACCGGGAAAATCGACTCGCCGCCGATCGTCGAGAACGTCCGGAAGGCCCGCGCGCTGGTCCACGCCGGCGCGAAGGAACTTCGAATCACGGGCCAGGACACCGGCGTGTACGGCTGGGATGAAGGCGAGCGAAAACTCCACGAATTGCTCGACCGGATCTGTGCCATCGAGGGCGACTTCCGGGTTCGGGTCGGGATGGCGAACCCGAAGGGAGTGCATGGCATCCGCGAGGAGCTAGCTCGGGTGTTCGCCGACAACGAGAAGCTCTACAATTTCCTGCATGCGCCGGTTCAAAGCGGGTCGGACGAGGTGTTAGGCGCGATGCGTCGTCAGCACCAGGTGCGCGAATTCGAGGAAGTCGTCGAAACCTTCGATCGCCACCTCGATCACTGGACGCTCGCGACGGACTTTATCGTCGGCTTTCCCACCGAAACCGACACCGACCACGAACGTAGTCTCGCGTTGCTCCGAGAAAGTGAGCCCGAGAAGATCAACGTCACCCGTTTCTCGAAGCGGCCGGGCACCGATGCCGCCGATATGAAAGGACTCGGCGGCACGCTGAAGAAGGAACGCTCGAAGGCAATGACCGACGCCAAGATGGCCACCGTCGGGGCGGCCCACGAGGAGATGGTCGGCACCGAACACGAGGTCCTGGCAGTCGAGGCGGGCACCGGCGAGTCGGTCAAATGCTACGACGAGGCCTACCGACAGGTCGTCGTGCAGGGGGCGTCGGAGTACGGCATCGAACCGGGCGACTTCGCCGACGTGGAGATCACGAGTCACAATACGGTCTACGCCTTCGGAGAACCGGTGTGAGCACAGCGAACGCCGCTCGATCGCGGCACGTCGCACGAACCTGATCGAACCGACGACCAAAGTACGGTACTCGGGGGCTCGTCCTCGCCTTCGTTCTCGTTCTTACTCGACGTTCGTGTCAGTATGTCGATTTATATAGCCGCGGAGCGTACATATCCGAAGATGTCTGCCGTAGAATTGGAGGCGGCGAAACCGTAACCCCAACGACTCGGGCCGTGGCATTGCCCGCCTCGATCCCGATACCGTTCAGCGCCTGAAACCTCGATCCGGGAGGCATCATTGGGATCGAGGGCAGCGACGCAACCACGGCGAAGATCTGGCGCGCCGATCGCCAGGACTGGAACGCCGACACTATTCGCATCAACGGGTTCACCCGCCGGAACGCCGACGTCGGTATCGGCGAACGTGTCACGATCCGCAAGACCGACGCCGACGAGGCCGAGAAATTAGTGCTCGTCCCGCCGGAGGAAGCGTCGGTACAGTTCGACGCCGACGCAGCGGGCATGATTAAGCGCCAGATTCTGAAGCGGCCGGTCGTCGAGCGCGATATCGTGCCCGTGATGAGTTCGACCAACCACCCGTTTATGCGCTCGCCGGGGCAGGCAATCCCCCTCGTCGCAACCGAGATCGACCCTGAGGGAGTCGTGATAGTTACCGAAGATACGAACATCCAACTGGAGGACGCCGGCCTCCCCCGACAGACGAAACTCGTCGGCGCGACCCGATCGGCCGACGCTCCCGACCCGTCCGACGCCACCTCCTCGCCGCGAGTCAACCGAACGACCGCCCCGGAGGGTCTGCGTCTCGACGACGTGAGAGCGACGGTCGACGGAACCGACGCGACAGGGACTGACGCTGAACGAACGGGTCACCGGCGAGTGACTGTCGAGGGAACGATCGAAAACGTTGCGCAGACTGGCTACGAGCGGGTCGAGGTCGGAGTGATCTTCTTCGAGGGCGACACGGGGACCGTTCACCTCGACCGGCGGACGACCGAAACCCACGATTTCGCGCCCGGCCACGCTTGGAAGTTCGTCGTGTCCTACCGGCCGCGGGCGGACCGGTCGCCGCGCTCATTCGATCTCGCGGTTCGGGCGACGGATCGATAAACGAACCGACGTACTCTCAGACCTCGACGAGCACCTTGATCGCCTCGCGTTCGTCCATCGCGCGATAGCCATCAGGCACGCCCTCTAAGTCGACGCGTTTCGTGAAGACCGGCGAGGGGTCGAGCGTCCCGCCCAGGACGTCGGCCATCAGTTCTTCCGCATAGGCCCGGACCGGCGCGATACCGCCCCGCAGCGAGACGTTGTCCCCGAAGAAGGGAAACACGTCGAGACCGGCCTCCGTTATCCCGTAGGGAGCGCCGACGTACCCGACGGTGCCGCCGGGCCGACAGACTCCGACCGCGGTCTCCATCGACGACGCCGCGCCCACACATTCGAGCACGTGATCGGCCCCGCCGTGCGTGAGGTCGGTCGCGCGCTCGATCGCGTCCTCACTGCGTTCGGTGACGGTCTCGGTCGCGCCGAACTCGCGCGCTACGTCCATTCGGTCTTCGTGGTGGCCCATTGCGACGATCCGCGACGCGCCGAGCCGGCGGGCGGCGAGCACGCCGCACAACCCGACGGCACCGTCGCCGACGACGATACAGGTCGCGCCCGCCTCGACGCCCGCGCTCACCGCGGCGTGGTGGCCCGTACCCATGACGTCGGTGAGCGGGAGTAACGCCTCTAAGGCGCTCTCGTCGTCCGCGTACCGGTCGGGAACTCGGACGAGCGTGCCGTCGGCGTGGGGCGCTTTGATGTACTCGCCCTGTGCGCCGCCGTTGTCGCCGCCCCACGCGTCGCCTCTGACACACGACGTGTGGAGGCCTTTGCGGCAGAACTCACAGTACCCACAGCTGATCGCGAAGGGCGCGAACACCCGGTCGCCGGGCGCGACCGACCTGACCTCCTCGCCGACAACCATAGATCCGAGCCACAGACCGCGGTGTGAGTAACGCGGACGAGCGCGTCGGTCGGCGACTCGACCTCAGGCGTCGGTCGATCCTCGATACCGATCTCCCCGGGACCGTGATAGACAGCGGCGCGCATCGTTTCGGGTACTTGCAGGCCGCTCAAAAGGCCGTCGTCTCGACCCGTCGACCCCCGGCTCGTTCGGACGTCGTCGGACGAAACGCGTCGGGCGAAAACAGTCGAGCCGAGAGCCGTCGGTCGTCGTTGACCGCCGAGCGCGAGTCGTCGGTCGCATGTCGAGCGTCGAGCGTTAGCCGACGTTGATCAGTTGGTAGCCCTCGTTCGCCAGTTGGGAGATGTCGGGACCGTGATTTTCGACGCCGCCGTCGAGCGCGATGCCCGCCTGTTCGATCTCGTCGTCGACCTCGAAAAAGGAGGCACAGTACCCACAGGCCCCGCCGACCAGCCCCCGATCACGGACGTCTTCGTAGTACTCGAGGGCCACGCTGTCGGTATCGCCTTCGAGTTCGGGGATCCACTGGGTGCCCTGGCCGTCGAAGAAGACCGCGACCTCGTGGCCGCCGCCGTCCAAGTTCGAGGCGTACTCCAGGTTGTTCGCTATCGGTGCCGGGTCGCCCGGTGCGGAGTTGATCATGAACGCGAATTTCGCCATCGTAGTTCCTCCGAACCGGCCCACAGCTCCGACCGGCTTAGTTCTATCACGGTCGTGCGCGCCGACCGCACGAGGGAAGGCGTGGATTTTGCGTCCGTGTCACATGACGGAAGCGGACAGCCCCGCCGTCGAGCGAACAAATCGGGGGGCGACAGTAGGTTTATTTTCGGCCCCCGCGTCGCCCGCGAACGCATGGCACGAACGGGCGCTGAAACGGAGGCGGAAACGGGAACCGGATCACACGGCACGCGCGAGCGCGACTACGAGGTCGATCACCGTCTGAGCGACGCGGACGAAAACGTCCACAGCGCGTGGGACGCGAGCTTGGACCCTGCGCTCACGATCGACTCGGGCGAGGTGGTCCGCTTCGAGTGCCGGGATGCGGTCGACGGCCAGATCGACGTACAGACGACGGCCGCGGACGTCTCGGAGATCAGCTTCGATCCGGTCCACCCGCTCACCGGCCCGGTCGCGATCGACGGTGCACAGACGGGCGACGTGCTGGAAGTCGAGCTGCTGGATTTTCAGCACAAGGGCTGGGGCTACAATATCTTCTTCCCCGGCGAGATGGGTCTGGGCCTCTTGCCCGAGGACTTCGAGGAGCCGGGCATCCATATCTGGGATTTAGAAGGTAATGTCGGGCACTTTGTGAACGGCATCGAAGTGCCCCTTGACCCGTTCCCGGGCGTGATCGGCGTCTGTCCCGAAAACGCGGATGGCCTCGACACCCTCCCTCCGCGGTCGGTCGGCGGCAACATGGACGTCAAACACCTCACTGCGGGGTCGACGCTGTACCTGCCGATCGAGGAGGAAGGAGCGTTGTTCTCGACGGCGGACTGTCACGCCGCACAGGGCGACGGCGAAGTGTGTGTCACCGGCGTCGAGGCACCGATGTTCGTCACCGCCCGCTTCGACGTCCGCGAGGACATCGACATCGAACAACCGCAGTTCCGCACCGGGGGTCCGTTTACCCCCACCGGCGTCGACGAGCCGATGTACGGCACCACGGGCATCGATAGCGACCTGATGGAAGCGACGAAGAAGGCAGTCCGGCATATGATTACCCACCTCCACACCGAACGGGGCCTCACGCGTGCGGAGTCCTATATCCTCTGTTCGGCGATCGTCGATCTGAAGATCAGCGAGGTAGTCGACGCCCCGAACTGGACGGTCTCGGCGTACCTCCCCGAGAGCGTCTTTCCCGACTGACGAGTCGGCCCGGCGGGGAGACCTCGGGACCGACGACGGCGCACGCTTCGGGCCGGGAGCGCGAGGTGACCGCGACAGGCATCACGAGGGGACTACACAAAAAGCGCCGCGAAGCGGTTGCGAGGAGCGTCGCGAGGCGCTCCGGTTTCGCATCGCCGTCGGCGGTCGGCCGGTTCGCCCACCGGTTCGTCCCGCCGGACTCAGGGGTGGGCGAAGTACGCGACCGTCCGACCCTCGTCGTCCTGGGCGTCGATCCGGGCGAACCCGACGCGTTCGAACTGGAGCACGGTATCGGAGTCGTACGCCGCGATCCCGGGTTCGGCGGTCCCCTCGACGTCGCCGTCGGGCCTCCGGAGAGTCACCGGCCGGGCGTCGTCGGCCGGCACCCAGTGGATCACCGGGACGCCCTCCTCGCGAACGGCGGCGATATCGGTGCCGACGAACTCGAAGGCGTCGCGGGTATGGCGCATACATCCGAGCCCTTTCAGCCAGACGCGCTCACCGTTGGGCGGGAGGTCTTCTGCCTCGATACGGACCGCCCCACCCACCTGGATCTCCCGGACGCCGCGCTCGTCGTGATCGGGGTGGACCGGCGGTTCGCCGACCGTTGGACTTCCGATGACGGTTCGCTCGATACCGTCCTGAACGAGGAACGCCCGGTCGGCGTCGTCGTCGATTCGCTCGCGATTGGCGGCGTAGATCGCGCTCATCGACAGGTCGGCCTCGTTCGTCGACGTCCCCAGCGCGACCATCGCCTCGGTGATCGCTTCGCCCCGGATACCGCGCCGCCGAAGGCTCGCGAGCGTCGGGGCTCGGGGATCGTCCCAGCCGTCCAGATCGCCGGCCTCGATCAGGCCCTTGATCGACGAGGTGCTCATCGGGACGTCGTAGGCATCGACGTTGATATGTCCCCAGTGGATCACCTCGGGGTAGGTCCAGTCGAAGTAGTCGTAGACGAATCGCTGGCGCTTCGCGGAATCCTGCAGGTCGATCCCGCGGACGATGTGGGTTATCCCGGTGAGGTGGTCGTCGATCCCCGACTGGAAGTCGAGCAGCGGCCAACATCGGAACTCGCTCGCCGCCTCTCGGGGGTGGGGCGTGTCGATCATCCGGAAGGCCACCCAGTCGCGAAGCGCGGGGTTCGGGTGGGTGATGTCCGTTCGGACCCGGAGCACGCGTTCGCCGGGATCGACCTCGCCCTCGACCATCTCGTCGAACTCCGCGCGGGTTTCGCTCGCGCTCTTGTCCCGGTGGGGACAGGCCTCACCGGCGTTCTTCAGTTCGGAAAAGTCCGCGGCCGAACACGAACACGTATAGGCTCCCTCCCGATCGATCAGTTCGCGGGCGTACTCGTAGTACGTCGGCAGGCGATCGGACGCCCGAATGGCCTCGTCGGGTTCGAACTCCAGATAAGTTATCGCATTGAGGATGGCGTCGTAGGCGTCGAGGTCGGGCCGTTTGGTTTCGGGGTCGGTATCGTCGAACCGACAGCACATCCAGCCGTCGTAGCGGTCGGTGTAGGTGCCGATCACCGCGGCCATCCGGGCGTTGCCGAGGTGCCAGGGGCCATTAGGGTTCGGCGCGAGGCGCATCCGGATCTCCTCGAACGCCTCCGCGTTCGGCAGGTCGGGGAGAGGATGGTCGTCGCCGTCGTCCGCCGCGCCGAGCGCCGCGAGGCGTTCGGGCGCGATCGCGCTCAGACGCCGCTCCTGTCCTTCGGGGTCGAGGTCGCTCACCTTCTCGGCGACCGCCGCAGCGACGCCCGGGACCTCGTCGCCGTGTTCGCGGAAGTCGGGGTTCTCACCCATGAGCGAACCCATGATCGCGCCGGCGTCCGCGGTGCCGTCGTGTGCAAGCGCGTTGACGAGCGCGTGGATCTCGGCTTCGTGTTCGACCCGCTCGCGGGTCTCGTCGTCCATGCTCGCTCCTACGGCGTCGAGGCCAAAACACCGACGGGTTCGGGGCCGTCGGCTCGGGGCCGCCGATCGAGAGGCCGCTTACGGCGCGTCGGTGACCCGGATCGCCTCGTCGGTCACCCGCGTGATCCGGTTTTCGTACAGCGGGACGGCACCCTCGTCGGCGTTCCCGGCCCCGAGTCGCGCGCGGAGTTTCGCGACGAACCCCGCGTTCGGCTCGATGTAGGCGGTGCCCTGGCGGATCTCGGCGATGATCCCCAACTCGCGGCCAACGGTATCGACGACGAGCTTTCCTACGTCGTCCGCGTCGATCTTCGACATGGTGGGTCCGGAGGATGGCTTCGGGCATATAGCTGCTGGCATTGCAGCGACAGTCGTGTTTCGTGTAGCAGCTTTCGGAAAAAGCGCCGCCGAGACCGTTCTGGAAGCCCCCGCTCGCTCGCTGGCTGCGACTCGCTGCGGTCCTCGTCGCTCACTGCGTTCGCTCCTGCGGTCCTTGCGTCGTCTCGCCTACCGAGCGAGCGGCCCCCTTCCAGTCCCACCCAGAGTAGTTTCTATCGGTCTCCGTCGCTTCACTAAACACCGCCACAGCGACCGGTCGTGACGGCCGACGCGGCGGTGTCGTCGCTCGATGTGAGCGGTCGTGAGCATTTAAACGAGAAGACGGTACAACTCCGTGACGAATGAACCGGCGACGAACACGGCCCCGTTCCCTGATCGACGCGTCGCGGGCCGACGATGGGAGCCACCGGGCGCGGCAGGTGCGGCGGGTACGGTGGGTGCTTGACGACGCGGCCGTTCTCGATCGCCGAGAATGATCGAGTGGCAGTACACGCCGTACACGGTCCCGCTGTTGCTCTCGGCGGCGATCTCGACCGCGCTCACCGGCTATGCGGTCACGTATGCGGGACGACGCCGGCACGCACCCGTCGTGATCGCGTTCGCCGCATTCATGTTCTGTACAGCGGTCTGGACGCTCGCAGGGACGCTACAGGTTTCGAGCGTCGCGCCGGAAGCCAAACAGTTCTGGTTCGGCGTCCAAGGAATCGGCGTCGTCGCCACCCCGGCGGCGTGGCTTGCCTTTGCAATCGCGTACGCCGGTCGCGACCGGTGGCTGACTCGCCGTACGGTCGCCGCGCTCGCCGTTATTCCCGCTCGTTACGCTCGCGCTCGGATGGAGCAGTCCCGTCCACGGCCTGCTGTGGAGCGCCACCAAGGTCGCGACTGCCGGATCGTTCGCGAGGCTCGAACCGGTCCCCGGGCCGTGGTTTCCCGTTCACGTCGCGTACAGCTACGCGCTGGTTCTCGCGGGCGTGTGGCTCTTTTTCCGGTCCGCTATTGCGACCCAGCGGCCCTATCGCCGACAGGCGATTGCGGCGCTGATCGGCGGGCTGATTCCGTTCGTCACGAACCTCGCGTTGCTCTTCGAGGTCCGATCGGTGCCGATCGACGTCACGCCGATCGGCTTCGCCGTCTCCGGGCTCGCCTTCGGCGCTGCGGTCTTTCGATACGGCTTCTTGGACGTCGTCCCGGTGGCGCGAAACACCGTTATCGAGCGGATGAGCGACGGCGTCGTCGTGCTCGACGACCGGGACCGGATCGTCGACATCAACCCCGTTGCCCGACGCCTCGTCGGCTGTTCGGGCGTCGACCTCGACGACGATGCTGCGTCGAGTACCGAATCGAGCGTCGACGCCGACGTCGGCACCGATGCCGATGTCGACACCGACATCGATGCCGACGCTACGACGAACGGACGTTCCGACGCCGAACCGAGCGGCGATGCCGGGATGGATACTGACGTTAACGCCGACGCCGACACGGACATCGAGGTGATCGGCCGACCGGTGTCGACGGTGCTGCCGGCCGCGATCGACGTGAGCCGGTGGCCCGCCGAGCGCGCGGGTCGGTTCGGTGAGGTCGCCGTCGATACCGGCGAGGACCGGCGCTGTTTCGACGTTCGCGTTACACCGCTGCACGACGGCAGCGATCGGTTCGCCGGTCGAACCGTGCTGTTGCGCGACGTCACCGAACGACGAGTGTACGAGTGGGAGTTAGAGGCCCGGAACGAGCGCCTCGACGCCTTCGCCAGCGTCGTCAGCCACGACCTGCGAAACCCGTTGGCCGTCGCGATGGGCTACACCGATATCGCCGCCGAAACCGGCGAACAGGCGGCGTTCGAAAAGATTTCGAACGCACACGGGCGAATGGACGCCCTCATCGACGACGTGTTTGCACTCGCCCGTGAGGACGGGGCGGTTGGGGACACGAGCCCGATACCGCTCCGGCGCGCCGTCGAGGACGCCTGAGCGAACGTCGAGACCGGGAACGCGACGCTCGACACGGAGGTCGATCCCGCCGTCAGGTGCGTCGCCGACCGAACCCGGCTATTACGGCTCCTCGAAAACCTCGCGCGCAACGCGATCGAACACGTCGGCGGGGACGCACGCGTCTCAGTCGGCGTGCTCGGCGTCACCCGTCGCGATGGCCAGGGGAGAGCGAGGCGGGGAGACGAAAACGAAACTCGAAACGGAAAGCGAACCCGAATCGGGGACGGGGATGGGACTGGGAAGCGAAGCGAGAACGGAATCGGAGCCAAAACCGAAACCGAAAGCGCGAGCGCGAGCAGCGGTCGGCGAGATTTTTGTGTTGCCGACGACGGCCCCAGCATCCCGGCGGACGAACGCGAGACAGTCTTCGAGGCGGGCCACATGACGAGCGAGGCGGGGACCGGGTTCGGGCTTGCGATCGTCCGGGAGATCGCGGAAGCCCACGGCTGGGCGGTCGCCGCAACCGAAGGCGATCTCGGGGGTGCACGCTTCGAGTTCACCGGCGTCGAGGTCGCCAGCGCCGAGGTCGGGCGAGCCGTCGAGGTTGATGCCTGAACCGGGACTGGGATCGGCATCGGCATCGGCAACCGCTGACGTCGCGCGTTCCGGGGACGTCAGTACCCGCGTTCGACGAGGAACTCGGCGATCCCGCCCAGCAGGTCGCGGGCCTCGCCGTCGGGGAGAACCGCGAGGTTCGCCTGCGCGCTCCGGACGAACGAGCGGGCGGTGTTACGGGCGTACTCGATGCTACCGGCTGCCTCCAGTTCCGAAAGCGCCGCGTCGATGGCGACGGCGCTCGCCTCGTCGCCGTCGTCGCCACCGCTCGTGTTCGCGAGCAGTGCGTCGACGTTCACACCTCGTTCGCGTGCGTGTAGCGTGATCAGCGTCCGTTTGCCTTCGATCAGGTCGCTGCCCCGACGTTTCCCCAACTGTGAACTCGGCGTCGTCAGATCCAGCAGATCGTCCTGGATCTGGAAACCCCGACCTACGTCGAGGCCGTAGTCGTACAGCGCCTCGACGGTCGCATCGTCCGCGCCCAAGAGGATCGCCGGCACGCTCGCCGCCGCAGCGTACAACACGGCGGTCTTTCGCTCGATCATCCGCAGGTACTCGGGGATCGAGACGTCCGTGCGGGACTCGAAGGACACGTCCATCGCCTGACCTTCACAGATCCGCGTGCAGCTGCGCGCGAGCGTTCGCAGCGCCCGAACACTCCTGTCCGGTCGTGCGCCGCTTTGGACCATGAACTCGAAGCCTTTCGCGTACAGCGTATCGCCCGCGAGAATCGCCGTCTCGACGTCGTACTCGCGATGGACCGCGGGCGAACCCCGACGGAGGTCGTCGTCGTCCATGATGTCGTCGTGAACGAGCGTAAAGGACTGGATGACCTCGATGCTCGCCGCCGCCGCCAGCAGGTCGATCGTCTCGCCGCCGGTCGGGTCGTTACTTCCCTCGGTCGCGTCGTCGAGCGTCGGGAACGTCCGGTAGTCGCGCGCAAGCGGCGGAACTTCGCCGAGAGCTTCGGCGACGAGCAGCGAGACCGTCGGCCGCAGGCGCTTGCCCCCGGCATCCAAGATGTACCGCGAGGCCTCATAGAGCCGGTCGGGTTCGTCGATCGGTAGGTCGGTCGCGATCGCCTCGTTGACCCGCTCGCGGCGGGCGTCGATCGCCGCCGTGACTGCCTCGGGCGATGCCGTTTTCATAACTCGGCCCGTCCGACCGGGAGCCGGGGTTCGTTCTCCATCCTCGGGACGTTCGCGTCCCCCTCCCCGTCCCTCGACATCTTATTCCGTGAGCTGGATCAGGTTGCCGTTGCGCGAGACGTGGACGTCCCGGCCCATCTCGTAGCCCTCGCTCTCGGCCATGTCGACGTAGTTCGCCACGTGCTGGAGGTCCTGGTGGGCGGGGATGATGTGATGGGGTTGCAGCGTCGTGAGCATCTCGTAGAGCCCCTCGTTCGAGAGGTGCCCGGAGACGTGGATATCGTCGTAGATTCGTGCGCCCTGCATGCTCAACAGTCGCTCGGACCGGTAGCGCTGGCCCTCGTTGGTGGGTTCGGGGATGATCCGCGCGCTGAAGATCACCTTGTCGCCGGCGTCGAGTTCATACGGCGTCTCGCCGCGGCCCATCCGGGTGAGCATCGCGCGCGGTTCGCCCTGGTGGCCCGTGACGATCGGGAGGTACTTCTCTTTGCCCTCGTTCATGACGCGCTTGAACGTGCGATCGACCGACCGGCGGTGGCCAAACATGCCCAAGTCGCCGGGGAACTCGACGAAGTCGAGGCGTTCGGCGGTGCCCGAATACTTCTCCATCGACCGGCCCAGTAGGATGGGCTGGCGGCCGATATCGCTGGCGAACTCGACCAAGCTCGTGACCCGTGCGATGTGACTCGAAAACGTGGTCGCGACGATCCCGCCGTCGTAGTCCTCCATGCTGTACATGACGTCCCGGAGGTGTCTGCGCGCCACCGATTCGCTCGGGGTGCGCCCCTTGCGGCCGGCGTTGGTGCAGTCCTCGATGTAACAGAGCACGCCGTTGTCTTCGCGGGCGATCTCGCGGAAGCGATCGATGTCGAAGGGCTCACCCAAGACGGGATCGTAGTCGATGCGCTTGTCGAGGCCGTAGACCACCGCGCCCTCGGGGGTATGAAAAACCGGATTGATCGCGTCGATGATCGAGTGGGTGACGTTAACGAATTCGAGATAACAGCGTTCGCCGATCCGCATCGTCTCGCCCGCCTCCATCCCGACGAGTTCGTTGTTCGCGCCGAACTTCTCCTCGCTGCCCATCTGCTCGCGCACGAGTTCGATCGTGTACGGCGTCGCGACGACGGGTGCGTCGTAGCGGTGGGCGAGTTTCGATAGCGCCCCGATGTGATCGAGGTGGCCGTGGGTCGGCACGATCGCTTGGACGTCGCCTTTGAGGTGGGACATGACCCGGTCGTCGGGGATTGCGCCCATATCGATTAGGTCGAGGCTGTGCATTCGTTCGGTCTCTACGTCGTCGTGGATCAGCACCTGCGAGAGGTTCAGCCCCATGTCGAAGATGACGATGTCATCGCCCGCGCGAACCGCCGTCATCTGTCTGCCGACCTCCTCGTAGCCGCCGATCGTCGCGATTTCGATTTCCATAGTAGTGTCCGTGGTATGCGTTCGCCGAGCGGAGCCGCCACGCGAGCCGACGAATAGCGGCGGCTGGCGAGTCGCGAGCATGAGCACGGGCGCCCGCCCGCATCTCGCCGGCCGCCCCCGATCGGTCCCGGGGCGGTTTCTCGGTTGCCCGGACATATCCACCCCGGTGATATAAATGGCGTGACTCATCGCTACGGCGGTGTTTCGCTCGACGACCCGATCGCTTTCCTGCGCTTCTCCGATGAACGTACCATCGCAGTTCCGTTACCCGGACCGGCGGCGGGTTTTTGTTCCGGGGTCGCGTGCGCTCGGTATGTCACACACGGCCGTCATCGCGGGCGTCGGACCCGGGCTCGGGGAATCACTGGTTCGAAAGTTCGCCGCGGAGGGGTGTTCGGTGGGCATGTTCGCCCGCAGCGAGGAGTACCTCGCCGATCTGGACGCCGAACTAACTGAGGAGGGACACGCAGTCCTCGCCGCCCCGACGGACATCACCGATCCGGCGGCGGTCGACGCCGGGTTCGAGGCGGTGCGCGAGGCGTTCGGGCCGGTCGACGTGCTGATCAACCATGCGAGCGGCGGCGCGTGGAAGGGACTCACCGACATCTCGCCCGAAGCGTTCGAACGGGCCTGGCGCGTTTCGGCCCAGGGGGCCTTGCTCTGTTCGCAGGCAGCCGTTTCCGACATGCTCGCTGAGGACGGGGGAACGGTTCTCTGTACTGGCGCGACGTCGGCGATCCGCGGCCGCGAGAACGCGGTGGGCTTTTCGGCCGCGAAGTTCGCCGTCCGCGGGTTGGCGGAATCGATGGCCCGCGAACTCGGCCCCCAGGGGATCCACGTTTGTCACGTCGTGGTCGACGGCGGCATTCTGCCGCCAGGGAGGGCTGTCGACGACCCCGACGAGTACCTCGATCCCGACGCGATCGCCGAGTCGTACTGGCATCTCACTGAACAGGACGAAAGCGCCTGGACGCTCGAACTCGATCTGCGACCGCACGTCGAGAGCTTCTAGAACGCGGACTTTTTTGCTGGGGTCCTCACTCGCTCGCTGCGCTCGCTCGTTACGGGCCCAGCAAAAACCTCCACTAAAAACCGCTCGCTCGTGCCTAACGGCACTCGCTCGCAGCGGAGATCCCTTGCTCGTCACCTCCGGTAGCTCGCTCGCCGGACCGCATACCGCAGTGCTAGCTGATCTTTTTTGATCTATGGAACCCGAAAAACGGAGCGCAGGTCGTTCTATCGAAAAGACGGTGTATGTCGAAAGCGTCAGCCGCCGTCGGGGTCGGGCGCGACCGGTTCGCCGTCGTCGCCGTCACCGTCTTCACCGTCGATGTCGCGTAACACGGCGACGAAGCCGGCGTGTTCGCTCGTGACCTGTTCGCTCGCGCGCATCCGACCCTGGAGGTCCTCGAACCGGTCGGTGAGTTTCTGGTACTCCTCGTTGGCGTCGAGTTCCGCGCGGGACTTCTCGGCTTCCAAGAGAGCTTTCTTCGAGGCGATGGCCGCGAAGTCCTGGAGGTCGGTCGTGTACGCGGATCGGGTAAGCAGGCGATCGATCGTTTCGAGCAGGTCCGACTCGGTGACGGGTTTCGTGAGGTAGGCGTCGAACCCCATCTCGATCACGTCGAAATCCGGCTCGACTGCGGTGACCATCGCGACCCGGCAGTCCGCGTCCTGCTCGCGGATGGTCTCTAAGGCCGCGTCGCCCGACAGCCCGGGCATCATTCGATCGAGCAACACGATATCGATGCTCGTGTCGAGTTTCTCGATGGCTTGTGCGCCGTCGTGGGCGACGTGAGCAGTGTGTTCCGCCCCGACCCACCGCGCGTACAGATCGGCTAAGTCCGGGTCGTCCTCCGCGATGAGAACGCCCGCGTCGCGATCCGGTGACGGACTTGCGCTCATTTCGTTTCGCATTTTGTACTACGATTTAATAACTGTATGCATTGTAACTCATGCAGTGGCCGACCAGGGCGACGAAAGGGAGTAGCCGACGGAGCGAAGATATATTTACGGTAGCGGCCAACGAAACGATAACAGAACGATCCGTAGGGATGAGCGAGACGACCGAGAACCCGGAGCGATCGCCTACCATGGACGAGCGACGGCGCTACGGGACGATGACCGGGACGCTCGGCGATATTGCCTACACGCTCGACAGCGACGGTCGTTTCGGAGCCGTCACCGACACGCTCGTCGAGACCACGGGATACGGCCGCGAGGACTGCTCAGCGAGCACGTCTCGACCGTTCTGGACGACGCCGACGTCGTGAAGGCTGAGGCGGTCATCGGGGACCTGTTATCCAACGGCGACCGCAAACGGGCGACGTTCGAGACGACCCTGCGGACGGCGAGCGGCGACCGGGTGCCGTACGAGAACCACATCGTGTTGTTGCGGACGGCTGACGGAGAATTCGAGGGGACGGTAGGGGCTCTCCGCGACGTCACCGACAGGCGAAACGCGAACGGATCTTGGAGGCCCTTCACGACGCGACCAGAACGATGATGAACGCGACGACCCGCGAGGAGGTCTGTGAGGTCGCCGCCGACGCCGCGAAACGCGTGCTCGGTTACCCGATTGCGGTGGTACGGCTGCTCGCCGACGACGGCGAAACGCTCGTGCCGACGGCGATGACCACGGAGACGCGCGAGCAGGTCGGCGAGCGGCCCGCGTATTCCATCCGCGATACGCCGGCCGGCCGGGCGTACGAATCGGGCGAGTCGGCGGTCTACGACGACATCCACAACATCGACGACGACTACGAGAAAGGCGACGCTCACGCGGCGATGTACGCGCCGCTCGGCGACCACGGCGTGATCTCGATCGCGGATACCCGGACGGACGTCTTCGATCGCGCCGATATCGGCCTCGCGAACGTGCTCGGGTCGAACACCGAGACGGCGCTCGATCGCTTGGAACACGAACGGCGGGTGACCGACCTCCACGACGCGACGCGGGCGATGATTGGCGTCGAGATCCCTGAGGAAGTCCGTGAGATCGCCGTCGAGGCGGCCCGAAGCACGCTTGGACTCCGGGTCTGTACTGCGTGGCTATACGACGACGCGGCCGAGGCGCTCCGGCCGGCCGCCTCCTCCGAAGAGGCTCGCGCGTTGTTCGAGACGTTCCCGACCTATACTGCCGCAGGTGACAGTCTCTCGTGGCAGGCGTTTACCACCGGCGAGACGCGCGTTTACGAGGACGTCAGCACGGTGACAGGCCGGCACGATCCCGGTACGCCGATCCGCGCCGATCTGATCGTCCCGTTCGGCGACTACGGCGTCTTGAACGCCGGTTCGACGGAAGCGAGCGCGTTCGACGCAGCGGACGAAAACACCTTGCGAAGTTACTCGCAGCCAACACCGAGGTGGCGCTCGATCGCGTCGAGCGCGAAGCACACCTCCGACGCCACGAGGCCGAATCGGCCGGCAGAATGCCCGCCTCGAGGAGTTCGCGAGCGTCGTCTCCCACGACGTGCGCAACCCGCTCAACGTGATCACCGGCAACGCAGAACTAGTCCGCGAGACCGGTGATCTCGCGCACTTAGAGCCGATCGAGCGCGCGGCCGACCGGGTGAATCGACTCACGTTGGACCTGCTGACGCTCGCCCGCCAGGGGCAAACGGTGAACGAGCGCGAGCCGGTGCGCCTCGCGGACCTCGTCGCCGACGCCTGGACGGTCGCCGGCTGCGAGTCGGCCCGACTGACCGTCGACGAGCGGCTCTCGAAAGCGCCGACGGTGTGGAGAGTTCGACGCCGATCCGGTTCGTCTCCAGCAGCTACTGGAGAACTTACTCGCGAACGCGATCGAACACGGCGGACCCGACGTAACGATCGAGATCGGCCCGCTGTCCGACGCGAGCGGCTTTTATGTCGCCGACGATGGCCCGGGGATTCCTCCAGCCAGGCGCGATCGGGTGTTCGATCACGACTACACGACGAGTCCGAACGGGATCGGGCTCGGACTGACGATCGTCGAGATCGTCGCCGACGCTCACGGCTGGCGGTTGACAGTCGCTGAGAGCGACGGCGGCGGAGCCCGGTTCGAACTCCGGACCGATTGAGCCCGCCGGTTCGCGATCAGGACGCTCGATCGATAGCTACCGATCAACGGCCGGCAGTCGTCGGTCGACGACCGGCTATTCGAGGCGTTCGGCGGCGTTCCGATCGACGAGGGGTTTCGCGTTCGCGGCCGGCAGCGTCACGACGTCCTCGCTCGCGAGGTCGTAGACCCGCTCGTCGATGCCCACGATCTCGCCGACGTCGCGCGTGATCCGGAGCGTCTGCCGGTCGATTCCGCCCGTTTTGTCGATTTCGCTGGCCTGATCGGCCTCGCCCGCCAGCCCGGTCGCGCCCGCCGTGTGGTCCGGTTTGGCGACGCTCCCGTCGACCCCGACGGCCTCGGCGTCCCCGTCGGCTCCGACGTCGGTCGATGCCGAAGCGCCGTTTCCGACCGGATCGGCATCCGCCGCTGAGCCCGCGGTGCCGGCGGGCGCGCCCATCACGTCCGCGGCGCTCATCGCGTCGGCGTTACCTTCCGCCGGCGGGGGCGGAGCCGGAGCGGACGTCTCCGAACCGGCCCCGTCAGCTGCCGTGCTGTCGGTCGTCGTACCGTCGGCCGCCGTGTCGGCAGTCCCGCCGTTGGCAGTAGCCCCCGGAGGGTCGCTCGGCGAGCCCGAGGGTCCGGCTCCGGATTCGGTCGCGTTCCCGGCCGCGCGTTCGCTTTCGGGATCGACCTCGGAACCGACGTCGATGTCGGCTTCGGCGTCGGTCTCAGTGTTGGCGTCAGCGTCGGTGTCGGCACCTGTATCGACCGTGCCGAGCCCGTCGATGACGACTTCCCTGTTCCGTTGAATGGCCGCGACGAGGGTCCCGAACAGGTCCCGTTCCTCGGGGGTGAGGCCCTCGTCGTCGGTCGACATCCCGGCAGCGTCCAAGCTCGCGAGCTTGACGACCTTGCCCACGCGGCGCTCGTAGATCGCCTCGACGGTGTTCTCGGCCGTCTTGATCGAGTCGGTCAGCCGATTGACCTCCTTCGAGTCGAACGGGTCGTCGGCGGCAGCGGCGACCTCCGTTCGGCGCGCGCGCAACTCGCGGACGAACGCGGCGGCGTCGTCGTAAAACGAATCGGGGAGCGACTGGAGGCTGTCGGTCCGGCGCTCGCGGTTCCGGGCGGACTGGAGCTCCGCTACGTCCATCGCTTCCGGTTCATTCCTCGATCATCATCTCCGTCCCATCGCTCCTCGTTTTCGGTCGTCGTCTCCGCCCCGTCGTTTTCGGTTCGTCGCTCGCGTCCCATCGACGTTCTACGGGCCGTCTCACCGTTCGCGTTCCTTCTCGGCGCGGCCTCTGGCCATGAGGAACACGCCGACGTACTCCGAGACGGTACTGTTGCCGTTATCGAGTATAAAGCTATCGCCGCCCAGTTCCACGGGCCCGGGATCGGTGACGTCGATCGTGATCTCCTGACCGCGGAACGTCTCGGGGATCGCGTCGGAAAGCGGGTCGAACTCCGCGACCGCTTCTCGGTCGATCCGCCGAACGGCGAGCCCGCTGCCGCCATGCAGGCTGCCGGGCAGGCGGATCAGCCGGTTGACGTCGGTCGTCACGGGTTCGTCGATCGGCGCGCCGTCGCGTTCGGCGACCTCGCCTGCGACCTGTCGCGCGAGCCCGAAGACCGCCGGGTGGACGTCGACGTTGCCCCGCTCCAGTTCGCCGTAGTTCTCCCGGGCGACGCGCAGTATCGCTTCCGAGCGGCCCTTGCCGATCCCCTCGATCTCCTGAAGCCGGCTCAAGGCTTCGTCCTCGTCGGTAGCGAGCAGGTCGTCGACGAGCGCGAGCAGGTGTCGGTGGGCGCGCGCGCTCCACCCGGCGGTCGTGCTGAACGTTCGCTTTCTGGCCGGGCTCGTGCGGCCAGCGGTGCCCGCGACCTCCTCGCCGGCGACGAGCGCCTCGAATCGGAGGCCGGTGCCCCGGACGTAATCGACGATCTCGCGGCGCGCCCCACGTTCTAAGTCCTGTACGCTCCGGTCCCGGACGTGGACGTGATAGCCCCGGCCGCCGGAGAAGACGATCTCCATGTCGCGAAAGCCGAAGTCCCCTTCCAGAAAGGAGAGCAGGCGAACGAGGGCCGCCTTGCACTTTTCCAACATCTCGGCGTAGGAATCTTTACCGAGGGTCACGGCGGGAAGGTGATCGGCGTCGAGATCGAAGACCAGGTCCGAGCCGCGCCAGTTCTTTTCACCCATGCTGTCGGCACTGGGGTCGTCGTAGCGCCCGACCGAGAAGTAGACGTGCTGAGGCCGTTCGCGCTCCAGGAAATCGCCGAAGTCCCCGAGGTCGAGCAGTGCGTTGTGTCGGATCATCGTCGTCCCGGGGCCGGCGCTCCAGGGCACGTAGCCCCACTCGCGCGCGTCGGCGTCGGGCGGCAGGGAGCGGTCGTTCCGGCGGTAGAAGTCGCGAAAGCGCCCGCGGAGGTAGGCGCGCGTGCGCTCTTGCATGGCTCTCTACGGTTGGACGAGCGAACCGAAAGCGTTTGTGCTCGCGGTCCGCTCGACGGTCCCTTATCCGTCAGCCGCCTGGAAACGCGAGCCGTCAGTCGTCCGCCAGCGCGGGAAAGCGTCTCCCGTCGTCCCGAACCGAGTAGTCCGATTCCGCGATCTGGACGTACCGCCCGCTGCGGTAGTCGAACTTCCGTTTCTTGTATCTGGCGAACAACCCCGCGCCGGCGACGCCCGCGCCGATCGCCTCCCGGAGGCCGGTGCCGCCCCGGTCGACCATTCGGCGGACCGCACCGATCGAGCGGTCCCAGTCGGCTGGGGTAAAGTCTCGCACCACGTCCGCGAAGGCGACGTTCCGGAGTACTTCGGTGCCGATCGCTCGCTTCCACTCGCGATTGTACGTCTCCAAGACGCCGGCGCTCGCGAGCGATCCGGCGATCTTTCCCGTCCGAACGGCGACGTGATCGCCGCCCTCGTGAAACGCTGACGTTGCGCCCATCGCGCCGCCGACGACGGCGACGCCCGCCCGAACGGGCGAGTCGATCGGTCGCGTCGAGGAGATCGGATAGGACTCGATTCCGCCGCGTTTCCCCCGATCCTCGACGAGCGGGAACTCCCGATCGACGTCGTAGTCGGGGTACTGGGCTTCTAACAGCCGACGGACGTACTCCTTGCCTGGCGGTACGCGGTCGTCCTCGGGCCGAAGCAACCGGTACGCTCGGCGATCCGACAGGGAACCTACGTCGAGGTCGATCGGCATCGTGAGCCCGACGCGGGCAACGGTCCCGTCGTTCGGAAATATCCAGGGATAGGCGGTATGACCCGGGATCACGCCCCACCAGAACTCCAAGTACCTCGGGTCGAACAGTTCTTCGGGGAAGCGGCGGTGTTCCTGGTAGGCGATGTGGTTCGCCCGGCGCGAGCCCAGTAGATCGGTAACGGGGGCGTCAGTGAATGCCTCTAAAACGCCGGTCGTGATGGTGCGCTGGGGCCCGTCGGCGAGAACTAAGTAGTCAGCACGGATCTCGGTGCCGTCCCGGAGCGCGAGGGTGTGGACCCACCCCGACGCCGACCCGGCGGCTTTCTCGTGTTCAACCCCACGAACGCCGACGCCGACGCGGTACTCGGTGCCGGCCGCCGCCGCCTTCTCGCGAAGCCAGTCGTCGAAGCGAGCACGGTGAAAGGCGAAGCCGAACTGTGGGTACGTCGAGGGGATCGACGTCTTTTCGAGCGTCGCAGTCTCGGTCGGGCCGTGAAAGCGCGCGCCCTCCAACTCCCGGAGGATCACGTGCTCGGGAATCTCCTCGGTGAGGGCCATCATGTCGACCCAGTAATCGAGCATCCCGGCAGCGTCCGTCGAGTCCGGGCCGAGTTCCTCGCGATCGGCGCGGGGGACGCCCTTCTCGATTACGACCGCGTCGGCCCCCCCTCTCGCCGCGGCCCACCCCGCCGCCGTCCCGCCCGGACCGCCGCCGACGACGGCCACGTCGTACCGCTTCATGTACGGGAGGGCAACGGGCGAGCGGGTAAAGCCCTCGGTTCCTCGGTTCGTCACGCCGATCGATCCTCGCTCGTCGCGTCGATCCCTGCTCGCCACCCCTCAGCAGGTCGAGGAGCACGACCTGCTAACGGCGTAGGCGAAAAGCGTTTGCTACCCGAACGCGTCGGCCGCCTCATGACGGTCAGAGTCACCTACGAGTGTCCGTGCTGTGGGGTGATTCACGGCATCGAGCGCGACGCGTACCTCGACGACAAGTCGGTGACGAAGTTCCCCTTAGAGGAGTGGGACTACGCCGACCCCTCGCCGGTCGCGGGTTACGACGACGCCGATGGGATCGCGATCCCCTGTGTCACCGAGGCAGACGACGGCTGCGGGCGGACGTTTTACCTGAATTTCGTGCAGTACGACGACGGCCGCGAGGTCGACGCCTGGTAGGCGAGCGAGCCCGCGCATACTCAGTTCATACTCGTTCTCTCCTCACGTTCGATCGTCCGCCGTTCAAATGTCGTAGCCTCGCACGCGGACGTCCTCGCCGAATTTTTCCTTCAACTCCGTTTTGCTCGCCGCCACTCTCGCGCTATCGCCCGTGACGCTGTTTGCCCGTCGGTGATAGACGAACAGCGGTTCCGGAATGTGGAAGCCTTCGAGGCCGGCGTCGAGGTATCGCAACAACAGGTCGTACTCCGCAAAGACCATCTCCGGGTCGTACGCGCCGAACGCTCGGAGGTGTTCGATTCGATGGGCGATACCGACTTTGACCGTGTTCAGGACCTCCTCGCCCGTGTCGACGACCCGTTCGCCGTCGGGAAATCGCTCGTAGTAATCACAGTAGACGAAATCGATGTTCGGTCGCGCTTTGAGGACCCCCACCGACCGCTCAACGAGCAAAGGGAGGAACTCGTCGTCCGAATCGAGCACTACGACGTATTCGCCGCGTGCCGACTCGATACCCCGATTGCAGGCTTCGGTTCCGCCGACGTTGCGTTCGTTTTCGACCAGGTGGACATAGGGCGCGTCGAACGCGTCGACGATGGCCGCCGTTCCGTCCGTCGAGGCGTCGTCGACGACGATATGCTCGACCCGCGAGCGGTCGATCGTCCCCCGGCGGACGCTTTCCAAGGCGCGCTCGATGTACGCCGCTGCGTTGTACGCCGCCGTGACGATCGACACGTCCGGTGACCCCATCTCGAACAGTTGTACGCTTGCATAGTCACTATATATTTGTGAATCCGGTGGTGGAGCGGTCGCGGCACGAGCACGATCCGCCGCGAGCGAACCCTGGCGCCCGCTCCGGGTCGCTCCTCCCCGTTCGCTTTTCCGGGGCGCGAGCAAAGCGAGCGCCCCGCTCCGCTCGAACGGTCCGCGGGACCTTCGGTCCCGCGCTACTCTCGTTCGCTCGCTGGCGCTCGCTTACGAGAACAGATTTTTGCTGAGCCCGCGGTGAGCGCGAGTGCAACGAGCGCGAGCGAGGACCTCAGCAAAAAGTGCGAGCGGAAGGGTGCGTTTCCTACCCCTTGATGTTACACACCGGAAACGTCCGGGCGACGGTATCGCCGATACCGAGCGCTTCCGATACCATCACGACCTCGTCGACGTCCTTGTAGACGCCCGGCGCTTCCTCGGCGATGGTCGCGCCGCTTTGAGCTTTGACAAACACCTTTTGCCCTTCGAGTTCGTCCCGGATGTCCTCGCCCCAGAAGTCCTGTTTCGCCTGGGTGCGGCTCATGGTCCGGCCAGCACCGTGGGCCGTCGAGCCGAAGGTCTGACCCAGTGAACTCTCCCCGCCGCGGAGCACGTAGCTGCCGGCCCCCATACTGCCGGGGATGATTACCGGCTGACCGACGTCGCGGTACGCCCGGGGGACTTCGGGCCGACCCGCCGGGAAGGCTCTGGTGGCACCTTTGCGGTGGACGTACAGTTCCTCGTCCTCGCCATCGACCGTGTGAACTTCCTTCTTCGCGATGTTGTGGGCAACGTCGTAGAGCAACGCCATGCCGAGGTCCTCGGAGTCCGAATCGAACACTTCCTCGAAGGCCTCGCGGGTACGATGGGTAATGAGCTGCCGGTTCACCCACGCGAAGTTGATCGCCGCGCCCATTGCGCGGTAGTACTCCTCGGCGAGGTCGCTACCCGCCGGCGCGTACGCCAAGTCCTTGTCGGGCAGATCGTCGACCAACTCGGGATAGGCTTCCTCGACGCGGCGAACGTAGTCCGTACAGACCTGATGGCCAAGCCCCCGCGAGCCGCAGTGGATCAGTACGACGATGCCGTTCTCGGCGAGGCCGTAGGCCTCCGCGACCGCCTCGCGGAAGACATCGGTTACTCGCTGGACTTCGAGGAAGTGATTGCCCGAGCCGAGACTGCCTAACTGGTTCTTCCCGCGGTCCTTCGCTTTCTTCGAGACCGCATCCGAATCGGCCTCCTCGCGCTGTCCCTCGTCCTCGCAGTGAGCCAGGTCCTCGGCGGTCGCGTAACCGGCCTCCCGTGCCCAGTCGAGCCCCCGATCGAGCACCGCTTCGACCGTTTCTACGTCCGTTTCGACGACGCCCCCACCCCCCAATCCAGAGGGAACGCCGTCGAACAGCTCGTTCACCAACTCGCGCTCGTGGCCCGCGATGTCCTCGTAGGTGAGGTTCGTTCGAACCATCCGGACGCCGCAATTTATGTCGAATCCGACAGATCCGGGCGAAATACAACCGTTCTCGGCGTCGATGCCCGCCACCCCACCCACTGGGAAACCGTATCCTTGATGCCCGTCGGGCATACAGATCGCGTGCTTTTCGACGCCCGGCAGCCGGGTGGCGTTCTTCAACTGCTGGAGGGTCCGATCGTCCGAGATCTGATCCAGCAGCGCCTCGCTCGCCAGTACGCGGGCCGGCGCGCCCATGTCGCCTTCCTGGGGGATCTCCCAGACGTGTTCGCGCACCTTCCGGAGGGTGACGTCCCCAGCGTCGTAGGTGGTCATACCCCGAGTCAGTGGCCGACCCCGAATAATCCTGCTGGGTCCCGACAATGGTGTTCGGTTCGGCAGCGTTCGAGGCGCGAGCGACCGCGAGCGCCTCAAATGGCGAACGGCGAAGCCGTGAGCCGACCTCGCGCTCGGGCCTCCGGCCCCGCTCGAGACGTTCCGTAGCGGCGTTTGCTGCTCGGCGAGACGCCACCGAAGATCGACGAGTTCTGCGGGGCGGTGAGCGAAGCGTCGAACGCTTCGCTTAATACCCGGTGTCGAGACGATCGGATATGGAACTCGGAGCCGACGCGCTCGAACGTCTCGGAATCGCCGTCGGCGTCCTATTGATCGCCGTCGGCATCGTGGTGCTCGCCGACCTGCCGGCCGCGCTCGCGACCGGGATCGGCGTCGCGCTCGGCCAGACGGTCGGCGCGCTCGGATCGGTCGGTATCGGTGCGGGGCTCGTGCTGCTGGCGCGTCGCTGAGTGGACGATCGGCGGGAAGCAGGCTGGGAACCGGCGATCCGTCGAGCCGCCTCGGGCTCTACGGGGTCGCGGCGAGCGCCGTTAGCCGCGAACGGGCAGGTACGCCATGCCGACCATGGTCGCCGCCGTTAGCCCCGAGAGGATAATGATACCCCAGAGGCTCGCGCGCGCGTTGTTCGCCGCCGCGTACTGCGTCCCGACGACTACGTACGCCCCGATCGTAAGAACGAGGAAGAAAACCGCGTACGCCGCCGCAGCCCGTCGTTGCATACGTATCCGAAGCGCCGTCCCTCGCTTAACGGTTGCTCTTTTCGCCGACCGGAACCCGGCGGGTGACCCAAGCGGCGACAACGAGCGGATACGAGGAAGGCTCGGACCGGGCGGAAACCGAACGAACGGATCGGCTCACTCGCGCGACCAGGTATCGATCCTGAGTAGCGCGTTCACGCCACACCAGCCGACGACGGCGTTGAACAGCAGCCCGGAACTCGCGAGCGCCGCGCCGAGCGCGACGGTCCCCCTGCCGGCGAGAAGCGCAATCGCGGCAACGACGACCAGCCCAGTGCCGAGTGCGGCCCGGGCCATCCGATCGAGACCGCCGACGTTCCGTTCGGTGCTCATAGTTCGACGAGGGACGACTCGCGTATAAACTCCGCGCCGAGCGACCGACGCTGCCGTTCGGCGCGTGGACGGTGGAACGATCGTCGGAAAATCCGGGCTACCCCAGTAGAAACAAAGAGGTTGTATGAACCGGAGCGATTTATAAATCAACCGTCGAGCGGCCAGTACTCGGCGTGAGCGTCGACCGCATCGTCAATCCAGGCGGTCGCCGGCGGTCGGTATTCGTTCAGGTGGTCGAACGGATCGTCGAGATCGGGGCCATCGTCGGCGTCGGTATCGAGGTCCAGCGCGCCACAGAGTGCACCGAGGGTGTCGTAGGCGAGCGCGGTTATCTGATAGCCTCCCTCCTGAACGAGCGCGAGGCCGGCGTCGGTTCGGGCGGCGAGGCCCCGAGCGCGCCGGCCGAGGTCATAGAAACCCTCCGTCGTCACGAGGTTGCGCCCGTCGGGGTCGATTCGGCTGGGGTCCTGGCCGGCCGATACGAGGAGGAGGTCGGGATCGAACGCCTCGATTGCGGGTTCGACCACTCGGTCGAACGCCTCGGCGTAACCCGCGTCGCCGGTGCCAGGGGGCAAGGGGACGTTCGCGGTGTAGCCCTCGCCCGCGCCCGTCCCGCGTTCGGCCAGAGAATTCTCTTGGGGGTGATTCGGGCCCCAGACGCCGTAGTCGCCGTGTAAACTCACGACTAAGACGTCCTCGCGGTCGTAGAAACACTCCTGGGTGCCGTTCGCGGGGTGGACGTCCCAGTCGAGAATCGCCACTTGGTCGGCCCCGACGTCGGCCTCGGCGTCCGTTTCGTTGCCATCCGTTCCGCCAGCGGAAGCGTCGGCGGGTGCGTCAGTGGCGGGTACGTCGGTAGCGGCGAGAATGTCGGCCACAGCGACGGCGGCGTTGTTCACGTAGCAGTATCCGTCGGCCTGGGTGGGTTGGGCGTGGTGGCCGCTCGGCCTGACGAGGGCGTAGGGCACGTCGTCGAGGCTGTGAGCGAGCGCGTGACGTGCCGCACCGATCGCCGCACCCGCGGCGTGTCGCGCGGCGTCGTACGTCCGTTCAGACATCGCAGTCGTATCGATGATCCGGCCGCCGCCCCGATCGGCCATATCCTGGAGCGAGTCGAGGTAGTCGGAGTCATGAACGCGTGCCAACTGTTCACGCGAGGCGGGCGTCACCGACCGCCAGGTCGTCCGGTCCCCGAGTTCGGTATCGACGATGTGGCGGATGTTCGCGATCCGTTCGGGTCGGTCAGGATGGGGTTCGGCAACGGCGAGACGGTCGTCCGGCGGCCGGTTGAACGCTCCCACGGGCGGGTCGTGTTCGAGGAAGACCAGATCGTAAAAGACCGAGAGCGTGCTCGAATCGGCGTCGGTAGGTACCATCAGTACGGGTCATGGTCCTGCCAGGCTATAAAGAACCGACCGGAACCTCGCCGCTTCCGTCCGTTACCTGGGGCTCGTCGTGTCGTTTCGGGTCGCTCGGGTCGCTTCGGGTCGTTCCGGTGCGACTCGACCGTCAGCCGAAGACCGCCGTGATCGACCCGTCGAGCGTGGTGACCGCTTCGTCGATATCTCCCTGGTCGATGCACAGCGGCGGCGAGACGAGTACCTGGGTGTCCGGGCGGCCGCTGCCGAACAGGACTCCCTGTTCCTGGGCGTACTCCCTGACCTCGGCGACGGGGTTGTCGGCATCGGGGTCGGTCCAGGGATCGACGAACGGCTCTCCCGAATCGGGATCGGCGAACTCCACGGACCACAGGAATCCCCGGCCGTGGACATCGCCGACGGCATCGTGGTCCAATTCGAGGTCTCGCAATCGGTTTTCGAGATACGGCGCGAGGTCGCGGGCGTTGTCGAACAAGTGGTCCTGATACTCGTCGAGCGCGGCGAGCCCCGCCGCACACCCGAGGGGGTGGCCGCCGAACGTCTGACCGATCTCGATACCCTCGTCGCGCAGGCCGTCTGCGATCTCGGGGGTCGTGAGCACGCCCGCGAGGGGCACGTACGCGCTCGTCGCGCCCTTCGCGAACGTGATTATATCGGGCTCGACGCTCTCGGTTTGGACGCCGAAGGGCGCGCCACACCGGCCGAACCCGGTGATCACCTCGTCGGCGATCAGGAGGATGTCGTACTCGTTGCACAACTCGCGCACCCGCTCGAAGTAGCCCGGCGGAGCCGGGTAGGCACCGCTCGTCCCCGCGACCGGTTCGGTGAGGATCGCCGCGATCGAATCGGGGCCTTCGTTGCGAATCACGAACTCCAGGTGGTCGACCGCCTGCCGGGCGAGTTCTTCAGGCGTGTCGGCCGAAAAGGGCGACTGGAACGGAAGCGGCGGCAAGAACTTCGCGGTGCCCGTCGTCGCCGCGTAGCGTTCGACGGTCGCCCGCGTCGACGGATCGCCGGTGAGCCCGGCCGCGCCGTAGGTCGAGCCGTGATAGGAACGCCAGCGCGTCAGTATCTTCGGGGCGTCCTGGTGCGCGCGGGCGAACTGGATCGCGGCCTCGTTAGCCTCGCTGCCCGACACCGCGAAAAAGACGTCCGAGAGCGACGCGGGTGCGATATCGACTAAGCGATCGGCAAACCGCGTGCGGGTGTCGTTACCTTTCGAGGGCGCGACGTACGGGATCGTCCGGGCCTGGTCGGCGATCGCGTCGATAATCGCCTCGTTCGAGTGTCCGGCGTTGACACAATAGAGTTGTGAGAGGAAGTCGAGGTACTCGGTGCCCGCCTCGTCGTAGACCCGTGCGCCGTCGCCGCGGGTGACGTCCATCACCTCACCGCCGGCGTACCAGTGGGGTATCGCGGCGGTGTCCGCGATCGGGCTCTCCGCGATCGGGTGCTGCTCGCTCATAGCGTGTGTTCCCGAAGCCACGGCCGATAAACGTTCCGCGCACGGTCGGACACGATCGACCGCTCAGGGCGGCGATAGCCGATCGGACGAGCAACGGAACCCGACCGACGCAGGGCCGTCAGTCCGAACCGGTAGCGCCGCCCGCCGTGCCCCCTGCGCCGATCGCACGCCAGAGCCCGCCGACGACGAACAGCAGGCCAGTGCCCGCTGCGAGCGCGCCGAAGACGAAGACCCGCTGGGAGCCCAAAAAGAGCAGGAAGGCACCGAGCAACAGCGTGTGAAAGCCGAGCACGGCCGCGACCGCGCCGACGACGAACCGGCGGTTGATTCGTGCCACGACGCTTCTCGGTCGCGGGCCGATAAAGCCCTGTCCACCCGGCGTATCAGGGGGTGGTTTTCGCAGGCATCACCGACGGTTCGACGCCGGCACTCGGCTCGCCGGTGTTCGGGTCGTCGGCGCTCGGACCGATCAGTGCTCGTGGCCAACGGCCTCGCCGAAGGTCATCCCGAAGCGCGCTTCGAACAGGTCCATCGCCGTCCGCTCGATCTCCTCCATCTCGGGGGCGACCTCGCCGTCGGTGTGATGGATCGTCGCGTGCACTCGCTGGGCACAGCTAAAGAGCGCGAGGTCGCCGGCGACCTCGGCAGGAGTCTGATCCTCCTCGGCGAGCATCGCCATCAGGCGACTCGGCAGCGTGACCTCGTCGCTCGCGCCGTCGGGGGCATCGATCGTGAGCGTTACCGTCTCGCCGTCGCTGGTACTGTCGGTGTCGGCCATGTCCGCCGTCGGAGGTCGGCACGTAAGTCTTCCCGGGTCGTCAAGGGCAGTGTTGAATTAGTGACAGCGAGACGGAAGAGTTGTGCAGAACGGCTCGAAAGCCCCGACACGCCCGGCTCGGGGGACTCGCTGCGCTCCTCGCCTCACTCACTCCGTTCGTTCGCCTGCGGTGCTTGCTTCGTCCGCCGTCGCCGAGCGGGAGGTCGGCTCCGCTGACCTCCGAAACCGTGGTCGTTCGAAAGGCGCGGAGCGCCTTTCGTGATGAACGAAAGACGCCGGAGGCGTCCTTCGAACCACGGCTTCGCCGCCACGCGGTCGGCCCCTTTCAGTCCCACCCCCTGACGGTTATTCGGCGGGTCAATTACGTAAGTTAACACTGCTTCGTTGAGTCGCCGAGTCGCTGAATCACCGAGTCGCCCGCGGTCGGTTCACGATCAGCCGTCACCGATTCGCGACTGATCACGGCGGGGGATGGATACGGTCAAGAACGCGCCGCTGGGACGGGAGCCATGACCGAGGCCGTTTCCGGGGACCCCGAGGAGCGCAACGAGGGCGTGTTCCCAGGCGGGTATCGGGGCCGGATGCTGCTCTCGCTGTCGGCGGCGTGGGCGGTGCTCTAGACGGGTCGGTTCGCGCTGGCACCCCTGCTTCCAGCCATTACGACTGACCTCGCGATCAGTCCCACGACGGCCGGGCTTTCGGTCACCGCACTACAAGCGACGTACGCGATTACCCAGTACCCGAGCGGGCGGTGCTCGGACGCGGTCGGTCGCGCGAGCCTCGTCGTCCTGGGGCTCGTAGCGCTCGTCTGTGGCTTCGCGCTCGTCGGCGTCGCGACCTCCCTGCTCGCGTTCGTCGCCGGCGTGATCGTCGTCGGGTTCGGCAAAGGCCTGTTCGCCAGCCCGTCGCGGGCGCTCTTGTACGACCTGTTCGAGCGCCGACGCGGCCGGGCGCTCGGGATCTACGCCGCGGGCGTCGATGTCGGGGGACTGATCGCGGCGAGCTTTGCGACGTTAGTCCTCGCTGCGGCGACACCGCCGGGCGCTCTTCCTGCCGGTCGCGGGCGTGCTCGGAGCGGTGGCGCTCGTCTACGTCGTTTGGAATCGCGGGCCCTACGCCTTCGAACGGCCGTCCCTAGATACGGCGACAACGGCAAGACGGCTCGCCGGAACCGCCGACCGGCGGCTCGTCCTCGGCGCGTACGCGCTGTTTTTCGGTTCATCTCGGGCTTTTAACGTTCCTGCCGACCTTTCTTGCCGCCGCGAGGGGCTACCCCGAGACGACCGCGAGCGCCGCCTTCGCGAGCGTGTTCGCCGTTGGCCTCGTGACCAAGCCGGTCACGGGGACCGTGAGCGATCGGTTCGACCGGACGCTCGTCGGGACCGCCGGCCTCGTGCTCGCGGGGGTGGCTCTCCTCGCGCTCGTAGCTGCGCCGTCGCCGCCGTGGGTGCTCGTAAGCCTCCTTCCTCTCGCCGTTGGCTACAAAACGCAGTTCCCGCTCGCCGACGCTCTCATGATGGAGACCGCGCCGGTCGAAAACGTCGGCGGCGATGTCGGAGCTGCCAGAGCCCTCTCCCTCGGCGCGGGAAGCCTCAAGCCCGCCTTGGTCGGGGGTGCGGCGACGATTATCGGGTACGGCGGGGCGTACGTCTCGCTCGCCGGCGTGCTGCTCGCGAGCGCCGCCCTTCTGGCCTGGCGATACCGTCGTGGCTGAGGGTGAGGG
>PXRY01000073.1:13965-51568 GCA_003022925.1 Halobacteriales archaeon QS_8_65_32 | reverse complement strand
GCCGCCGTCGGTACCGGTGACCGCCGCGACTTCGACGGTCTCGTCGTCGATCTCCTCGTAGAGGTGAACGCCCTCGAACAGCACGTTGACGTCCGAGTCTTCCGGGTCGGCAGTGGCGAGCGCGACCGCTGCGGCCTCGACGGCCTCGCGGCCGATGACCGGGGTATCGATCCCCGTCTTCCGGCCGAGGTCGTCGTCGAGGTCCACACAGAGGACCAACAGCATCGGTTACCCGTTGGCCACAGGAGTATATTTGTGTTCGGGACGAGCACCGATGCTCGTGAACCGTCGGGGGACGACGCTCGAATGGAACGCGAAGGAGTCGTGCTTCGGGGCACACCGCCCAGTCGTCGGTCGTTCTCATTGTTCGTCGTTCGTCGTCGGTAATCGACGGCGATCTCGGGCGTACCGAGACGAAAGCAACTGAGCCATAAGCACGATCGGAACGCCCATGTGGTCGACCACACGACAGCACGTATGAGCCTCACCACGGACCTCGTGAACGCTCTGATCTCGCTCGTTATCAGCGTCGGCATCACTGTCGCGCTTGCCGACGAGGACAACGGACTGTGGGACCTCACCGACATGGCGCTTGCGGTCGGTATCTCGGCATCCCTTTCGGGCTTTTTTACGAGTTACTTCGCGAAGTAACCGTGCGTCCCGTCAGGCTACGGGACTGCCTGCTCGGATGTCGACGGAACTCCAGCTGCCCGGGACTCGGCTCTCGAGAGCCACGTTCGGCGTCCGAGGGTACGATCCCGAGAGCCGGAGTTCGAATCGGACCACGCTCGATGCCTGTAAGATCCCGCGTAGCGATAGAACCCGGACAGACCGATCGCGCCGGCGTTCGCGACGATGTACATCAGCCCACCGAACTGGACGAACAAGAACAGCAGTCCGGTCTGGATCGGGATCGCGCTTCCTCGGACGATGTTCGTCCGGACTAGACCGCCGAGCAACGACCGGCGGCCGTCGTGGGAGCGATCGCGGAAGGTCCAGGCGTTGTTCGCGAAGTACTGGGTGACGATCGTGATCTCGATCGAGACGACGCTCGCGAGCAGGTAGTACAGTCCCCCGAACTCGACGAAAGCCCACAGAAGGGCCGTCTGTAGAGCGGCTGCGAGCAGTCCGACAGCGAAAAACCGCGAGAGTCGGCGCTTCTTCAGGTCCTCCCCGAACCGCTCGGCGATCCGTTCGACGAATCGCTCGCGCCGGCTGCTCATTACGACTACGTACCGCACGGGACGGCTAGAGTCTGTCGGTCCCGGAGCCGATCACCGTCTGTCGGTGCTCGAAGTTCGAACGCGGCGCTACCGGCGCGCGCGGCCCCCGGTTCGTCGCGTTGCCCGGAGACACCTACCGACGAGCGCGGCCGGTCCTCGAGCGGGCGATCGCCGCACCAGCGGAGGCGGGCCGCACCGCCCCGCTCGCCGAACGCGTGATCTTCCTCGTCTTCGGCGCGGGGCTGCTCGCGGTCGGGCCGATACTCTGGGTGCTCACCGCTTCGAATTCGGACGCGACGACGGTCGTTCTCCTGGCCGGCGGGACGACCGGCGTGTTCGGACTCCTGCTGGTGCGGTTCGGGGTCGTTAGCTGACCTGCCGACGACTGGATCCGGCGCCCGGTCGTCCGGTTTCGATCGCGTTCGGTGGCGGACTCGAAACGCATAGGCGTCCTGAACGCGTAGGGTGATCATGAACCTCGGAGCCGACGACGTAACCCGCCTGTTCGATCAGCGAGCAGTGCAAGAGCGGATCGCGGCGGGCGAGTTGCCCGACTGGGCGGTCTCGCATTACGAGGGGTTTCGCGGGTCGATGCTCGATCCCGAGGGGTTTCCGTGTCACTTCGGCGTCGCGGCCGAACGCGACGGATCGGCGCTGTATACGTTCTGTCCCTCGATGACCGATCCTGACGCGCTCGGGCAGCTTCGAGACACGTTGCTCGCGTACATCGGAACCTTTCGCGGGCATCCCGGCCGAACGCCCTGTGTGGTCTTTTTCGCGCCGCCGGAGCGCGACCCCTCGGAAGCCGAGTGGAACGAGAACTTCTGGAACGTACTTCAGTACCTCCACGACCACGACCCCGAGCCCTGGCCCGCCGATATCCCGACCGATCCCGATCACCACCAATGGGAGTTCTGCTTCGGGGGCGAGCCGATCTTCCCGACCGCACGCGCGCCCTTCTACGAGCGTCGGCGCAGTCGCTACACGCCCCACGGCTTGGAGATCACCGTCCAACCCCGCGAGGTCTTTTCCGGCGTGACGGGCGACACCGTGGCCGGGAAACACGCCCGGGAGTTCATCGACGAGCGGTTGCACGAGTACGACGACGTCGCGCCCCACGCCGCGATCGGCGACTGGGAGGACGAGGCGAGCCACGAGTGGGACCAATACATGCTCCCCGAAGGTGAGGCAAGCCACGAGACCTGCCCGATCGAACTCGCCGTATGAACGAGCGTCCCGACCGAGCGAACGAGGGCTACGAGAACCGTGACGACCGCAGCGATCGTGACAACCGTAGCGATCGTGACAACCGTGACGACCGCGACGACCGCGACGACCGCGAGGCGCTCGTGGTCGTTGACGTCCAGCGGGGGTTCGACGACCCGGCTTGGGGCGAGCGGAACAACCCCGAAGCCGAGGCACGGATCGGGGCCCTGCTCGACGCGTGGCGCGATCGCGGCCGGCCGATCGTTCACCTGTTTCACGACTCGACCGAACCGGACTCGCCGCTGCGGCCGGATCGGTCCGGGAACGCGTTCAAATCGGTCGCCGAACCCCAGGCAGGCGAACCGGTGATCCGAAAGCGAACGAACAGCGGGTTCGTTGACACCGATCTCGAAGACCGATTGCGTGAGGGAGACGTGGGCCGCATCGTGCTCTGTGGGTTGACGACCGACCACTGCGTTTCGACGACCGCACGAACCGCCGCGAACCTCGGGTTCGAGGTCGTAGTCGTACGCGACGCGACGGCGACGTTCGACCGCGAGGGACCGGGTGACGTTCGCCTGAGCGCACGCGAGAGCCACGACGCGGCGCTCTGTCACCTCCACGGGGAGTTCGCGACGATACGCGACGCCGCTACGCTGTGTTGACCCGTCGGTCGAGGGGTGCCCGGGTCGAACGCCGCCCGTGTCCACGTTGTTCCGCACGGCTTTTGACGATCGACGGCGGAGTATTGGGAACGAATGCTCTCGAAGGGCTGTGAACAGTGCGCCAAGGGCGGCAAGATGGTGCTGTTCGTCTACGGCTACTGCGACCAGCGCGACTGCTTTTACTGCCCGCTCGGCGAGAACCGCAAGAACGTCACCCAGGTGTACGCGAACGAGCGGGAAGTCGAGTCGGACGACGACGTGCTCGCGGAAGCCGAGCGGATGGGTGCTCTCGGCACGTCGATCACGGGTGGTGAACCCCAGGAGGCGATGGCCAAAACCTGCCGGTACCTCCGCCTCCTGAAAGACGAGTTCGGTCCCGACCACCACACTCACCTCTATACGGGGATCACCGGCGGCCGCGAGAACATGCGCCGCCTCGCGGAAGCGGGCTTAGACGAGATCCGCTTTCACCCGCCGTACGAACTCTGGGGCGACCTGCATGGAACGGAGTGGGAGGAGATCCTCTACGTCGCGCGCGAGGAGGGCCTGACCCCAGCGTTCGAGATACCAGGCATCCGTGCCGAACCCGAATTCACGGCGTTCCTCGACGAGGGCGCGGCGGACTTCTGTAACGTCAACGAGTTCGAGATGAGTGATGGGAATTACCGCCGGATGCAGGAGGCGGGTTTCGAGCTCCGCGAGGGGCACATGAGCGCCGTCGAGGGCGGTCACGACGCGCTGGAGATGGCGTCACACCCGAACGTCTACTTCTGTACGTCGGTGTTCAAGGACGCCGCCCAGCACCGAAACCGGCTGAAACGGATGGCGAAGCGAATCGGGCGGGAGTTCGACGAGGTAACTGACGACGGTACTTTGGTGTACGGCAAGACCGCCGAGAGCGCCGACCGATTGGCCGACCTCGGGGTACCCGAGGAGTTCTACATCGCGAAATCCGAGCACGTCGAACTCGCCTGGTGGCTATTGGAGGAGATGGTAGAGGACGGCGACGTCGGACGCGGCGAGATCGTCGAACAGTACCCGACCGTCGACGGTACCGTCGTCGAACGCACTCCGCTGGCGTAGCGTTCGGAGTTCGTCGTGTAGCAGTCTCGAAGCACGCGACGGTCGTGACGGGGTACTGCTACGCCCGCGGATTCGCCAGCACGATCAGCTTACTCGCCGGCGTCGTCCAGGTCGTGCGGGTCGAGTCCAGGGTTCTCGACCGGCGGCGCGCCGATCGCGAGGACGATCCCCACGTCGTCGCCGGTGTACCGGTAGCCGTGGCCGACCTCGGGGCCGGCGGCGAAGAAGGTCCCCGGGCCGACCGCCGTTGTTTCGGTCTCGCCCGACCGGCCGAGCTTGAGCGAGAACTCCCCTTCGATGACGTAGTACAACTCCTCTTGGTCGGCGTGGGCGTGATAGCCGATTTCGTCGCCCGGCTCGAAATACCAGACGTTGGCGTTGGTCTCCTCTACCCCGAGTGCGTCGCCGACAGCGCGGATGTCGTGATCGGGCGGGATCTCCGCTACCTCCGAGAGGTCCGTGACCCGAACGTCCTCGATATGCGTCACTCCGTGTTCCATACCGAATGAACGGACACCGAGCGGGCTCAAAAGCCTACCGCCGGATCCGAGAAGTGCTGTTAGCTCAACGATAGTGGATACGGGAGGGCACGGGATCGCAGAAAGCCCCCGACACGCTTGGCTTTCCCTCGCGGGCCTCGCGAGGCGGCCTCACCGCCTCGAACTCGCAACGGACGACGACCGTCGACGGGCGGTCGCTGCCGGCAAGGCTCTCCCGCCGTCACACCGGTGAGTCAGTAGATCACTCGAACGACGTCGTTCACGTCGGCCCGCCGGACGACCGCGCGAACGACGTCCTGTGCCCCGGCGAGATTGGCCGAGTCGCCGTCGAGCACGCACAACTTGGCTTCCGTGCCGGGTTCGATGACCCCGCGATCGAGGCCGGCGACCCCCGCGCCGGCGAGCGTCGCCATCTCCAAGACGTCGCGCGCCGAGAGATCGAACAGCTTCGCGGCGAACTCCATCTCGCGGAACATCGACGGCCCGTTGAGCATAACGTTGTCGGTGCCGAGCGCGACGGTCGTCCGCTCGGCGAGGGCTTCGACCGGTCCGAGTCCCACGCCGGTCACGAGGTTCGAGCGCGGACAGACCGCGACCGGGATCCCCTCGTTCCCGACCCGATCGATGTGGTTGGGTTCGGCATGCACCATGTGAACCAACAAATCGGGATCGAGCGCGAGCGCTGCGTCGATGTCCGAGGTGTCGCGCTCGCCGGCGTGGATCGCGAAGGGTTTGCCCGCCTCCCGGGTCGCTTCGCGCTCGTCTTCGAAGTCGGCGTCGTTCGCGCCGCTGGCACCGTACCCGTCCGAAGCGTGCATGGCTTCGACGGACTCGCGGCCGAGCGCCATCGCGTCGATCGCGAACCCCTCGGTGGCCTCCGCGAACGCCTCGACGCCGGAAACGCCGCCCTCGCGGAAGTCCACGAAGGCACTCGTCCCCCCTCGTTGCATGAATTCGACTGTGCGGGCCATCGCCTCGACGGACTCCTCGTGACTGGCCGCGCGCAACAAGCGGTGTTTGAGACCGTTCGGCGGGGCAACGAGTTCGTCGAGCGAGAGCCCGGCCCCGGCTTCCTTCGCGAGCGAGTCGCCGATGTGGGTATGGGCGTTGACGAACGCCGGCAGGACGATATCGGTCGAATCGGTCGCGGTCTCTTCGACGGCCGTGATTCGCCCGTTTTCGGCGACGACGCGCCCTTCGACCGGCTCGAAGGCCCGGCCGGCGATCACGGTGCCTTCGATCTCCATGCTCGCCCTTCGTCCGGGGGGTATTCAACCCTGGCGGGTCATTGACGATGCAAGCGATCCTTCGGATGACACATGATTCACCTACGCTTCGAGAGACGAAACGCGCGCAACTAGAGAACCCGAGCGGGTGGCTCTCCTTTACCCAGCATGAGAGCGTCCCGTTGCTCGTCGACGTGCTGCTCGACTAGCCGCCCGAGCGCGAGTCCACAGTCACCGAGTTCGCAGCGCACGCCGGCGTCGTTCGTCAGACCGTCAGCCGTCACGTAGACGTGCTCGTCGACGTCGGCCTCGTCGAAGACGTCGAGGACACCCGACCACAGCGGTATCGGATCCGCGACGGTCCCGTTACAAAGGAGCTGTTCGAACTCGATAGCGCGATCAACACCGCCGGTATCGACGACTGAGCGGACGAACGGTCGTGTCGTTTCTGCCGGTTACGACCCCTCGAACTCGGCGAGCGTTGCGTTGATTCCCGGTCGAGTGTCGCTCACGAGCGCGCCGTCGATATCGAGGCCCAACTTTCGAACCGCGGCCCGGCCGACCCGTTCGGTGTGTGGAGCGGGCACGTAGACCCCGAGCCGCCACTGTTCGTGCTGGACGCGTTCTAAGGCCCCGACGAGCGTCGATTGCTCGCTCAACGGTCGGACCTCGCTGTTCACGAGAACGCGCGCCGAGGATTCGGTCAGTTCGGGTTTCGCCGGGACATCGACCAGCACGTCTTCGTGAGGAACGTCCGCCGCGGCCGCGATCGCGCGTTCGGCGTCCCGGACCGCCTCGTGACCGGCGTCCAGCAGGTCCCCCGGAACGTCGGCCATCTCTGCCCAGATCGCCCGCTTGTACAGATTGCGGGTGCTGAGTCGACGGGCGTCCTCGGCCGTCTCCTCGGTCGTCCGCAGCGCGCAGAGCAGGTCGTGATCGTCCATCCGGCGGAGTTCGGTCCCATCGAGATCGGTCGCCCCGAGCAGGCGTTCGGCTCCGCGCTGGAGCATGGCCTTGCTGATCCGGGTAACGTGGTGGTTGTAGACAGTGGGATTCATCAGCGCCCGGGCGAGCAGCAAACTTTCTGCGCTCTGGACGTTTCCCTCCCCGAAGACCAACTCGCCGTCGACGTATCGGAGCTCCCGGACCAGTCGCCCGTGGTCGATCGTCCCGTAGGGCACGCCGGTGTGGTAGGCGTCGCGAACGAGGTAATCAGTCCGGTCGACGTCGAGTTCGCCCGAGACGAGCTGCCCTAAACGGCCCTCGCCGCGGACGAGATCGGCGATCGCTGCCGGGTCGAGGTCGTAGCTCGCGAGCGCGTCGGCGACGGGCCCGTCGGCGAGCAGGTCGGCGACGTTGTCGTGGTACTTGCCGGTGCGGCGGTGGACGAGTTCTTCGAGACAGTGGCTGTACGGTCCGTGGCCGACATCGTGTAACAGGGCTGCGGCCCGCACGCGATCGGCTCGTCTACCCTCGACCCCGAGGTGGGAGAGGGCCTCGCTCGCCAGATGATAGACCCCGAGGCTGTGCTCGAAGCGGGTGTGATTCGCCGAGGGATAGACGTAGCCTGCGGTGCCCAGTTGGGTGATGTGGCGCAACCGCTGGAGCGTCGGCGTGTCGAGCAGCGCGCGGGCGATCCCCGAGACCTCGATGTAATCGTGAACGCTGTCCTTGATGACCTTCATTGTCGTTCGTTCTCGCTCCGCGGGCAAAACGGTGTGTGAGCGAGCGCGGTCGCGTTTCGTTCGGAGCGGTCGGCACGGACGGCGAGCGAAGCGGTTTTGTTCGCGCCTCGGATGTAGGGGGACATGGCTGGGCCGTGGGCCGATTGGGATCACGTCGTGAAGGTAGATCCCGACAAGACGCTCGCAGACGGGGAGACGTTCGCGGACGTCTGTCGAACCGGGACCGACGCGATCGAGATCGGCGGAACCCTCGACATTACGGCCGAGAACATGCGCGCGGTCGCAGAGCCGTGTGCGGCCGCCTGTGCCGAACACGGCGTCGACTGCTACATCGAGCCCTCCCACGCCGGCGCAGTTATCGACACCGAAGGACTGGGCGGGTATCTCGTCCCGATCGTCTTCAACGCTGGCGACGTCTTCTGGACGACCGGCGCGCATCGCTACTGGGTCAAGGACACGAACGTCGAGTGGGATCGGACCTTCACCGAGGCGTACATCGTCCTCAATCCCGACTCGTCGGTCGCCGAATACACCGACGCCGACTGCGACCTCGATGCCGAAGACGTCGCCGCCTACGCGACGGTCGCCGAACGCATGTTCGGCCAGCCGATCGTCTACGTCGAGTACTCCGGGACGTACGGCGACCCCGAGATCGTCGGCGCGGCCCGGGAGGCCCTGAATGAAGCGACGCTGTTCTACGGCGGGGGGGTCGACGAGTACGAGGCGGCCTACGAGATGGGAACGCAGGCGGATGCGGTCGTCGTCGGCGATCTCGTCCACGACGCCGGCGTCGAAGCGGTCGAAGAGACCGTCCGAGGCGCCAAGGACGCCCAGTAGTACTTATTACTCATTATCTTCCTCGCTTTGTATTGGCTGCGTTAGTTCATCGGGGCTTAGTTGCTGTACAGTAGTCCCAACGCGCTTATAATACAAACCGTTAACCGAGCGAGGCGTATTGTTTATTTGAGGTACCGTAACGATAGGTAAATCAGTATCCTCAACTGATCTTTGCATGATCTCTACGTTGACCGGAGGCTCAGCGGACTGAGTAATCACACCAGCTACTCTTTCGTCGGCTTTCCTACTGTCAGACAGACCGACTAATGTGCCATCATCAGCTAGCCCTATTATGAGTACACCGCCTTTATGATTCGCCAGTGCAGCTACCTCCTTTGCAATATCACCGATGTTTTCTGGAAGTTTGGCTTTCGCCTCTAAAACATGAGACTCGACAGTTTCCAAGGCAGTTCCAAGATCTATTCCGCTGAATATCCCTTCACTTCAGGGGTTTGTATGACATCTCTGCTTTCTCGTTCAGACTCTGAGTCAGCTATTGAAGATGTCTTCGGGTTTCGTTTGAGAGTGAAATATTCAATAACACTATCCAACATAAACGTCTTATCACCGAATATAGATTCAGCACCTGAAGATTCAGAGACAACCTGATACATGTCTACTAGATAACTCGGCGAAGGATACTTTCTGTCGGGTTCCATCTTTTCCCACTCCAAGAACAGTTCTGCTACGCTATCTGCTAGTATGGCGTATGCTTTGACCAATGTTTCCTGGGCCGGTGTTTCCAACTTCTCTAATGTCGATCTCGATGTTTCCTCTTCTATCAATGAGCGTCTGAAAAGGCACGTCATTGTAAGAAAACAGTACGCGAATACGATCTATTTCCCCGCCTTTTAATATAGCAGCATGGGAGGTCTGGATTGTCGTATCTTTGTTGTGAGAGTTATCTCCTCTGATCCTGATGGAGTTACCACTCTCGTCAGAAAATCCGCCACCAAGCACACTCAGTATTTTGAGACTGGAGGGAATCTCTTCGGTTAATTCGCACATGCACATAAGCCAGAGGAGAAAGTCATGATCGAAATCAATGCGACTGAAGTTCACTCGGTTACTCAATCTGTTAAGCAAGTCCTCCTGAGCCATTTCGACAGCATTCCGCTGACCTTCGAAAAGTAGGATTCCCTTGTCGCTCCAGTGAGCTAGCGCGCCCACACTTGTCGGCACGTACACCTGTCTCCTTTGTCCATTGACGTCTGCTTCCGATCCGCTCCAGACCTTTGATCTAAACAGAAAGTGACATGATCCTCCAATTAATTCCGATAAAGGGGTTCCCCGGCCTGAATCGGTCTCTGAGGGCTGCACATTACGGGATCGGTGAATAGGGCGTAACGAAATCATATCAGCTAGATTTGAATCTAATTGTCCATATCCTACATCTAGCTCGTCAGCAATACCAGTTTTAAATTCCGGGAGATGTTCTATTTCTCTATGTGGAGTAGAACTGTCTATACGTATTTGTGCAATGTAAATGCTGGAAAACCTGCCACCCACCGAAGCGAAAGATCGCGTGCCGACACGTCTCTCGGTAGTAATGCGTCTCGAATAAACCTTCGTAGAAGATATTACTAGTCCGCAACAGAATCACATTCCATCCCACCATACTAATCTTAGATAGCAACACTATAGAAACGCCATACCCTCATGTCATACGGTATTAGATATTATGCCCGAAGAAGTGCTCTTCGAGACCGAACAGGGGATGGATCGAAGCGAGATCGCGAGTTACCTGCGTGCGGTTGCCGGCAGGCTGGAAGGTGACGGCACGCTGGCGCTGAGTGCCGGCAGCCAGGACATGACCCTAGAAGTACCGTCCAGGCCGACCTTCGAGGTCAAAGCCGAACGCGAAACCGGCAGCGGCCCGCCCGAACTTAGCGTCGAGTTCGAACTCGAATGGGACGAAGGCCAGGACACTGGCGAGGGCGAGAATGGCTCGCTTACGATCGAGTAGCGGACGCCCTCATTCGTTCGATTCGTTCGGTTCGTTCGGTTCGTTCGATTTCCCACATGGCCGGATCAATCCGACTCGTCGAATCCGCCCGAATCCGCTCGGCTCGTCGGAGATGTGAATGGAAGCGCCAGACAACGGCGAAGCGATTCACAGGCCCTTAGGCGCTCCGCGGCGGACCGAAGGCGATGGAGCCGATCCTTCTGGGGGTTCTCACGGCGATCGCGTTCGTCGGCGGCGTGCTCGTCACCGCCGTCGGTCCCGGCGGGATCTTCGTCGTCGCCGCTTTGTATGGGCTCACGACGCTCTCCGAGGCCGTCGTCGCCGGCACGGCGAGCGTGACTTTCGTCGGCGGGTCGGCGCTCGGCGCGGCCGGTTACGCCAGTTCCGACGACATCGACTGGGCGCTCGCGGTTCCCATCGGCGTCGGCGGCGCGCTCGGCACGCAGGTCGGCGTTGCGCTCAACGCCGCGGTCTCCCGGCGGCTGTTCGGCCTGCTGCTCGGCGCGTTGCTCGGCGTCGTGGGCCTCACGATCGTCCGCAGCGAGCGGGGCTATCTCGATCGTGGGGGCGGTTCCAGGGGTCCCGACGCTGGCCTCGGAGGCCCCGGCGCCGGCGTCGCGCCGGCGTCCCTCGCCGGGATCGCGGTGTTCGGGACGATCGGCCTCGCGATCGGGACGGCGGGCGGCCTGTTCGGCATCGGCGGCGCGGCGCTCGTCCCACCCGCGCTCGTGCTCGCCGGGATTCCGATGATCGCCGCGCTCGCGGCCACGCAGGTCGCCGTCGTGTTCATCGCCTCGGCGGCGGCGATCTCCTACGCCCTCGATGGGGCGATCGCCGTCCCGCTCGTCTTCGCCGTCGCGGGCGCGTACCTCGTCGGCGCGTTCGGCGGCTGGCGGCTCGCGAAACGCGTCGACCCGAGCCGACTCACCCTCGCGCTTGGCTTGACGCTGCTCGGACTCGTGCCGGTGCTCGTCTACCGCTCGCTGACGCTGTAAGTGAGGTCAGCAGTCCGGCAGTGCGGCGGCGTGGCGGCGGTGCCGACGAGGTGTTCGTCACGGTAGATGCGGGCGCTTAAGAGCGTTCCTCGGGAAGCGATGAGCATGCAGGACCGAACCTACGCCGCAGACGTCCTGGCCGGCGAGTCGGTAACGATCGCCGGCTGGGCCCACGAAATCCGCGATTTGGGTGGGATCGCTTTCCTCATCCTCCGGGACACAACCGGGCGAATCCAGGTCAAGTTCGCGAAGGACGAACTCCCCGATGACCTCGTCGAAACCGGGACGGGCGTCACCCGAGAGAGCGTCGTCTCGGTGGTCGGCGAGGCAGAAGCAGAGGAGCGCGCGCCGACCGGCGTCGAAGTCGTCCCCGAGGAAGTGGACGTCCTCGCGCCCGCCGAGCCCGAACTCCCCCTCGACCCGTCGGGCAAGGTTGACGCCGAACTCCCGACGCGACTCGACAACCGGACGCTTGACCTCAGAAGCGCCGAGACGAAGGCGATCTTTTCGATCCGCGCCGAGGCGCTGCGAGCCGTTCGGGAGTACTTTCGCGAGGTCGGCTGTACGGAGATCACCACCCCGAAGATCGTCGCGACCGGCACCGAGGGCGGGACCGAGTTGTTCCCGATCACCTACTTCGGCCGCGAGGCCTTCATGAACCAGTCCCCGCAGTTGTTCAAACAGCTCATGGTCGCCAGCGGCTTGGAACGGGTCTGTGAGATCGGCCCGATCTTTCGCGCGGAAGAACACAACACCCCCCGGCACCTGAACGAGGCGACGTCGATCGACTTCGAGTCGGCCTTCATTACCCATCACGAGGCAATGGACGTCTGTGAGGGGACCTTGCGCGCCGCCTACGACGCGGTCGCGACGAACTGCGAGGCCGAACTCGACGTCTTAGGGTACGACCCGGCCGAGTTCGCGCTCGCCGACGACGCGTTCCCACGCCTCACCTACGAGGAGGCGATCGAACGGGCGAACGCCACCGGCGAACTGACGGAACAACTCACCTGGGGCGACGACCTGACGACCGAAGCCGAACACGCCCTCGGGAACGCTATCGACGGCCACTACTTCGTGACCGACTGGCCGAGCGAGATCAAACCCTTCTACATCCAGGACTACGCCGAGGACCCCGACGTGTCGAAGGGCTTCGACCTGATGCACCCGCGCATGGAACTCGTCTCGGGGGGCCAGCGTGAACACCGCTACGAACAGTTGGTCGAGGGCTTCGAACAACAAGGGCTCGATCCCGAGGCGTTCGATTACTACACCCGGATGTTCAGGTACGGCATGCCGCCACACGCCGGCTGGGCCTACGGTGCCGAACGCCTCGTCACCTCGATGCTCGACCTGCCGAACATCCGCGAAGCCGTCCTGTTCCCGCGAGACAAGCAGCGATTGAGCCCATAGGCGAAGGAGTCGATAACGAGTGGGACCAGCTCGCTGCGACCGTGTTCCCGCGAGATCGCCGACGTCCGGGCCCGTAGGGGCGAAGACATCGGAGGCCGGCGAGACTCGCTGCGAGTCGCGCCGGATAGGCGACGACTGAGCCTGTGAGTGCGCCCGTGGTCGGTCGTCGGACCCCGACCCCGATCCCGATCACGACGGGTCCGAGAGGGTAGCGGACGACGAGAGCGACTGAAGCCGTCGCATCCTCGTTCGAGTGGACAATCACGACGGGTCCGAGGACAGTGAATGGTCGGAAGGCAGTGCCGGTAGCCGCGACCGAAACGTTCGGTGTGTTTTCCAGTACCTTCGAACGCGGCTTATATGTCGTAAGCGAGACGTTCAATGTCGTCCGACGTTGATAGGGGGCTGTATGAGCGTACTGAGTTCGTTCGTCGGAACGGTCGCTACCGTTCCCCTCCAACTGGAACCGCCGGTACGAGAAGCACTGTCGAACCCGTTGCTTTCGAGTTCGCTGTGGGTTATGATCGCGCTCATGGGCGCTGCCACGCTGTTGTTCGTCTATATGGGTCGGAACGTCGGGGACTCGCGCGTGCAACTGATCTTCATCGCAACAATCGGTATCCCGGCCGTGTCGATATCGAGCTACCTCGGACTCGCGAGCGGCCTCACGATCGGCGTCGTCGAGATTCCCGGTCGCGGGGAGACCGTCACGCTGTGGGGACGGTATCTCACCTGGACGTTCTCGACGCCGCTGATCCTCCTGGCACTCGGGGTGCTTGCCGGTTCCCACCCGACGAAGATCGCCACGGCGATCGTCTTCGACGTACTGATGTGTGTTACCGGACTCGCCGCCGCGCTCACCACCCAGGCGGTTTGGCTGCGCTGGTTCTGGTTTCTGATCAGCTCGGCCTTTTTTGTAGTCGTACTCTACGTATTACTGGTCGAGTGGCCACGGGACGTTCTCGAACGCGAGCGTGACATCCAGGGACTGTTCGGTACGCTCCGGAACCTGACGGCCGTGCTGTGGGTCGGCTATCCGCTGGTTTGGGCGATCGGCTCGGAGGGACTGGCGTTGTTCGGAACGGGGATGACGGGTATTGCGATTACCTCGTGGCTGTATAGTCTGCTCGATGTCGGTGCGAAGTTCGCCTTCGCATTTCTGTTATTGCGATTCCTGTCCGACGAGCCGGCTTCCGCACAGAGCCAGGCGTATCTCGGGTCACCGACGTCAGCCGACGACTGACCGCGACGGATCGCTGACGGGCCGATACCCCAGGATCCCCGTCCTGGTTCCGGTTCCGGCCGGCTTTCCTACCGAGGCTCCTCAGTACCGCTCGACGCCAGCCGGTTGAACACTGGCAACACGGTTACTGTAGCGTGTCCAGTGAACAACTCGGTGCGGCCGAGCACGATGAAGACGAAGCCGATCGAGTGCATGTTCGCCGTGGGGATCTCCGTGAGCGGCTCGCCGTAAACGCCGCTAACGAGCGTCAATATCGCCGCGATCAATAGCGGACCGAAACCCGACATCGAGGCCCCTCGATAGCGTGGAGAGGAACAACCCGCCGGATGAACGGTTGAACTCCTCCATTGCCGACTCGATCCGCTGGGTGGGAACGCTCTCGTAGGACTTCGATGCATCGGTGGCCGCGGCTAGCGCGGAACTCGTACTCAAATGAGAGGACTTGCCCTAACGGCGTTGACAGCTCGGTCGCTTTAGTTCAGGCGTCCGAACGTAAGACGGCTTTCGCGTCGGCGATCTTCCTCTCGGGGGTGACGCGCTGAAGGGAGCTCAGGACCGACCGGGGGTGACATCGCGGTCGCTCTCGCCGCGGACGACGTGGCCGTACTTGAGCAGGGCGACGAAGACCGTCCCGCCGACGACGCTGCCGACGAGCGTGGTCGCAAGAAAGACCCCGTAGAACGTGATCGAGACACCCGAACCGGCGAACAACCCCATGAGCACCTTTACGTTGCCGGCGATCGGGTGCGGAAGGTGAGAAATACCGATCCCGAAGGTAATGAGCACGACGAGAAACGCCCGCGCGCCGTCGTTCTCGGCGGCCGCGACGAGCCAGGCGAGAAGCCCCATGAGCCAGCCGGTGAACACAGCGCCGACGAACAACACCCAGGGCGAATGGACGGTAATGAGTTTCGCGATCCCGGTGAACGCGGTCGGTTTGACGACGCCGAGCGCCGGCCCGAGCACGACCGCGAAGCCGGCGAGCGCCGCCGTACTGACGATGTTGCCGACGTAGACGACCGTCCACAATCGGCCGAGTTCGGAGAGGGAGGCCTGTCCGTCGAGCACCGGGAGCGAAGCGAGGGTCGTGTGTTCGGTGAACAACTCAGTTCGGCCGAGGACGACGAAGACGTACCCGCTCGCGTACGCCAGCGCGACGGCGAACTCCCGCGTCGGTTCGGCGTAGATCCCCGTGGTGTACGTCCAGACGATCGCCATGAAGAACAAGCCGGTCCCCAGTTCGAGGCCGGCGGCGAGCGCCGAGAGAAAGAGGCCGTCGGAGGGCCGTTCGAGTTCTGAAAAACCCTCCTCGATCGTCCGCGAGAGGATCGTCTCCGAGGACGTAGAGGGCGAGACTGACTCGGCGTCAGCGTTAGCGGCACCGGTGCTGGCGGTATCGGAATCGGTGACATCGATAGGATCGGCGCTGGCAGCGTCGGCGTCGGCGTTCGTCGCTCCTCGATCGTTCCGATCGGTCGGTTGCGTGCTCATTGGAGGAGGTAGTTATACTGTATGAATCGAAAAAGCCACGCCCGTGAGGGAATTATGCCGGCACTCGCAGGTCGAGCGAACGTCCGCCGACGGGGACGAAACGCTTCTCACAGCGATCCGAGGGTTCTCGTTCCGGTCCCGGTACGGAAGCCACCTGTTGACACTGGACAAGGTTTATTCCTCCGGCTATCGAGGACGTTCCATGGGGTTCGAAGACCGGCTTCGAGCATACGTCGAGCACGTCGCCGCGGGCGGCGACCCGCTCGCGCCCGCCGAGCCGCTGGGCGACGCTGATCACGAGGTGTGGGTGAGCTGGCGAGACGACGAGGATATACACGTAGAGATCCGTGTCAACGACGAACGGTACGGCTACTTCGTCAATGGGAGGCGAACCGAACCCTCCTGGGAGGGCGGCGTCGACGGCCCCGATGTCACCCAGTGGAGCGGCGTCCGGGAGCTCTAAGAGGGTGCTCTAGCCTTCCGGTCGCTTTCCGGTCGCTCGTTCGACTCGCCTCCGCCCGACGCTCTCGGGAAAGCGGGTCGATCGGTAGTAAGGCGAGTGCCGGTCGCGAGCCGGGTTCGATCGATCCGCGTAGAAACTGTAACGGTTAAACCGACCGCCTCCCGAGGCCGACCGATGACCGAGGAGGCGGCGCGCGCGTTCGTTCCGGGCCACGTCACTGGCTTTTTCAGTGTGCACCGGCCCGAAAACCCCGACCCATCGGTAGCGGGTTCGCGGGGCGGCGGCGTTGCCCTATCAGACGGCGTGACGGCCACGGTCTCGCCGGCCGCCGAACGTTCGATCTCGTTCGGCGGCGAACGGATCGCAATGGACGCGCCCGAAAACGTCCTGGCGACACTCGGGGTGGACGCTCGCGTCGAGATCGAGACGCCGCTCCCCTTGGGAACGGGCTTCGGCGTCTCGGGCGCGGCGGCGCTCGGCACTGCGCTTGCGGTCAACGCCGCCTTCGACCGCGCGCACACCGAAAACACCCTGGTCGAGATCGCCCACGCCGCCGAGATCGAAGCGGGGACCGGCTTAGGCGACGTCGTGGCCCAGGCTCGCGGCGGCGTGCCCCTCCGGCTCGAACCCGGCGGGCCGGGTACAGGCGAACTCGACGGCATCCCGGCCGCCGGGCGGATCGAGTACGTGAGCTTCGGGTCGCTCTCGACTGCGGATGTCCTGGGTGGCCGAACGGACGAGATCACCGAGGTTGGCGAGCGCGCGCTCACCGACCTCCGTGAGGAGCCGACGATCGAGCGCTTCATGGCGGTATCGAGAACGTTCGCGCGCGAAACCGGATTGCTTACCCCACAGGTCGAGGAGACGATCGCAGACGTCACGGGGACCGGCGGCGAGGCGGCGATGGGGATGTTGGGCGAGACGGTCGTCTCGCTCGGAACCGGACTCACCGATGCGGGCTACGATCCCGCCGTCTGTCGGATCTACCCGCCCGGCGCAACGCTCGCCGACTGAACGTTGCCGGCGGAACCGAACCCCATTACGGCGACGAACGTCGGTCGATCGGCCGGCCGGCGTGTCGGGACTCTTGGTGACCGGCATCCGATCGTGGCTCGGGCGGAGCCGGCCGCGTGAACCACCGCGCTGATAACCCGACCGATCGAAGGGCGGTCTACGGGCAGTATGACCGGGAGCGAGAGCGACGGCGGGACCGGAACCGAAGCCGAGAACGAAGCGGGAATACCGGCCGATCACCCGCGCTACGAGTCGCTCGTGACCCGCCACCGGATCGAGGCGGGCGTCGAGGCGGGGATCACGAGCCACCAGGGGCTGATCGCGGAAGGCCGCGGCGAGGCGTTCGACTACCTGTTAGGCGAGGAGACGATCGAGAGCGCCGCCCGTGCCGAACGCGTCGCGGCGGCCTATCTTCTGGGTGCCGACTGGCCGGTGTTGTCGATAAACGGCAACGCCGCGGCGCTCTGTCCCGACGAACTCGTTGCACTTGCCGCAGTAACGGGCGCGAAACTCGAAGTGAACCTGTTCGATCGAACCGCAGAACGCGTCGAGCGGATCGCCGCCCACCTCCGCGAGCACGGTGCCGAGGAGGTTTTAGGCATCGAGCCAGCCGAACGGATCCCCGGGCTATCGAGCGAGCGCGGGAAGGTAGCCGCCGAGGGGATCTACGCCGCGGATGTCGTTCTGGTACCGATCGAGGACGGCGATCGCGCCGAAGCGCTCGCGGCGATGGGGAAAACCGAGATCGTGATCGACCTCAACCCGCTCTCGCGGTCGCCGCGGAGCGCAGCGGTACCCGTAATCGACGACGTCCTCCGGGCGATTCCGAATATAGCGAACTACGCCCGGGAACTAAGTGAGACCTCGCCGGCCGAACTCGACGACCTGATCGAGAACTTCGACCGAGAGGCGGCGCTGGAGGCCGCTGAGAAGCGAATCAGGACCGGTGAATCGAGCGACGAAGCCGACTGAGAGCCGATAAGAAACGAAGACAGCGACGAACCGTACGGACAGGCGTTCTGGATTTTCGGGTCCAAGCTTAGGATCTGGTTCCTGGTTTTTTATCGACGGACGATTTCGATCTCGTGGCCGTCAGGGTCCTTCGTGAAGGCGTAGTTGTGATCGCAGCTCTCGGGATCGCGGTAGTCTTCTGCTTCTCTGGTCATGAGGGTGTCCCAGGCGTCGTCGAGATCGTCGACGCGCACCGCGACGTGGCCCCAGGCGTCGCCGACGTCGTAGCTCCGGCCGTCGTAATTGTAGGTGAGTTCCACGCTCATCGCTTCCTTCGGGCTGTCCCGGGGCGCGACGAAGTAGTTCGCAAACGAATCGGCTTCCCACTTGCCCTCGGGTTGGGTCTCGTACTCGAACTTGCGGGTCCAGAAGCCGATCGTCTCGTCGGCGTCCTCGACCCGGGTCATCGTGTGATCGAGGCTCCATCTCTCGCCGTAATCGCGTTTGACGATTTCGATCTCGTGGCCGTCGGGGTCCTTGACGAACGCGTAGTTGTAATCACAGCTCTCTGGATCGCGGTAATCGTCGACGCCGCCATCCATCAGTTCGTCGTACGACGACTGGAGTTCGTCCTCGCCCACTCGCACCGCGACGTGGCCCCAGGCGTCGCCGACGTCGTAGCTCCGATCGTCGTGGTTGTAGGTGAGTTCGAGCACCGCGCCCTGCTCGTGGACCTGTTCGGGGCCTAAGAAGACGTTCGTGAAGGTGTCTGCCTCCATCCGGCCTTTCTCCTCGTAGTCGAAATGAGTCGTGTACCAGTCGACGGAGGTCTCTAAGTCTTCGACGCGCATCATCGTGTGATCGAGTACGGCATCCATGGCTCGGCTCACGGCCAGCCGACGCAAAAGGATACCGGAGTACCGGACATCGGCCGTCGAATCGCCGATCAGGACCGCGATCGAGTCGATGTCGACGTCGATGCGGATGTCGACGCCGGCGTCTCGGCCCACCATCCGTCGTCGACATCGACGATACCGGCGTCGGGGCCCTCGCCTCTGGACTCGATACCCCACGGTCCCGCGAGCAGGTTCGTGAGCGCCATGAGGTACGAGCCGACCTCGTAGGAGCCCTTGTAGGTCTGTCCCCGTGCGTCCATGCGGCCGTCGGTCGTCACCTGGCGCATCGGGACGCCGATGGTCGATAGCTCGACGAGATCCGTGTCGAGGGAGTTGTCGCCGTAGATCCACGCCATCGCCTTGCCGACCGCCCGGTCGTACTCGCGCGTCCCGCCCGCGCGGTAGTACTCGGCCACCGCGTTGACGAAGAAGGTCTGGTGACACTCATAGAGAAAGTTCCAGTGTGGCGGCCCTCCACCCAACCGCTTCGAGGCCGCATCGCGGAGCCGTCGGCTCGGGGGGACGTCCTCCCAGACGAAGGCACCGTCCGGGCGCATCCGCTCGTCGATCGCGCGATCGAGCACGCGCCGTGCGCTGTCGAGATAGCCCGGCTTGTCGAGCACATCGATGGTTCGACAGAAGCCCCACAGCGCGTACATCTGGTTCTGGTGCCGGCGCGTCGTCGGGTTCTCGAAGGCGAACAGCCCGTCGCTCCCGAGCCGGTCGTTCATCGCCCAGAGCGCGTCGTCGAGGGCATCCCTGAGGCCCTCAGTCGGGCCGTCCCCGCCGTCGCCCGATCCTGTGGCTCGCTCGTGTGCCTCCCCGCGTGCCCGCTGGCGCTCGCGCTCGTGAAGATGCGACCAGCCGAAGGCTAGCAGACAATCCTCGGCGTGATCGAAGTCGAACCGCTCTTCGGAGTAGACGTAGAGATCGCGCGCGACGTCGAGACAGTTGGAGTGTTTCGAACCGGCGAGAGGGTCCTCACCTTCGAACGCGCCGGCGCTTCAGTTTCCCGTCGTAGTCGGTCGATCCGAGCGCCGACGTGCGCCATCGCATCGCGCCTAACAGCGCGAAGGGCGCGTAGCGCCACTGGATCGAATCGTCGACCGACCACGCCGGCACGGAATCGGCTCGGGGGACCGCAGCGCCGTGGAGGTCGTAGTCGAGCGCACGGACGATCTTCCCTTTCTCTCGGATCCCAGAAGCCGTTCTCGTCGGTCGGTCGAAAGAGGCAGTCGAGCGCCCGATCGAGGTACGTCGAGTACGAAAGCGGCGAGACGCCGCAAACGAGATAGGAGGCTAAGCCCCACCAGTCGCGGGCGGTCAGTCGGTCGGTGAGGTCCCAGGCGAGGTCGACGAACGGCTCCTGGTAGCGGTCGGGCAGGGAGTTGATCGCGTAGTGGCTGTAGGAGGGATACTGAAAGACCAGATCGTCGTCGGCGAGCCGCCAGTCCGGCGAGACCAGCGCGAGGGCTTCCCTGGAGGTGAAATACCGGTACTTGTTCCAGTTGCGCGTCGCGTAGGGCGACCACGGCGTCGGCACCGAAAACACCAGCAAGCCCTCGGGCGCGACGACCCGGTGGAGTTCGTCCGTCAGGCCGCGAACGTCGAGGAACTTCCAATCGTAGGGGCCGATCGAGACCGCGCCGTCGAAGTCGTCGTCGGCGAAGGGCAGGTCGGGCGTTTCAGGGCCGGTGACCTCGTAGCGATCGACGTCCGTACCCAGGACCTCCCTCGCGTACTCGATCGCGTCGGGCGAGAAGTCGAGACGGGTAACGTGATCGGCATCGAGGCCGGCGGTAACGTTCGATTCCGAAGCGATGTCGAGCACCCGATTGCGCTCGCCGAGTTGGTCCCAGGCCGAAAGGCGTTCGGCGTCGCGCAGGTCCTGGATGTTCGGTCCGACGGGGGCTGTTTCACCCACCGCTTCAGGATCTTGTCGCGCGTCACTTCGTTACGCTAGTTTCTTCTGGAAATTAGTTATCAGCCTATTAGGCACTCGGAGTCGATTCCGGGACTGGGGCGGCAGCCGACTGTTCGGGCGATCGATCGCTGGCTACCGATACCCGAGTTCTTCGAGACGACGTTCGACGCCTGGATCGAGGACGCCGCCGCGCCGATTCTCTACCCGGTCGTCGTAAGGTGCGGCGACCGAGCGGCGGTACTCACCGGCTCTGACGGCGAAGAAATCCGTAGCCCACGCCGGCGGTGAGGCGTTCGTGTCCGTGTCCGTGTTCACGTCGGCGTTCGTTGCGCTCACGTCCGCGTCAACGTCCGCTCGACGCTGCCAGCACGGTCGCTCAGGGTCGATCTCGTACTCGGTATAGTCGCCACGGCTATCCCAGACGTGTTTCGCTGCGTTCTCGTAGACGCATCGCACGAGCCGATCCCATCGGTCGGGATCGCGTTCTACGAGGGGGTCGTTGCTCGGGGTGACGCCGATCACTTCCGCGGCTGCCGGTCCGCGCCGGTTCGCTACCGAGGGCGTCTCCCCGTGGGCGAGGCCGGCGACCAGCCGGCGCAGGTCGAGGTGGGAGAAGGTCCCCTCGATCCGTTCGGGGTATCCGGCCGGCGGATTGATGAGAACCAACGGAACGTGAATCACGCCTTCGCTCAGGCTCGTCACGTGGCCGAACAGCCCGTCATCGGCCGGCAGCGCGAGGTTCTCGCCGTGGTCCGCGGTGAGAACGACGGTCGTCTCCCGGTCGGTCGCGTCGAGCAGCCGATCGATGAATCCGGAGACGACCCGATCGAGATACTCGATCGAAGCACCGTACAGCGCACGATACCGTTCGATCGCCCCCGCGTGTCCTGCCGGGTCGTCCACGACGTCCCAGGCTTTGAGTCCCTGTGAACTCCAGCCGCGGGGTACCGTCCCGGCGTAGCGCGAGCGGTCGTACCCGAGCGTATCGCGGTGTGGCTCGTGGGCTTCCATCAAGTCGATGAAGGCGACGACCGGCTCTGACCCCCCGTATCCGCTCTTCGAGCGTTCGCGCGACGGTTCGTCCGCCGTCGTCGACCGGTGTCGGGAGGGAAAGAGGACCTTCGCGCGCGAACCCATCGAGGGCGAGCCAGGCGGCGTTTCCGAGGCTCTTCGGGGGGGTGATCGTGCGCGAGGAGTGCTCGCAGGAGGTCGGCGTAGCGACCGGGAGTCGGCTCGCGGTCGGGATGGCGATCGATGAACTCCTTCAGGTCGAGTCCGTCGGGATACCGTTGGTCGCGCAAACGTCGACGAACTCCGAGAAGAGCGTGTCGAACCCGAACGCCGAACTCGCGTACACGTTCGCGCTCACGCCTACCGAACGGTGGTCGGGGAGGTCATCGAGGAAGGTTTCCGTGGTATCGAGCGCGTTGAATCGCGGGGTGAAGGCATGGATGCCGTGTGTGGAGGGGAGCGAGCCGGAAAGCAAGCTCGCGTGGCTCGGAACGCTCCACCCGCTCGCGGCACGACAGTCCTCGAACCTCGAATCCGCACTGGCGACGAGCCGGGGTGCGAACCGGTCGAAGTAGTCCTTCCGCACGGTATCGAGACAGCAAACGACGACGTTTCGCACGGTGGTGTGATCGTGTTCGCCCGGCGAATAAGTATATCGCAGCTACGATGGACAGTGTTAATCTGCAGGCTTGAGATAGGATAGTGGGTCGTGCCGAACGGTTCGAAAGCCCCGACACGCTCGGCTTCTGGTCACGGATTGGAGGTCCGTCGCATAGTCCGCAGGACTCTCCGAGTCCCGCGTGGTTCGGGAGAACTCCGTTCTCCCGTCGTCGGCGAGCAAAGCTCGCCTATGCAGGCGGATTCCGACGGAATCCGGCGGCGTTCACGAGAACGGAGTTCTCATGGGTTAGTGAGAACTGCTTCGCAGTTCTCACGACCTTACGGGAACTCGCAGATTTCCCGCCCGCAGCGAGAACGCTCCGCGTTTTTCGCCACATCGCGACAGAGCGAAGCTCTCTCGAATCACTTTACTGCGGCCATTGCAGGTTTTGCCGAGCGAGGCGCGCTAGCGCCGAGCGCAGAGCAAACCGTGCTCCCCGAGCGTATATACACCTCCGTCGCTAACGACTAATATGGCACAAAGCGACGCCGAGTCACTACCGCAGACCGAAGACGAATGGGAGGAAGTCCTCTCCGAGGAGGAATATCGCATCCTTCGCGAGAAGGGGACCGAGCCCAAGTTCAGCGGCGACTTGCTCGATGAAGAGAGCAACGGTGAGTTCACGTGTGCGGGCTGTGGCGCGACGCTGTTCGATTCGGAGACGAAGTTCGGCTCCGGTACCGGGTGGCCGAGTTTCTTCGCGCCGGCGAGCGAGGCGAACGTCGAGACCGAGGTCGACCGCAGCCACGGGATGGAACGGATCGAAGTGCTCTGTGCGCGCTGTGGCGGCCACTTGGGCCACGTCTTCGACGACGGCCCCGACCCGACCGGCAAACGCTACTGTATCAACTCCGCGTCGCTCGACTTCGAACCCGACGACGCTGAATAGACGATCCGTTCCGTTTCTCGTCTCTCGTTGCTCGTTTCGGAGACACCGCTACGTTCGGCTAATAGAACGACGAATACAGCACGGCTCGAAAGCCCCGAGGCGTTCGGCCTCCGCTCGTGGGCCGGAGGCCAGTTCACGGGTCGGTTTCCCCGTCCGCTTGCGAGGCGCTCGCGACCGGTCCCGTCTACTCGCCTTTCCCAGGACGGGTTTCGTCGGCTTCGATCGACCGAGTGCCGTCTCAGCCGGTCGCCTGACTGCTCGGTCGTCGGCAGCGAGAGTTGGGAGGTCCGTTCGTCTACTCCGTCGCTCCGATGGCGTCCCTGATCTTTACGGCCACTCCCGTCTCGAAGTCCGCCATCGTATCGGCGGCGAGTTCCGCCCGACCGACGGCCAGGAGGGTTCCCGGTTCGACATCCGCTTTCCCGTGTGGCTCGTCCCGAGTAGTCCCGTCGGTCTCGGCGGTTTCGTCGCTCGTGACGGTTTCGTCGGTGTCGTTCCCGGTTCCGGTGTCCTCCTCGTCCCCGGCGTCGTACGTGACGAGCACCTCGTCGCCCGACCGGATCGCGGGGTCGACCCGGCGGACGAACTTGCAGAAGGCGTTTTTCCCGTCGCACACGAACGGGACGCTCTCGGCTCCGACGTTCACCCGACACCGCGGGACCGGAAACACGTTCGTTAGCCTGCGTCCGCCCTCAAGACCTAACGTGAAGCGGCCGTCGACGTTGTAGGAGACGATCCGTCCCGCTCCGGCGAGTACCTGCTGGGGGCGGCCGCTCGTCGAGCGCCTGATCTCGGTCGCTCCCTCCTCGTCGGCTGGAAACAGCGCCGCGCCCGCGCCGGCCCCGAACTGGTAGTCGGCGACAGCCCGCAACTGGGGGATGCCGGTGGCGGCCATACCTCGTGTTCGAAGGCCGCCGGTGAAAACGCTCCCGTTCGACCCGTCGGCCTCGGTCCCGATCCGTAGCGCTCGTTCGGCCGATCACCCGGTCTCAGCCGGTTCAGCGCGCTCGCTCAGCGGGTTCGTTCGGGGGTTATCAGTCGGTCGTCGAACCAACGAATCAGTAACGATCGATCGTAGTCGTGATTCGCTCCTCGTCGAGCGCTTTTGGAGCGATTTATATCGTTGCATACCCTATCACAGATATGAACCTGGCACGAATGAGCGGGGAGAAGCAGCGCAGCGCGATCGGAACGGCGGTGTTGGTGATCAGCACCCTACTCATCCTCGCCGTCGTCCAGTCCTCGGCAGTGCCGCTGCTGGCGGGTTCGCTCGCGGCGGTCGGGATGGCCGTTGGCGCGATACTGATCGGTACGGCGACGAAAGGCGTCTGAACGGCTTTCGGCGGTTTCTCCCGGTTCGCCTGACCCGTCGTTCGTTTCGTCCTCCGGCCGACCGCTCCGTGGCGTTTGCCTTCCGGCAGTTCTGTTCTCCTCGCCTTTTTCCCTTCGTCCGTCACGGAACCGCCAGGCCGTCGGGACCCTGCCGTCGGGTTGACCCGAGGTTCGGGCCCGAAGTCCGTGCTCCAGGGTTCGAGGTTCGTCCGGCTACAGAAGGTATCGGTTCGGGTCCTCGCTGAGATCGGTGAAGCCGTCGACGCTTTCCTCTAACTCCTCGGCGGCCGATTCGCGAAAGGCCATCGCCTCGACGCGAACGCCGGCGTGACGAAGGTGGGTACACAGCCGGGCGAAGTCGCCGTCGCCGGTACAGAGAACGACGGTGTCGACGTGGGGCGCGAGCGAAACGGCGTCGAGGCTCATGCCGACGTCCCAGTCGGCCTTCTTCGAGCCGTCGCCGAAGGTCTTGATATCCTTGATCTTCGTCTCGTAGCCGATACCGGTAAGGGCGTGAAAGAACCGCTCCTCGTCGGGCGAATCGGCACGGATGACGTAGGCGATCGCGCGGGTGAGCCGGCGGTCGCTTACGGCACCGTCAAGCAGTGAGGCGTAGTCGATCTTTCGCGAGTAGATGCTCTGAGCGGAGTGATAGAGGTTCTGCGCGTCGGCGAGAACCGCGACGCGTTGGCTGGGGTGGACCGCTTCCATACCGACAGTGATGGATTCTCGCTCAAGTGAGTTGTTACTCCGGTCGCTCACGGCCGTCGCGAACCGACGAACGATATCCGCTCTCGCGGTCTCATTCGCTGAAGCCGGAGCGTTCGATTACAGCAAGCTCCCTTCGCCGCCGCTTACGCCGCCGGCAGGTATCGCACGCGACACAAGACCTAAATCCGCAGCGACTCCTCGCTGCGGTATGCGAATCCCACCGTCCCGTGGTCGCCACCTCGCGAGCCGCGGGCGTGTGGCGGTCCGTAAGACGAAGCGGTCCTGATTTTCTGACTCCCGGCGGGCGTAGCGCTCCCGTCGCGGGTCGCTTTCGATGCACGGAAACCCCGATCGGCGATCGACGTCGAACGGACTCCACTGTCCCGACGACCGCGGACCACGAACCACGACCACGACGAACCACGACCGCCACACATGACACGACACACCGATCTCAGGGGCGTCTACCCCGCGATGACGACGCCCTTCCTGGAGGACGACCGCATCGACATCGAACGACTCCGCGCCGACGCCCAACGACTGGAGGCAGCCGGCGTCGATGGGTTGGTTCCGGTAGGAACCACCGGCGAGTCGGCGACGTTGACCCACGACGAACACGTCCACGTCGTCGAGACGGTGGTCGACGCCGTCTCAGTCCCCGTGATCGCCGGGGCCGGTTCGAACTCGACGCGCGAGGCGATCGAACTCGCCGGCCGTTCGGCCGACGCTGGTGCCGACGCGTTGCTCCTCATCTCGCCGTACTACAACAAGCCCGAACCGGCAGGTATGGAAGCACACTTCCGGGCGATTGCCGACTCGATCGATCTCCCACAGGTCGTCTACAACGTGCCGGGACGCACGGGCCGGAACGTCGCTGTCGAGACGGCCGTGAACCTGGCGAGCCACGAGAACGTTCGCGGGTACAAGGCCGCGAGCGGCGATCTCGGCCGCGTCGGCGAGGTGTTAGAGCGCACCGAGGACGAGGCCTTCGACGTGCTGTCCGGTGAGGACGCGCTGACATTGCCCGCGCTGTCGATGGGGGCAACCGGGACGATCAGCGTCGTCGCGAACGTCGAACCCGAGCGCACGGTTGCGATGGTTCACGCCGCACTCGACGGAAATTACGACCGAGCACGGGCGCTCCATCGCGAACTCGGGCCGCTCATGCGCGCGCTGTTCTGGGAGACGAACCCGATTCCGGTCAAGGAAGCCCTTGAGCTCCGGGGGTTCTCGCCGGCCAGGACCCGCTCGCCGCTGAGCCGCCTTTCTGCGGAACTGCGGCCGGAGTTGGAAGCGATCCTCACTGATCTCGACGGCGGCGACGAGGGCGGCGGCCACGACGAGGGAGAACGAACGGGCGAACACACTGCCGAAACCGCGGAGCCAGGGGTCGAACGATGACCGATGGAACGACCGGTACGGGCGGCGGGAGCGACGGTCTCCGACTCGCAGTGACCGGTGCGACGGGGCAGATGGGCGAAGCGGTGCTCGACGCCGCAACCGATCGATCGGAACTCTCCACTGTGCTCGCGGTCAACCGCGACCCGGCGGTCGAGGCGGTCGGCGACGTCCCGATCGAGGCCGCCGCCGACCTTTCGGACCTGCTCGCGGAGCGACGGCCCGAGGTCCTCGTCGACTTCTCGGGGCCGGATTCGGCGGTCGGATACGCAGACGCCTGTGCGGAGTCGGCCACCGCGTTCGTCTCCGGGACTACCGGGTTCGATGAGGCCCAGTCGGAGCGACTCCGCGCCGCGAGCGACCCGATCCCCGTGCTTCACGCGACGAACTTCTCCCGGGGCGTCGAGGCACTCGGCGCGGCCGTCGAGGGGGTCGTCGGAGCGTTGCCCGGCTACGACGTCGAACTCACCGAGACCCACCACAATCGCAAGCGCGACGCGCCCAGCGGAACAGCCGGAACGCTCCTCGATCGGATCGAGACCGCCCGCGAGAACGGCGACGGCAACGCTGACGCTTCGAACGGGGAAGCTGGCAGGCGAACGTACGGTCGGGAGGGCATCCAGCCGCGCGAAGCCGGCGAGATTGGCGTCCACGTCCGTCGCGCAGGGGACGTTCGGGGCGAGCACGAGGTACTGTTAGCCGGCAACGACGAGGTCCTCTCGTTCACGCATCGTGCCGAGAGCCGCCGGGTGTTCGCCGCCGGCGCGCTCGATGCGGCGGTCTGGCTCGCCGGTCGCGAGCCCGGTATCTACGACTTCGCGGAGGTGCTTCGATGAGTTCCGATTCCGGCTCCGACCGCAAGGACACGGACGACGCGAACGGATCGGACGACGCAGACCTCGAAGCCGAGATCGAAGCCCTCCACGAGCGCCGCGAGGACGGACTGACCACGAGCGACATCGGCGGCGAGGAGCGGGCGGTTCTCGATCGCTTCTTAGACGCGCTCGAAGCCGGCGATGTCCGTGCCGCAGAGCGGGTGGGCGAGACCTGGGAAGCGAACGAGTGGGTCAAGCGCGGCGTGCTCCTCAATTTCGGCCTCCGGGAGACCGAAGCCCGCGAGCACGGCGGCGTTGCCTACCACGACGTCCTGGCGCTGCGCGAGACGGCGAGTTTAGCCGAGCGCGGCACCCGCAACACGCCCGACGGGACCGTGATCCGCCGGGGCGCGTTCGTCGGTAGCGACGCGATTCTCATGAGTCCGAGTTTCGTGAACGTCGGCGCATACATCGGGAACGGCACGCTCGTCGACTCCTGTGACACCGTCGGGTCGTGTGCGCAGGTCGGTGAGAACGTCAAACTCGGCGCGAACACCCTGATCGGGGGTGTGCTCGAACCCGTCGAGCGCGCGCCCGTCGTGGTCGAAGACGGCGTTTCCCTGGGTGCGGGCTGTCGGGTCACGAGCGGGTTCGTCGTCGGCCGCGACTCGGTCGTCGGCGAAAACACCTTGCTTACACCGCGGATCCCGATCTACGATCTCGTCACCGAAGAGGTCCTTTACGGCTCTCTACCACGCGAGCGCCGAGCGTTCACACGCTTCGTCGAATCGGACGTCGGCGATCACGACCTGTTCGACGGCGGCGCATACAAGCCCGCCGTGGTCGCGACCGACGTTGAAGAACGCACACTCGAAGCCACCGCGCGCGAGGAGGCGCTCCGCGAATGAGTTCGCCGACTTCCGACCTCGACGCCGACACCGATCCGGATTCCGATGTCGATTCCGGTGCTCCGACACTCAAGGAGTACGCCGACAGCCCCCCGGTTCGCCGCCTCGACGACTGGGGGTACACCCATTTAGAGGCGCTCGCCGCCGAGCACGGGACGCCGCTGTACGTTATCGACCTCGATCGCGTGCGCGAGAACTACGCCCGCTTCGCCGCGGCGTTTCCCAACGCACACGTCATGTACGCCGCGAAGGCCCACACCGGCCGCGCGGTGCTGTCAGCACTGATCGATCTCGGCGCACCGATCGAGTGTGCGGCCTGGGGTGAGTTGGATCGGGCGATCGACGCCGGCGCGGACCCGAACGAATGCCAGTACACGGCGGTCAACCCGCCGGATCGCGACATCGATTACGCCGTCTCGCTCGCCGAGGACTATCCCGGGGTGACGATCACCGCCGGAGCGACCGATACGCTCGACCGACTTTCCGAACGGGGCTACGACGGCCGACTCGCAATCCGGATCAACCCCGGGATCGGCACCGGCCACCACGAGAAGGTCGCGACTGGCGCGGACGCGAAGTTCGGCCTCCCCGCAGAGCGCGTCCCGGCGGTGGCCGAGGAGGCCCGCGACTCCTTCGACCTCGTCGGAGTTCACGCCCACGTCGGCAGCGGCGTTCTCGGCGACGACATAGACGATCACTGTCGAGCAGTCGGGCGGATCGGCGAGACGGCTCGGCAGGTCGAGTCCAGCGGCTCACTGGAGTTCGTCGACATTGGCGGCGGCTACGGCGTTCCCTACCGTCCAGACGAAGAGCCGCTCGACCTAGTGGAAGTACGCGAGCGAGTACGGGCAGCGCTCGGCGACGTCGACGGGCAACTACGGCTCGAACCCGGTCGGTACGTCGTCGCCGACGCCGGTCTCGTGCTTACCGAGGTCAACACGACGAAAAGAACCCCCGAGACGACCGTCGTCGGCGTCGACGCCAGTTTAGGGACACTGGTCCGTCCGGCGATGTTCGACTCGTATCACGCGATTCGAAACGCGAGCGCGCCCGACCGCGCGCGCGAACCGGTATCGGTCGGCGGGCCGATGTGTACGAGCGCCGACGTCTTCGCGACCGACCGGCCGGTTTCGCGGCCCGAACGCGAGGACGTCCTCGCGATCGGCAACGCCGGCGCGTACGGCTATGAACTCGCGAGCCAGTTTCACTCCCAGCCCCGGCCCGCCGAAATCGCGCTCGACGGCGGCGACGCGCGGGTCGTCCGACGCCGGGAGACGCTCGCGGACGTGACCCGTGTCGAACGGGATGCGAACCGGTAGCACCGCCGACCAAGGGAAACAGCGTGTTCGGCCTCGATTCCCGGTTTCGACGGCGAGAACGACCTCGGCGACCCGTCTCCCGAAACGGCTATTATCAATCAGCAGAGGGGACCTGTATGCCGATCACCGAGTCGGAGTAGGACGATGGCCGGATCGACGGGATCGATGGGTATCCCGACACGACTGCCGTCGGCGAGTATGACGCGGAGACGGATCTCGTATTGAGCTTCCTCAGCGACAACCATGACAACGCGTTCACCCGGGCCGAGGTCGTCCACGGGGTGGATTTCGGGGAGACGACAGCACTCGAAACGGTCGGCGAGACGCTCGCGTCCCTCCCCAATCAGTTACTCGACATCGTCGGCGACCTCACGGCGAGCGGCATCGTCGTCGACGACGTCTCCGACGCGCTCGACGACCTCGTCGCGGAGGGTACCGCCGAACGCAATACCGTTCAACGACGGGACGGGGAGTCGGAAGTGTACTATCGGCTCGCGGACTGAGAGCTCAAGCCGGCATTGACGAGTCGGACCCGGCCCGGTAACGCCGTCGTCACTTCGCGTCCGACCCATCGGTCCCCTCCCGATCGCCGTCGAGTTCGTCGACGAGATCGCTCACGAGTCCGGTGTACGCCGCGGGCGTCAGGTCGACCAACCGCTCACGGGTCGCCTCGTCGACGTCGAGATCGGGGTCGTCGAGCACTGCGTCGAGCGTCTCGCGCGTGACGCGCTGCCCGCGGGTGTAGGCTTTGAGGCGCTCGTAAGCATCGGCGTGGCCCGCCCGCCGGAGAGCAGTTTGAATCGCCTCACCGAGCACTTCGGGGTGGGCCTCCAGATCGGCGGCCAACCGTTCGGCGTCGGGTTCGACCGTTTCGAGCCCGGCCCCGGCCTTGCGGTAGCCGAGCAGACAGTGACCGAGGGCCGTGCCGATCGTGCGTTTCACCGTCGAATCGGAGAGATCGCGCTGGAGCCGGGAGGTCGTCAGGTACTCCGCGAGAAAGGCGAGATCCGAATTCGCCTTCGAACAGTTCCCCTCGGAGTTTTCGAAGTCGATTGGGTTCACCTTGTGTGGCATCGTCGACGAGCCCGTCTCGTCCTCGCCGCCGCGTTGGACGAGGTAGCCCTGGCTGACGTAGAGCCAGGCGTCCCGATCGAGGTCCAGTAGCACCGAGTTCGCCCCACGAAGCGCGCTGAACAGCGACGCGAGGTCGTCGGAAGGGTTGACCTGCGTGACGAGCGGGAGGTGACGGAGCCCGAGTTCCTCGACGAAAGCCTCGGAAAAGGCCCGCCAGTCGACGTCGGGCGCGGCAACGGTGTGGGCTCCGTACGTCCCCGACGCCCCGGCGAGCTTGCCGGCCAGGCTTCCGGTCGCGTCGTCGATCCGCTCGATCGCGTCGTCCAGGCGAGCGGCGTAGACGGCGAGTTCCTTCCCGAAGGTCGTCGGCGTCGCGGGCTGGCCATGGGTCCGTGCAAGCATCGGGACGTCCCGGTGCTCGCGGGCGAGGTCGGCGAGCTGGTCCCACAGGGCGTCGAGTTCCGGTAGCAAAACGTCCCGGAGGGCACCGCGGACGCACAGTCGATAGGCGAGGTTGTTGACGTCCTCACTCGTGAGCCCGAAGTGGATCCAAGGGGCGATTTCGGGGTCGTTCAGTTCGTCGCGCAGGAAGTATTCGACGGCTTTGACATCGTGGTTCGTCGCCGGCCTGTCCTCCGTTCCCTCGGTCTCGATGCGTTTGATCCGTCGAGCGTCGTCGAGCGAGATACTCACAGCGAGGTCCCCCAGTCGCTCGTGTTCGTCCGAAGCGAGGTCGAGGGGGAGTTCGGCGACATCGGCCAGTGCGAGCAAGTACTGTGCTTCGACGTGGACGCGAGCGCCGATCAGCGCGCGTTCGCTCGCGTAGGGGACGAGATCGGCGGTGTACCGAGCATAGCGCCCGTCGAGCGGCGAGACCGCTTCCAGACGGTCCCTGTCGCTGTCGGTCATGCCCGCCCGTGTGCGAACGCGGCGAAAAAGCGTGTCGATCGTCCTGGATTAGCAGTGTCGATCTGAGGGCTCGAGATCGAAAAGCGAGTCGTGCTAAACGGTTCGAAGGCCCCCAACCCGCTCGGCTTACGGAAGACGGTCCTGCTCGCTCCCTCCGGTCGTGGTTCGAGAGACGCGAAGCGTTCCTGCTGCAAGCTGGAAATCCGCGATTTCCAGCACTGACCGAAAGACGCCGGAGGCGTCTTTCGAACCGCGGCGAAGCCGCCACGTGGTCGGCCCCTTCCAGCCCCACTCGGAATAATCTGGAGTAGCGTTCGTCGCTCGACTAAGCGCTGCCGTTGGCGTGTCGATCGTCCTGTCGCTCGACCGGAGGTCGGCTCGGTAGCCCCTCGCCATCCACGGCTCGGCCCCGAGTTCGCGCGGCGAGTATGCCTCGCCAGAGCTATTCGGTCGCGGCATCGAGTACGGGCGTGCGCCTGTTCGCTCACCGCGGGTTCGCCGATGTCTACCCCGAAAACACCCTTTTCGCGATCGAGCGAGCCAGCCGACGGGCTGGCGGCGTCGAGATCGACGTACGCCAGTGTCGCTCCGGCGAGCTCGTCGTGATCCACGACGCGGCGGTCGACCGAGTAAGCGCCCGGAGCGGCCGCGTCGCCGATCTCCAGTGTTCCGAACTGCGTGATCTGGACGTGCTCGGCTCCGGCGAAGGGGTTCCTACCCTCGACGCCGCGCTCGCGGCGATCCCCGACGACACGGCGGTCAACGTCGAACTCAAAGAGCAGGGTATGGCCGCCGAGACGATACGGGCCGCCGACAGCGTCGACAACGAGGTCATCGTCTCCTCGTTCGACGCCGACACGCTCGCGGAGATGTACGCGAACGACGCCGTCGAACGATCGGACCGGGGCCGGGCGAGCCTCTCGGATTCGGGGGTTTCGCTCGCCTACCTCGCCGACGTCACCCCTCGAACGGACGTCCGGACCGCGCGCGATCTGGGCTGTTCGTACGTCCACGCCAACGGCTGGCTCTGTCTGTGTACGGGGGTCGTTCGACGCGCGCGAGCCCTCGGCATGGAGGTCAACGCCTGGACGGCGAACTGGCGGCTCGAAGCCCGCCTGCTCGCCCGCCGCGGCGTCGACGGCGTGACCGCCGACCGCCCGACCGTCTGCTAAACCCGCTGCCGACGGTCCGCCAGTTCACCGCCTCCTCTCACGGCCCCGTTCGTTCGACGAGCGTCCCTGCGGCCACACCCGTTCGCCGTTCGCCCTGCGGTCTCGCCGACCGGCCGTCTCCCGTCCGTTCGCCGTCCCGTTTGCTCGCCCCGGTTTCCGGTCGTTCGTTGTGAATACCACTCGATATGTACCCTCGTGACCACAATATAGTCGAACATAGATTGCAGTGAAAATATTCATACGCGTCAGGGTTGTAGCCGCGCGTACGCGACCAATGAAACCCGTAGCGAGCGCGGGCAGTTCGGTCGATAGCCCTCCATCGAACCGAGTCGACGACCCGCTTTCGATCGCCCACCGAGGGTTCGCCGGCACGTACCCCGAGAACACCCACGCCGCGATGCGAGCGGCGACGGGCGCGCTCGGGGACGCGGCGACCACGACGGCCGACGCTACGACGACCGCGGCTCAGCAGGCCGCCGTTCGGCAGGCCGACGGCGTCGAGATCGACGTCGTTCCTTGCGAAACCGGCGAACTCGTCGTCTTTCACGACGCCCGTCTCGGCCGGCTCACGGACGCCCCGGGCACGGCAGGCACGTCAGGCGATCAGCCGATCTGGGAGACGCCCTTCGAACGCCTCCGGGAGTTAGAGGTCTTGAACACCGGTGAGACGGTACCGCTGCTCGCGGAACTCCTCGATACGATCCCCGCGGACGTTCCCGTCCACGTCGAGTTCAAACGACCGGGCACCGCGCCTGCCCGTACCTACAGGGAGCTTACTGACGCCAAGCGCGAGCGCTACGATCGCGGCTGGGAGGCCTTTGCGGAGCGGTTCGTTCGGCTGATCGACGGGTTCGACCACGACGTCGTCTGTACCTCCTCGTTCGAGGGGGCCCTGCGCGCGCTCGCCGAGTATGCCCCGGACCTGCCGGCGGGCTATCTCCTCTGGGATTCGATCGAGCACGGACTCGCGGTCACCGACCGGTACGATTGTGAACTGGTCTGTCCGCCACGCACCGCGATTGCCGGCACCTCGTTCTTCAACGACGCCTACGACGAGATCCCCGCGGGCGCGTTCGCCGACCGCGATCTCCTCGCGATCGCCCACGAACGAGGCAGGGAGGTGTACGCCTGGACGATCGATACCCCGCAGCAGGCCAGCGAACTGCGAGCCGCCGGTGTCGATGGCCTGCTCTGTGATTACCCCGGATTGCTCGCCGGCGACGCCGTCGCTGCTTGATCGCAGGCTGCACGACACGCCGACGACTGAATCGAGCGGACCGCTGTGGCCGGGCCGTTTGCCGTCTTCGCGTTCGCAGACGGTTCTCGTCCTGTCCCGCTCGATCTCAGAGCCGGTCGAGCAGGTCGCCGACGGCCTCGGCGACGAGGGTCGGCTGGAGGGGACTTTCCTCGACGTCCGCACGCGTCGCGTCCCCCGAGAGCACACAGACCGATTCACAGCTGAGCCGTTCGGCCATCCTGATCTCGGTCGCCAGGCGATCGCCGACGATCGCTACGTCGGCCGGGTCGTATCCGCGTTCGGTGAGGACGTACTCGATCATGTCGGTGCCGGGCTTACCGAACGTTCGTGTCGGCCGTTCGCCGGTCGCAGCCTCGATCATCGCGCCGATCGCCCCACAGTCGGGGACGAGCCCCTCGGGGGTCGGACAGACGAGATCGGGGTGGGCGAGCAGGAAATCCGCGCCGTCGCGGATCGCAAGCGTCGCTTCTGCCGCCTTCTCGTAGGTCAGTTCGGTGTCGAAGCCCACGACGACGTGTTCGGGGTCGGCGCTATCGACGTCGAAGCCGCCCTCGCGAACCGCCCTGCGCATGGCCTCGGTGCCGAGCACGTACACGCCCGCCGCGCCCACGCTCTCCAAGTGAGCGAGCACGCCGTCGGTCGAGAGGATCACGTTCTCGGGGTCGGCGTCGATTCCCAGCGCGTCGAGCTTCGCGGCGTAGTCGGTCTTCCACGCCGAGGAGTTGTTCGACAGGAAGTAGACCTCGACGCCGCGTTCGCGAAGGCCCGAGACGACCGCCTCGGCACCCGGTGTGAGTTCGTCGCCGAGGTAGAGGGTGCCGTCGAGATCGAAGAACACCGCCTCCTTTTCGCCGAGCGCCGACAGCGACGAGAACAGGCGGTCGGCCGCTACGAGGTCGTCGTGGTTGTCGACTTCGACCCAGCGAAGCCCGGCGATATCGACCGGCCGGACGTCGAAGTCCGCAAGGAGCGCATCGATCGCGGCTTCGGTCCATCCCGCATCGGCGTCGAGGTCGATTCGCCGATCGATCTCGTCGAACAGCGCCGTCCCGAACTCAGCAGAGAAGCGATAGCAGTCGATCGAGGTCGCGTACGCCGCTGCTCCCTCGATCCCCTTCGAGATGTGGTCGATGCGCCCCTCGCCGTCGAGGGTTATCTTCATGCTTTCGGCGTCGTAGGTACCGGTATCACAGGCGATGGCGCTTCCGACCCCGCCCCCGTCGCCCCCGTCCTTGTTTCCGCTCCGCTCCCTGCCTTCGGTCCCGCTCTCGCTTTCGACGAGGCGTTTTATTGCGTCGGGCTCGAAGACGACGTCGCCGTTCGAGAGCAGGAAGTCGTCGCCGTCGACGGCCTCGCGCGCGAGCGAAAAGGAGTACATGTTGTCCGTCGAGTCGTACCGGCCGTTCTCGATAACCGAGACCGAAAAGGCGTCGTACTCGGCGGCGACCGTTTCGCATAGCTCGCGTATTTCCCCAGCACGGTAGCCCGCGACGACGACCAACTCCCCGATCCCCGCTTTCGCGTACGCGCGGAGCTGATGAGCCAGGATCGGTCTCGATCCGATCGTGATACAGGGCTTCGGACGACGACGCGTGACCGGCCGGAGACGGGAACCGACGCCCGCCGCTAGAATAATTGCTTTCATCATTTGAGGGGTGCGTGCACAAACCTATGACAAACGACCGTATAAGAGCTACTACGATTTAGTATCTGTATCTATAGACCGAACAGTACCACGACCTACGATCCCCGGTGTGCTGGCGACACGAGCAGCGACCGAGCGAGGTCGCTGGATTCGGGTCCCGGCCGCCGACATCGTTATCGTACGTAGTTGTCGTAACTACTGCACACCGAGGCGCTCGAAGACCGCCTCACAGACTCGCTCCGACCGGTTTACGTCCACTCGACAGAAGCGCTTGCGCAGGCGGGCCCGCTTTTCGGCGTCGTCGCTGCGGTCGGCGTCGTGCGCGCCATCGTTACTGCCAGTTCCGGTCCCGTCCCGGGTTCGGGACTGGCGTTGCGCTCCGCTGCCGTCCGACCCTTCGGCGTCCATCGCCGCGTCGAGCGCGCCGAGGAGTTCGTCGAAGTCGGTTGCGATCGGGCCGGGCGCGACCGCCTCGTACTCGTAATAAAAGTCCCGTTCAGCGCGGTAGCGATCGAGGTCGTAAGGGTATAGCACGATCGGGCGATCGCGAAGCAGGTAATCGAAGAGGATCGACGAATAGTCGGTGAGCAAGCCGTCAGTCAGCGGAAGCAGGGGATAAACGTCGATCGCCGCGGGGAGAACCTCCACTCGGTCCAGGTCGTCGTCGAGCGCGAGGCGTTCGAACGGGTGGGCTTTCACGAGCAGGTGGACTCCTCGCTCGGCGAGAAACGAATCGAGCGCGACGAAGTCGACGTGATCGGCGATGGTCGAAGCGCCGTCGATCCGCCGAAAGGTCGGCAAGTAGAGCCAGACCTGCCTGCGACGCGACAGCGAGCGAACGCGACCGCGGACGGTCTCGCTGACGCCGATCCACTGACCTGGCAGTTCGCGGTCGCGGTCGCGATCGTGGTCGTGGTTGAGGTCGAGAACGTCATTGCGGGGGTAGCCCGTCGGAACGATGATTTCGGGATCGGCCCGAAAACCCGAGACGAACGACTCGGTGGTCGCGTCGGTCGCCGCCGTCAGCACGTCGAACCGACGGTAGGCGTACGATGCGGCCGCTTGGATGGCGAGCGGCCGGTCGCCGAAGTCGGCGTCCCAGGAGATCTTCTTTAGTGGCGTGCCGTGCCAGAGCATGACCGACAGCGCGCCGCCCGACCACGACATCCGGACGTCGCCGAACCCGTGGGTCAGAAAGGTCACGCCGGCCCGACGATTCAGGTCCGTCCCGCGCGCCGAGTCGGTGCGGTAGGCCTCGTAGCCGGCCCGTTGCAGCGTCGCGACGACTGACCGGTTCGTCGACAGCCAGACGGCACGGATTTCGGGGTGACGGGCACAGACGTGTAAGAAGAGGTACTTCGCATTGCCGGCAAAGGCCTCGCCAGCGCGTGCTCCGAACACCCACAGGAACGGATCGCGTTTCACGACCCGCGAGAGTCCCACAGTCACCGCGTGGCCGACACAGCTCGCGACTCCTCCGAGCGCCGCGAGCGGCTCGTCGCCGAGAATTCTCATCAGGTCGAGTCACCCGTTCGCCCGCTCCGGTCCGTGCCGACTCGATGGGTGTCGCTCCCCCGTCGATGGCTGCCACCGCTACGTACCCGATCGTTTCGATGCACGATCAATCGGTGGTTGCTCCCACGAATAGGTGTTCGTGCTTGGGCCGATCGCACCGCGCTCCGATTGAGTAGTATGAGTTTATGCGATTGCCCGCCGAGCA
>PXRY01000073.1:0-13928 GCA_003022925.1 Halobacteriales archaeon QS_8_65_32 | reverse complement strand
CGAAGCTCTCTCGTCATTGCGGGAAATCGCAGATTTCCCGCTTGCAGCAAAAACGCTCCGCGTTTTTGCCACATCACAAAAGACGCAAAGCGTGTTTTGAACGACAGCGAGCCCCCCCGATTCTCGCGAGTGAACAGCGTGAGCGAGTGAGAGTTCGGAAGTCGCAGCCCGGAAAGCGACCGCAGGGAGCGAGCAGGACCGTCTTCCGTAAGCCGAGCGCGTCGGGGGTTTTCGAACCGTTATGTACGTCTGTCTGTTATGTTCAAAGCTGCCAAGTCGACGCTAGCACCCCGGTCGCGACCACGCGTTTTTAAGCCGGCGTTCCGAACGGAAGCGAAATGGCGTCGCGCACGGACGAAAGCGGGTTCGATTCGCTGTTGCGAGCGCTCGCTGCCCGCCGGCTCGCCGTCTACACCAGCGGCCTCGCCGTAATCGTCCTCCCCCGAGTTCTCCGGGCGGCGTTCGGCATCGAGGTGCCGGCAACGGCACGGACGCTGCTCGTGGTCTGCGGACTCGGGGCGATGATCCTGACATACCTCGGCGAGCGCCGTGTCGAGGACAATACCGGTGGTGCTGGAGGTGGCAGAATCGACGACCGGAGAGGGGACGCCCGGCTGGGGACGGACGAGCGAACCACATCCGACTCCGAGACGGCCGGATCGGCATCGGGGCGGACGTCGACATCGACATCGACGCCGGTAGCGGAACCGAAGCCGGAATCACAGGTCGAGTCGGGGTACTCCCGACGGACTCGGACAACGGTGGCGATCGGGCTTTCGGGGATCGCGATCGGGATCTACGTCGCCGTCGAGATCGATACGATCGTCGGCGCGTTGTTCGTCGTCGGTGGATTGCTCTTCGGCCAATCGGCCTTTCGTGACGGCGGGGAGGCCTGATCGTGGCTGGTCCGCCGGAACTGGACGATATCGACCCCGCGGCGTTCGACGACCTCCCGAACACCGCCGTCGAGATCGACTGTCACGTACATTTTTGTATGACCGGCTCGTTCCCGCTGCGGTTGGCCGAGCTGTTCTTCGCCGACGACGGCCTGTATATCGCCGAGTACGCCTACATTACGCCGATGTTCGGGCTCGGGACGAAGAAACACCGTCGCGAGGCGAAAGGGATGGCCGCGATTCTCGAGATCCACGGCTTGGACGAGGTACTGCTCCAGGCCGATAGCGTGGTCTGGCACAGCTACGAGAACCTGAACGAGGTGGTGTCGTACGACGGCAGCTACCTCGGCCGCCCGAAGATCGCCGTCCACCCCGAACACGGGCGCGTTCACGCCTACCGGCTCCACGACGAGGACGCCGACTTCGACGACCTCGCCGCGAGCCTCGCCGCCTGTGGCCAAAAGCGGGGATTCGCCGTCGAACGTCGGGTGGGCGTCGGGTTCAACCCGCGCCGGAGCGTCGCGCGTTTCTTCGGCCGTTCGTAGCCGAAGCGGGAACTCGGTCGATCGACCGACGGATGGCGGGTGGTACGCAGCGCCATCGGGCGGCGGGAAACGCACGGTACGCGTCGACCGTACACGGAACGATAAACGATGGACGACACAGTTGCGGGACGGGTCGTCGATCAGGCGTCCGATCCGACGCTCGCGGTCCTGACGACCGACTCGCGGAGCCGGATCAGGAGGTGGCCGGCGAGCGCACAGCTCACCCCGAGAACATATATAACTACCAACGCCAGCGCGAGCACGCCCCGGTACCCTCGCGAGGACGCGTCGCTCCGGCGGCGGGCGAGGGTCCCGCTTCGCGTCACGAGTCGACGGACGAGCCGTGTCGTCCGTGCGGTCGGGTGTCGCGAGAGCGTGCGGGCGATCGGCGGGCTGACCCGGTAGTAGACGCCGACGAGCGCCCGGCCGACCGGCGTTCGGCGAAGCGCGTCGTCGCGAAACCCCCGCAGGGAATCGAGCGTCTCGCCCTCGCCGACGGTCGCGGTCGTGATGAAACACACCGAGTGGTGCTGGGCGATCTCGACGCGTGCGAGCTCGGCCTTGCGGTAGCGCGTCGTCTCGCCGTCGAGAAAGGAGTCGTTACGCGAGACGACGAACTCGTCGGTGGCGTGTCGCAGGTAGACCTCGACGTGTTCGGTCGACTCGCCCGATCGGTCGACCACCTCGACGCGTTTCTGCCGGCTGTCGCCCACCTCGACCGGTTCCTCGGTGCCATCTCCAGCGTCGGTGGCGTCGGTGGTGTCGGTCCGGTCCCTGGCGTCAGTGGTGTTGGTGACGTTGGTATCGGTAGCGTCGGCGGAGAGGTCGGAAGCGCCCGGAGCGTCGCCGGTTCCGGTTTCGGGTTCGGTCGTGGCTTCGGCTCCGGGTTCGATCTCCTCCTTGCTCTCGACTTCGGCGTCGGTGTCGGTGTCGCCATCAGCGTATCCACCGCCGTCGTCGCGCCCGCTCTCGCTCATCGTCGGCGATTGTCCGGCCCGGCGCTAAACGCTTTCGTGGCCGTCCGCTCCGTTCGGCTTGATCCCTGATTCCCGATTCCGACCCCGGCGATCGCCCCGAAGAGCGGCGACACGAGCGCAACGGCTCCTCAACAGATCGGTCGCGGATCGAGACCCATTTCCTCCAAGGTTTCGGCGTACTCCTCGTAGGCGATTTCGACGGCTTCTATGGCGCTCTCGCGGGCCCACTCGTGGCCCTCCTCGCTCGCTCCGTTCGCGCCGCGCTCGCCGTCCTCACCGTCTTCGCCATCGACCTTGTCATCGCCGTCAGTGCTGCCGTCGTAGAGTGCATCGAGCAGTGCCTCGCCTTCGGTGCGGGTCTCCCTGGTGTCGGTCCGGAGGTCGCGAAAGAGGTCCGCCCGCCGCTCGTCGGCCTCGTTGACGAAGAAGTTGATCACCTGCAACGCCGTGCGATCGGCGACGAGCGGGCGGCCGATCAGGCCCGCGCCGATCCGTGCCGCTGTGTTGTCGAGTCCCCGGAGGAACTCGTGGAGCGCGTCGGGAGTCGAGTCGATATCGGGGTCCGAGTCGCCGTCGAGTTGTGCGAGCACGCGTGCGGTGTGGTCGGCTTCGGTTTCGGCGACCGACGCGAAGGCTTCCCGAGCCGGCTCGCTCCCCTCGGTTTCGGCCCACACCCGGAAGGTTCCCTCGGCAACCGACTCGGCAGCCGCGGCTTCGAGCAACACGGTCTGGCGGTCCAGTCGGGCGTCGGTGAGCGCGAGCAACGACTGCTGTGAGCCGAGCCGGTCGAGTCGCGTCGCCCGTTCGCTCTCGACGGCTGCGGTGACGTCCGATCCGTTCATGATCGTCGGTTGGGGTCGATCCACATAGGTCTCGTGCCGGTCGTGGGTGCCGTTTACTTTGATAGCACTCGGAGAGAGATTCGCTGAAACCGTCTCGGAAGCCCCCGACACGCTTGGCTCGGGGGGCTCGCTGTGCGCGCTCACTCACGCTGTTCGTTCACGTGCTTGCTTCGCCCGCCGTCGACGAGCTACGGGAGAGCTCCGCTCTCCCGAGCTAACGGGCGCTTCGCGCCCGTGAACGCCTGGCCCCTTCCGGTCCCACCCGAGGCAGGCTGCATGGGCCTTCGCCTCTCAATTGAACGCTATTATTACCGGGTGCCACGGCGTCGGGGTTCGGGATACGAAGTCACGAGTACCGATCAGCTAGCGGTCAGTGCAACGCTGGATCACCCGGCGGCTTATCGCTATCGGGTGTCTACCGACCCTATGAGCGACGCCGACGATTCGGCCGAGGCGGCGACCGACGACGGCGTATCACCGGCCGATCTCGCTCGCCGACTCGACCGGGACGAGTCCGTAACTATCCTTGATGTCCGTAATCGCGACGAAATCGAACGGTGGGCGATCGACGGCCCGGGGGTGAAGCGCACGGAGATTCCCTTCGTGACGCTCCAGGCCGCACACGTCAACGGAACGATCGAGGACCTCACGGGGGAGATCGAGCATGCCGACGTGAGCGACCGTACCGACGGGGACGGCTCCGAGCGGACCGTCGGGACTGACCAGGTGATCGTCGTCTGCGGGCGCGGCGAGGTCTCCGCGACCGTCGCGGACCTGCTGGTCGAGACGGGGATCGATGCCCACAATCTCGCCGGGGGGATGGACGCCTGGGGCGAGGTCTATACCGCGCGTCGCCTCGATGCACTCGAAATCGCGGGAGGCGAGGCGAGCGTGGGAAGCGAGGCGACGGTCTACCAGTACCGCCGGCCCGCGACGGGTTGTCTGTCCTACCTGATCGTCGCCAGCGGGCAGGCCGCCGTTATCGACCCGCTGTCGGCGTTCGCCGGTCGCTACGTGGCCGACGCCGCTGCACACGACGCGTCGCTGACCGCCGCGATCGACACGCACGTCCACGCCGATCACGTAAGCGGCCTTCGCGAACTCGGCGAACGAGGCGTCGAAGCGATCCTCCCCGAGCGGGCCGCCGACCGCGGCGTGGCCTTCGACGTCCGGACGGTCGCCGACGGCGGGACGGTCGTCGTCGGCGACGCGGCGCTCGAAGCCGTCTCGCTGCCGGGTCACACCTCCGGGATGACGGGTTTCATCCTCGGCGACCTGCTGTTGGCCGGCGACAGCGTCTTCGTCGACGGTATTGCCCGCCCGGACTTAGAAGCCAGCGCGGAGGACGCCGGAGACCATCGAGACGCTAGAGACGTTGAAGGCATGGAAGACACTGAAGACGCGGACGGCATGGAGCGGACCGAGGCGTTGGCACGCGAACTCCACGAGACCCTGACCGCCCGTCTCGCTCGGTTCGACGACGGAACGGTGCTTGCCCCTGGCCATCACGACGAGGGGAGCCGACCGAACGGCGAGGGGACCTACATCGCGCGCCTCGGCGACGTACGCGACCGGCTCCCGGCATTCGAAATGGATAAAAGAGGGTTCGTCGAGCGCGTGTGCGGCGATCTCGGCGCGCGGCCGGCGAACCACGAACGGATCGTCAGGGCGAACCTCGGCCTCGAACGACTCGACACGGAAGAGGCGCGAACGCTCGAACTCGGGCCGAACAACTGCGCCGCCGGCCCCATGGCGGCCGAGTAGCGGTCGATTACGACCGTCGCGACCATCACGATTAAGTTCCCGATCGCAAGCGGATCGGGAGCATGACTCGCTACCATCCTGTCGAACGAACGAGCCGAACCGAGGAGACGGCGGCCGGAGAAGCGGACGAGCGCATGAGGGTACCGGACGGCTCATACTTATATCGGCGGCGTCGGTGGGTCGGATATGCGATTCGATGGACAGACGGTCTTCGTCACGGGCGCGGCAGCGGGCATCGGACGGGCGATCGCCGAAGAGTGCGCCGCGGAGGGCGGGGACGTGATCGTCACGGACGTCGACCGCGAGGGTGGCGAGGAGACCGTTACGCGGGTCGAAGCCGCGGGCGGCGACGCGCGATTCGCCCGCCTCGACGTTCGGGACGCAAACGCCTTCGAAGAGACCCTCGCCGAGACGACCGGCGAGGCAGGGCCCGACGTGCTCGTCAACAACGCGGGCATCGGCCATCAGCCGGCGAGCCTCGAAGACACCGATCTCGACACCCGGGATCGCGTCGTCGAGATCAACGCAATGGGCATGTGGAACGGCTGTCGGGCCGCGCTGCCGGGCATGAAAGAGCGGGGCACGGGCGCGATCGTGAACGTCTCCTCGCTCGCCGGTCTCGTTGGACTCCCGTCCCAGGCGGCGTATTCGCTTTCGAAGGGCGCGATCGTGACGCTGACGAAGGCGATCGCCGCCGAGGCCGGGCCCCACGGGGTGCGCGCGAACGCCGTCTGTCCGGGATTCGTCGACACCGATCTCGGGCGAGCGTTCTTCGAGACCCGCGAGAACCCCGAGGAGGCCCGCGAACGCATGGAGGCACAGTACCCACTGAAACGCCTCGGCGAACCCGAAGAAGTCGCCGGCGCCGTCTCCTTTCTCGCGAGCGAGGACGCCTCGTATGTCACCGGCCACGCGCTCGTCGTCGACGGCGGGTACTCCGCGGCGTGAGCGGGCAACGACAAAGCGTGGCTCGTTCGGCCGACGCGACCGATCGCTTCGACCCGATGGAACGCCGGACCACCGGACGCGCGGTGCGGCCCGCGAGCAGAAGCCGAGCGTGTCGGGCTTTCGAGACGGTCTCGATGGCTCCTTTCCTGAAAGCTGCTACACGAGACATGATCGAGGAAAGCAGGCGAAAATTGATACCGACGGGCGTCGCCGTGCCGGCATGGAGCCAGTCGAGTTCGCGTCAGCGGAGACCTACGAACCGGAGGCAGGGTGGCGGCGGGTATCGCTCGCGGGGAGCGATCGGTTCAGTTTCGAGTGGTTCGAGAAACCACCAGGGCACTCCTCGCCGGTCCACAACCACGAGAACGAACAGGTCTGTCTCGTCGTCGAGGGCGAACTCACCGTCTATACCGGCGAGGAAAACGGCGAGACTAAATCGGTTTCCCTCGGGCCGTTCGACTCGGTGTGGCTCGGCTCCTGGGAGTCCCACCGCATCGAGAATACGGGCTCCGGAACCGCCGTCGGCATCGACGTCTTCGCGCCCGGCCGATCGTTCGACTTCTGGACCGATCGGGCCGACGACGATGCCGATAGTGGTGACAGTGACGACAATAGTGGTAGCAATGGCGACCGGAGCGCGGACGGCGGCGGGCACGAGGACGATGGACCGGAGTGATCGGCGGCGACGATGACACGAACGGAGCCCTCCAGTGCGGCCGATCGGTATCTCGCACGGGCGACGACCGGCGAACCGCTGCTCGGCGACGAGCGCGGGTTCGTTCCCCTCGCGGCCGCCGACCCGGCGCTCGAAACGGTGGCCGATGCGCTCCGCGTCGCGCCCGAGGGACTGCCCGATCCGGGTGCGGCGACCGCCGCGCCGATCCCGGGGGAGAGCCTCTCGTTCGCCGCGCCGTTCGATCCCGGCCGGTTGCTCGGGATCGGACTGAACTACGCCGCCCACGCCGCCGACTTAGACGAGAGCAGTCCCGAAGAGCCGGCGACCTTCCTCAAGCCACGAACCTCGCTCGCCGGTCCCGGCGGGCCGATCCGCCTCCCGCCGGCCGAAATCTCCGATCGTGTGACCGCTGAAGCCGAACTCGCGGTCGTGATCGGCCGAACCTGCCGGGACGTACCGGTCGAAGCGATCGGCGAGGTCGTCGCCGGCTACCTGCCGGTGATCGACTGCACCGCCGAAGACGTCCTTCAGCGCAATCCACGATTTCTCACGCGGGCGAAGGGATACGACACCTTCCTCGTCGCCGGGTCGCGGGTGACGGTTCTCGGCAACGACGGCACGAACGGAGCGGACGGGAACGGCAGTCCCGGTGCCGACCTCGATGCCCTCGACAATCCAACAGTCAGGACGATCGTGAACGATAGCGTTGTCGCGGAGAATTCGGTTGCCAATATGCGCTTCTCGCCCGCGGAACTCGTCTCGTTTTGCTCGCGTTCGGCGACGCTCCGACCCGGCGACGTGATATCGACCGGTACCCCGGGTGCGGGCGTCGTCGCGCCGGGCGATACCGTTCGTGCAGAAGTCGATCGAATCGGGACCGTAGGCGCACCCGTCGTTCGCGACTCGGGGGGCGCAGGCGACCTGTCGTAGCGCCCCGGAACCGCTCGTAGCCCGTCACAGCCGCCGTGACGACGCCGAGTTGCCGTCTCGGTCGCGCGTCAAGGCAACTCGATCGTCGAGTCGTACTCGGCTGCCTCGGTCGCTGAGGGTTCGTCGGGATCGATGGCGGCGGCGATCACGTCCGGTCCCGAGCGATCGAGGGCAGCGTCGGTCGCCTCGCGTAGCTCGGCAGCGGTTTCGACGCCCGTTGCCCGACAGCCAAAGCCCTCGGCAACCCGGACGAAGTCAGGCGAGTTCCATCGAAAGCGTGCTTCGGGACCGTACTCCGTACGCATCGACTTGCTGATGATCCCGTAATCGTCGTTAACCGACACTATTACTACTACGTCGAGGTCGTACTCGGCGGCGGTGTGGAGTTCCTGGGTACACATCATCAGCCCGCCGTCGCCGGTGAGACAGACCACTTGATCGCCGCGATCGCATTCACCGAAACGCCGTTCGTCGCCGGTCGCGAGCGCCGCGCCGATCGCGCCCGGTAGTCCAGTACCCATCCCGGCCCACGAGCCGGCGGTGACGAACGTCCGAGGCTCGTGGGCTTCGAAAGCCTGCATCGACCACAGCCGAAAGCCCCCGACGTCGGTCACGATCGGCGTCGCCTGCGGCGTTACGTCCCGTATCGCCCGGAGGGCCGCGGGCGTCCGTAGCGGCGGCCCTTCGCCAACCCCGCCGAGCAGGTCCCGATCGCGTAAGTGCTCGAAATACTCCTCGCGGACAGTTTGGGCGACCTGCCGTCCGTTCCACCCGTCCCGTTTGTTTCGCTCGTTGTGCTCAGCGTGTTCAGTCGCGTCGGCAGCACCGAGGCTTTCGGAATCCTCGCTGTTTGTCGCGTCGTCGAGTCGCTCTAACAGTCGATCGCCCGCCTCACTCGCGTCGGCGACGATTGCAACGTCGGCCTCGTACGAGCGGTCGATCGCCGCGGGATCGAGGTCGACTTGGATCATCGACTCACCCATCGGGATCTCCCAGTGATCGGTCGTCACGCCGTCTAAGTCCGAGCCCACGACGAGTACGGTATCGGCCGTGTCGAGAACGCGCCGGAGGCCCGTCGGGGCGTGTGCGCCGGTAACGCCACAGAACCGCGGGTCATCCTCGGGGACGACGCCCTTGCCTTTGTGCGAGCACACGACCGGCGCGTCGACGGCTTCGGCGAGCGCGCGGACCACCCAGGGTCCGTCGGCGGTGCGACGGGCCCCGCCGCCGGCGTACACCACCGGCCGTTCGGCGTCGGCGAGCATGCGGGTCGCGCGATCGAACGCCGCGTCGTTGTCGTACGTCGAGCATTCGGGATCGGTCGTCGAGCGAGGGGCGTCGATCTCCCGATCGAGAAACCCGCTCGGGACGCCGAGACGGACCGGGCCGAACGGCGGCGTGAGCGCGATCTCAACGCCGCGCCGGACGGCGCTCGGCAGGTCGAACGGTCGGGTTACGGGGACGTTTTCCTTGACTACGCTGTCGTAGGTGTCCGGATCGATCTCGTGGATCGGATTTCGGCCGCGTTCGTCGGGATCGACCTCGGCGGCGATATGAACGATCGGAACGCCGTCCTCGGCGGCGTTCTTCAGTCCGTGCATCGCGTTGGTCTCGCCCGGTCCGGGTACCGTAAGCGTCGCCGCGACGTTCCCGCTCGTCTCGTAATACCCCCAGGCGACGTGGGGGATCGCCGTTTCATGACGGACCATCACGTAGGTCATCTCCTCGCGCGCGGCGACGGTCCGATCGAGTGGGAGGGTCTGAGTGCCAGGGAGGCCAACTAAAAGCGTGATCCCGGCGTCGACGAGCGCCTCGCAGACGTGCTCGGAGCCTTGTTTCGCCTCGGGACGTTCGGACAGCTGGTCTTCGGCCATACCGACGGTTCCGTGCCGCCGTGTTTAGCCGTTCGTGTCGCTCGACGAGCGCTGCGCTCGTTGACAGGGGTCGGCATCCGTCGATCCAGTTCGATCCGCGTCGATACCTATTCTCAAAGATCGTCGATGTCCCGTTCCGAAAGCGGCGTGAAGCGATCCGAATCGACGTCGACTGCCCGACCGAAGGGGGCATCGACGACGCTATCGAGATTCAACACGCCGTCGTCGACCGCGAGCGTCGCAAAGCCCGCCTCGTGGCGTCGGTAGAGGTCCCCGTGGGCGGCGAGCGTTTCCTCGACTATCTCGCCGGGAAACGGATCGAGCCCCCGGTAGTAGTGGTGACCGTTGCGTTCGACGTGGGAAACCCCGAGGGTCGCCGCCACCGCGAGGTCCTGGGAAAGCTCGATCGGCCCGAGCGTCGTCAGGTCCTCGGTGCTCATGAGGTAGGTCCCCTCGGGGTCCGTGCGGCGGCGGCGTTCGATCAGACAGCGGTTCACGACGCCCTCGAACACGCCCTTGCAGTTCTTGTGACTCGTCCCGGCGTACCCGCAGTCGAGCGCCCGCTTCAGGCTCCCGGGGCGGTCGTCCGATTCGTCGATGATCACTGGTACCTCGTCCCACTCACGGAGCACGCGCGCCGTCTCCAGCCCGAAGGCGGCGTTGCGCGCGAGGGGCTGTTCGACATACAACAGCGAGTCGAGGAGGGTATCGAGAGCAGGATCGCCCGTGAGTCGCTCCCAGTCTCGGCGGAACTCGCGAACGGTCCCATAGCCCTCGTTCGCGTCGAGCGAAACGGCATACGAGTCGAGGTCCGAATCGTCGAGCACGCCCGCGATTCGACGCAGGCGCTCGCGGTCCCGTGCGGAGTCCGAAGAAAGCTTGATTTTGAAGCGATCGACGCCGTACGCTTCGATCTGCTCGCGAAGGGTATGAGGCAGATCGCCGTCGGGACGTTCGTCGTCGCGGTGCTCGTCGGCCGAGGAGTCGGTGAGGTCGGCGTCGGTCAGCGGGTCGGTCAGTCCAACAGTGTGGCGAAGCGCGATCTCGCGTGTCGGTTCGTCGGGCAGGAGGTCGGCGGGGTCGATCCCGTCGAGTTCGTCGTAGATCGCGCCGGGGTCGATGCCTAAGAGGCCCTTGCGGACGGCACGGGCAAAGGGAACGTCGTGATACCGGCAGGCGGCGTCGATCAGGGCACACTCGACGAGGCTTACCCCGTAGTTCCACGCGAGCGGCGGGATCGACGGGTCTCGACCGGCGGCCCAGCGGCGCTGTTCGTCGTACAGCGCCCGCCGAAAGGCGAAGGGTGTCTCGGCCTCGACTTCCATGCTCGCCTCCCAGGCAGTTCTGAAAGAGTCGATCATCGCCTCGACGCCGGCGGTGACGGTCATGTCGGGCTCCTTGAAGAACCAGCCGGGGTGAAGCCCGCCCATCGCGACGCCGGTCTCGCGCCCGCCGTCGATTTCGACGTCGAGTTCTACGAGGACGTGGACGCTCCGATCGACGGCGACGCTCCCGAAGTGAAACGGAAAGCGCATCCGCGCGGTCAGCACCGACGGCGTGACGTCGGCAACGGTAACAGTCATACCGAGGCCGTCGCATGCCAGTACCTAAACGTCGACCCCCCAAGTCGAAGAATAGTATCAATTGAGCGGTACTCGTGGAGAACGATTCGGGGTTGTCGAAAGCCCCCGGCGGTTGTTTGGCGGGCAGTTGCGTACGTCGACACTGCTGGTGACCGACGGGCGAACCGTTTTGTCGGTTCCGACGCCGCAGGACGTATGGACGAAACGAGCGCCGGAGAGCCGGCCTTCGAGACGGTCGGGTTGGACCACGTCGCGATCCGGGTCACGGACCTCGATCGAGCACTGGACTTTTACGCCGGCCTATTAGGAATGGACGTCCGGGATCGCGAACTGTTCGAGGCAGGCGAACTGCCCTTCGTCGCCTGCGTCGCCGGCAGCCAGCACCTCCACGTCGTCCCGATCGACGGCGACGAGGAAGACGACGATAGGGAAAACAGCGACGCGGCAGGCGACGCAAACGAGGCGACGAACATCGACGTCGGTGGCGAGCACGTCTGTCTGCTCTTTCGCTCGAACGACACCGACACTCGCGAGGCGATCGACGCGATGCTCGACTGGCTTCGCGAGAGTGGCGTTGAGGTCGAGGCGGGCGAACCCAAAGAGCGCCTCGGCGCGTACGGCCGTGACTGGGCGGCGTACGTCCGCGATCCCGACGGCCGGCGCGTCGAACTGAAGTTCCACTGAGCGGTGACTCGCGGCGTCGCAACGTCGTGGCGTCGTGGCGTCGTGGCGTCGCGGCGGGTCAGTCCTCGGCTTTGAGGCTGTGTTCGGGGACGAGTCGGTCGACGACGCGGGCGGTTTCGGCCATCGCCGCTTCGACTGCCGCGGGCGACTTGTAGGCCTCCGGCGATTCGTCCAGGGTGTCTTCGGTGACGCTCGTCGAGTAGACCCCCTCCATCCGTCCCTCGTAGTCGTCCATCGAGAGCTCGTCGAACGCCTGGGTGCGGCTCATCAACCGACCCGCGCCGTGGGGCGCAGAGCGATTCCACGCCTCGTTGCCCGTCCCTTCGATGAGGATCGAGCCGTCGGCCATCGTAAAGGGGATCACGGCGACTTCGTCCTCGTGCACCCGGGTCGCGCCCTTCCGGATCACCCCGTCCTCGAAGTCGATCACGTTGTGCGGCGAGTCGATTACCTCGGTCGGAGCCTCGGGAAGTCCGAGCGCCTCACACGCCAGCTCGACCATCCGCTTGCGGTTCGTCGCGGCGTACTGCTGACAAAAGAGCATATCGACGAAATAGCCCTCCGCCTCCGGCCCGTCGAGGTACGCGAGGTCGTCGTCCGCTGCGGCTTCGTCGGTCGGGATCGCCTCTTTCAGCCGGGTGAACGCCGCGTCGATCCCCTCGTCCTCGAAATCCGCCCGGATCGCCTCCTTTCGCATGAACGACTCACCCTTCCCGCCCTGGAGCCAGAGCAGTAGGTCTTCGTCGGACGTCTCGTTGGGATCGAATTTCAAATATGGGCCGTAGCCCTCGGTGACGAGGTCGGCGATCGTTGTCCGGGCTCGCTCGGCGCGGCGGAGTTCGACCGCGCGATCCTGCCAGTAGTTCGCGACCGTCAGCCCGAGCCCGCGTGAGCCGGAGTGGAGCACGAGCCACAGGTCGCCGTCGCGCTCCGAGCGGGCGATCTCGACGAAGTGATTGCCGCCCCCGAGCGTTCCGGCCGACGAGATGGCCCGGTTGACGTCGTAGCCGACCCGCTCGCACAGCCCTTTGAAGTACTCGACGTCGTACTCGCCGCCCGGTGTGTAGTCGGCCAGGTCGATCTCGCGGTCGAACCGTTCGCTGTAGGAGTCGTTGAACCGACGGAACCGATCGGTGACGGTGTCCCAGGGAAAGTCGTTACCGACGTGCATCGCGCTCTCGAAGTCGTGGGTCCGCCGGCCGAACGGTACCGCCTCGCGGATCCGCTCGTCGGCGTCCTCGTCAGGGAGCGACAATTCGTTCACTCCCAAATTAGCGGAAGAAACTCCGCAGCCGATGTCGACACCGACGGTGTTGGGTACGACGCGCTCGCCCAGTTCCATCGTGAAGCCGATCACGGCTCCCGATCCAGGGTGGCCGTCGGGCATGATCCGCACGGGGTTTCGAAACGCCTCGTGGTCGACGAGTCGCTGTACCTGCTCGACGAACGTCTGGTCGAACAGCTCCGGCTCGCCCATGACCGTCGCCGTCGTGTACTCGCCTTCGATCTCGAACACGGTAGCTTCTCCTCGGCCATCGAGTCCCGACCGATACAACGCTGTCGGTGAAACGAGGATCGACCACCGCCCCCGGCGTCAGCGACCCCATGTCGAGCCGACGACACTACACCGGGCCGGCGTGACCGCGATCGACGTCCGAAGCCGACTCGAAGAGGGCAACGATCGGTCACGTCCGGCGACTTACTGAGCGGCACCTGGTGCTATCGAGTAATATTGAGAACAACCTAGCGATATAAAATATTACAGCGAAAAATTACGCTACGTTTAATATGTGACCTCGAAATACCCTAACTGGCCAGCGACGACTACAATACCATGGTACGATCGGACGATGCGACGGCCGACGCAGCGATCGACGGGGAGTCGATACACAGGGAATACATACTCGGCGTCCGGATTATCGAAGTCCGCTCGCCGAAAGCCAATGGTCCGCGCTACCGGTTCGAAGCGCCCCGACACGAGGGCATCGAGTTCGACGACCCGGACCTCGCCGAACTGTACGCTGACATCTACTTCGACGTCAACGGCTTCGAAGAAGCCGGTACCGGTTCTCGGGGTGTGCCACCCGAGATCATCCAAGCCGGCAAGGATACGATCATCGCGTACTTTCTCACCCAACCCGGGACGGACACGAACTGGGTAGCATCGTTCTACGGGAAGACGCCGAACCAGATCGACCGATACGTCTCC
>PXRY01000072.1:38200-59191 GCA_003022925.1 Halobacteriales archaeon QS_8_65_32 | reverse complement strand
GCATCGCGACGCTCATCGAACGCGTCTGAGTTCTCTGAGCCCGTTCCGTTTCTCACACTTCTCTGTTGAACGGTTCGAAAGCCCCCGACGCGCTCGACTCGGGGGGTTCGCTGCGCTCCTCGTTCGGGTCGCGGTGCTCCCCTCGCTCCGGTGCTTACGTCGCCCGCCGTCGGCGAGCGCGAGGTCGGCGGAGCCGACCTCCTCTAACGTGGTCGCTCAAGAGAGCGGAGCTCTCTCGTGATGTTATCAGAACGCGAAGCGTTCTGACTGCGAGTGGGATCGGAGGTCTCGCACTGAACGAAAGACGCCTCCAGCGTCTTTCGAACTACGGCTCCGCCGCCACGCGGTCGGCCCCTTTCAGTCCCGCCCCTGGCGGTCACTTGGCGAGCAATCGCGTAGGTCGACGCCGCCGTGTCTCCCGCCGTGATCGTTCCGACGCCGATACGATCCCGTCGTCGAGCCGTCGTCGGGCCGTCGGTGGAGGCCCGGCTCGCGACCAGCGAAACGCCCGCCGACCGGCCGCGTCGACGGTCGCGGCGTAGACCGGCAGAGCGGGGATCACCGTCTCGATCACCCCCCGGTTGAACTCGGCGAAGAGGTCGGCGAGATCGGAAATCGTCCCGTCGTCGAAGCCGGCCGCTTGCAGTGAGTCGGGATCGAGGCGCGGCCGGTAGGGCGTCGCGGCAACGAACCCGTCGGTACGGTCGCTCGCGGCCTCACAGGCCGCCTCGAACCCCTCGTCGGCGAACGTCGGTTCGAGGTCCGCCCAGGCCCGGTCGAGATAGGCCGGCCACTGGCAGAGACAGCGGTAGATGCTCGGCAATCCATCGCCGAGCCCGTGGAACTCCTGGATCGAGTCGACGGTTCCCGCGAGATCGTCCGGCACGTCGTCGGCGGCGATCATCGTCGGCGAGCGGCCACGGTCGCGATCGAGCCACGCGGGGACCGGCGCGGTCGCGGCGTAGTTCCCGTTGGGGTCGGTCCCGACGGGATCGTCGTGAAGCGCCCGATCACACATCTCGAACAACAGCGCGAGCCGGGGGGGCCCCAACGACGTCGAACGTCGCGAGCTGGCCCCCGAACTCGCGGAACTCGGCGGGCGCGATCCCGAGAGTCTCGCGGCGGTAGGTCGGGATCGAGGAGTCGGCGTTCGAACCGGTCGACACGATCGACCCGCTCGAACTGGTCGAACCCGTTGCGTCCCCCGACTCCTCGACCGCCGAGAGCACGGCGTCGCGGTACTCCGTCGAAAAGCGGGCGAACGCGCGGGTGGCATAGAGGGGTTTTAGTTGACCCCAGGCGTACCTGAGGAAGTCGGGTTCGTTCGCCATCAGGGTGCGAAAGATCCAGTTGACGATCGGCGCGCGAAAGGTAGTCTGAATATCGTCGTAGAGATCGCGCTGCCAGCCGGTCGCTTCGGTTTCGTAGAGTTGCTTTCCGGTGTCCATGGTCGGCTCGTACCGGTGCATCGACTGTGAACCCCAGGGAGCGATCGTGGTTAGCTGACTGTCGGACCGGAGAGCGAGCGGCAAACCAGCGCTCGGTCAGGAGGTACGTGTGATCATGGCTCGACGACGATACCGGTTCGTACCGCGGTTCGGGCGACGTCCAGTTCGCCGCGAGGCCACTCGAGCAGTAGTGGTATTGGGCGGGCGTGATAGTCGTCCTCGTCCGCCCACTCCGGACAAACTACGACGATATCGAGATCACTCGCTTCGTCGTCGCCGCGAGCGTACGATCCGTAGACGACGACCCGCTCGACGGTGAGGTCGTGTTCCGCGGCGATTTCCTCGGTGGCCTCCCGTGCTCGTCGAATCGCATGACCGTTTACGTGTTTTCACCTCCGTTCTCGACCGTCGCCTCCTCACATGCCCATTGTAATAACTCCTCGACATCGTCTCGACGGACGACGAACCTATGTGGTTCGAAGCATTCGTCATCGGGGTATCAGCGCGCGTATGCTTGTTGCAGATATGCGAGGGTGTCGCGATAGGATTCGGAAACTCCCACTACGTATCCAAGGCCGACGAGGTCGTGTCCGACTCGGTGTGACCGGTCCGCGCCGTTTGTATCCCCTTGAACGCGTACTCGGCGGCTCGAGCCAACTGAACCATCGCCTCGCGGTCGTCGCTGTCGCGGAGCAGATCAGCGTTCGCTACGTACCGATCCGCACGATCGAATCACGCTGCTGGCGTCGGCACGATCAACCGTCCCGAGCGGTCGCTACCCTCCCGAGAACCTCGGCGGGGACACCTCTACTGTCTACGCCGATCGAACCGCTGTCTCGATCCGAGCGAGACGCCCTTGAGATGCTATCGGAGGTCATCGTGCCGCCTCGATGCCCTCCAGCGCCCCGGGGTTTTCGATCGAACTCATATCGCCGAGGTCCTCGCCCTGGTACGCCGCGGATATCGCCCGGCGAACGATCTTCCCGGATTGGGTCTTCGGGAACTCGTCGACGAACAGCACCTCCCGGGGACCGAACGGTTTGCCCAACTCCTCACCGACCTGCCCGCGCAGTTGCTCGCGCAGGGCGTCGGAGGGCTCCTCGGCGTCCTCCAAGACGACGTAGGTCACTACGGCGGTGCCGGTCGTGTCGTCCGGCACGCCGACCGCCGCCGCCTGATTTACAGCGTCGTGCTCGATGAGCGCCCCCTCGACTTCGGCGGGGCCGACCTTCCGGCCGGCGACGTTCAACGCGTCGTCCGCTCGGCCGTGCAGGAACCAGAACCCATCGGGATCCTTCTGGGCCCAGTCTCCGTGATCCCACATCGGGGGCTCAGTGAACGACGACCAGTACTCCTCGATGTAGCGCTCGTCGCCCGACCACAGCGACTTCGTCATCGAGGGACACGAGTCCCGACAGACCAGAAAGCCCCGCTCGTGAGCGTCGGCGACCGACTCGCCCTCGCTGTCGACGACGTCGACGGCCATTCCCAGACCGGGGCCGCCGAGCGTACAGGGCTTAAGCGGTTGGTTCGGCATCGGCATCAGGAAACAGCCACAGATCTCCGTCCCGCCGGAGATGTTCATGATTGGAGCCTCGCCGCCCCCGACGTTCTCGTAGAACCACAGCCACGATTCGGGGTCCCACGGCTCGCCGGTCGAGCCCAGGAGGCGGAGACTCGACAGATTGTGGCCGTCTACCCACTCGTCGCCCTGTTTGCGCAGCGCGCGGATCGCCGTCGGCGAGATGCCAAAGACCGTCACGCCGTGGCGCTCGATGGTCTCCCAGAAGCGATCGGGAGCGGGATGGTCGGGCGCGCCCTCGTACATCACGACCGTCCCGCCGAAGGTGTGGTTGCCGATGAGCGTCCAGGGCCCCATCATCCACCCGATATCCGACACCCAGAAGAAGCGATCCGCCGGCTTGTGATCGAACCCGAAGTAGATCTCCTTCGCACACTGCATCCCGACGCCGGCGTGGGTGTGGACGATCCCTTTCGGTTTCCCGGTCGTCCCCGAGGAGTAGAGCAACATTGACTCGGCGCTCGAATCCAACTGCCGGGTTTCGAACTCCGGACTCCGTGTTTCGACCGCTTCGGCCCAGGTCTCGCCGCGCTCGCTCATCGGCGTCCCGGTGTCCGCGACCGGCCCGAACCGCTCGTAGACGATCGTATGCTCGACGTGGTCCGCTTGTTCGATCGCGTCGTCGGCGGCTTCCTTAAGCCGGACTTCGTTTCCGCGCCGGTAGAAGCCGTCGCCCGTGAACAGAACCTCGCACTCGGCGTCCGCGATCCGCGTCGCCGTTGCGTCGATCCCGAAGCCCGAGAAGATCGGCACGGCGATCGCGCCGACTTTGAAACAGCCATACAGGATCGAGATTACCTCGGGCACCATCGGCATGTATAGGCCAACTGTATCGCCTTCCTCGATCCCGCGTTCGACCAGCGCGTTGGCGACCCGATTGGCCTGCTGATAGAGGTCGTGGTAGGTGACCCGGCGCACCTCGCCGGGTTCGCCCTCCCAGAGACAGGCCACCTTGTTCCGGGTTTCGCTGTCGGCCGCGGCGTGGCGATCGAGCGTGTTGTGGGCGACGTTGATCTCCCCACCGGGATACCACTCGGTGAACTGCGGGCCCCCGCTGTCACTGGACTGCATCCGGTTGCTCGCAGAGTTTCGCTCCGCGCTGTCGTCGCGCACCGCGTCGTACGGTTCGTAGAAATCGATGCCCAAGTACTCGGGCATCGTGTCCCAGAACCAGTCGATGCCCGACGCCTCGACGCCTTCGACATCGCCGGTGGTGCGGGCGATCAACTCGTCGTAGCCCGCGATGTCGTACTCGTCCATGAAGGCCTGGACGTTCGTCGATTCGACGAACTCCGGGGAAGGTTCATGCACTACCTCGTCGAACTCGCCTAGCGATTCCATGGGCGCGCTACCACGTCGACGGGGGAAGTAGTTTCTATCCGATCAGTGATGTATCTGTGCGGTTCCAGCGTATCGGTGTGGGACCGGTGTATCGGTACAGTTCGGTGTCTTGACGCGATTCCGGCTCTTCGATGTGAGTCCATCGTTCGGCTTCCGGGCGTGAGGCCGGCGACGCTTCGACCGGTTCGTCCTACAGACGGGCGTTCACGGTCCGTTCGCCCGGAGAACTTATGCGTCGCCATTGACCAAAGCGAACGAATGAGCACCATCGTCGAGGCCGAAGTCCCCGCGGCGGAGTTCGCGCTCGGGGCGACGCTCGCGGCGCTGCCGGACGTCGAGTTCGACATCGAACGGGTCGCAGCCCACAGTTCGAGTCACATCGTCCCCTACGTCTGGGTCGAAGACGCCGACGAGGACACGCTCGAAGACGCCCTCGCCGACGACGACAGCGTCGCCGACGCCGACCTCCTGACCGTCGTCGACGGCAAGCAACTCTACCGAATGGACTGGGTCGGCCACATCGAACTCGCGGTCCACGTCCTCACCGAGGAGGACGGCACGATCATCGACGCTCACGGCCGGGATCGAACCTGGCTGCTCCGGGTCCTCTTTCCCGGCCGCGAGGAGGTCTCGAGGACCAACGACTACGCCGTCGATCACGGCCTGACCTTCGATGTCAAGTCCATCAACGGCATGGAGAAAAACAGGTCGGGACGCTTTGGCCTCACCGAACAGCAGTACGAGGCGATCACCGCCGCGCTCGAACACGGCTACTACGAGATCCCCCGGGATGCCTCCGCCGAGGACTTGGCGGGCGAGATCGGCATCTCTCGGCAGGCCTTCGCCGAGCGCCTCCGCCGAGGCCACAGAACCCTCGCCGACGACGCGCTCACGATCGGCCTCATGGGGCCGGATAACCGTACCTGAACGGCCGCCGTCCTGTTACCGTTCCGCCACCGACCGTCCTACCGCCGTCGCGCTATCGACCGTCGTGCTACCGGAATGTACCGCCGGTTCCCGGATCGGTCGCCGACACCGGGACCTCGACCCGCGAGCCATTGGTCCCGACTTTACTACGTAAGGTACAGTACCAATGGCGGAACGATCGTATATTTATTCGTGCCGGGGACTGCCATGGACCGGACGGGATCGATGGCGAGAACGGGGGAAACGGGAGCGTGCCGTCGCGCCGCTCGATACGACCGAACCGGGCGACCGATCGACGGGTGGTGAACGCCGGTGACACGAGTTCTCGAACGGGCGGCGGGGACGGACACGGCGTCGCGAGCGAACGGGGACTCCGCAACCGAAACCGAGTCGCGAGTCCGGATCGAACGGGAAACGAGCCGTTCGGCGCACGATGAGGACGAGCGCGAACGCGAACGTGAGCGCTGTCCGGAGTGTAAGGGATCGCTGACCCGGACCCGCGACCGCGGCGAGACAGTTTGCGGCGAGTGTGGCCTCGTAGTGAGCGAGGGGACGATCGATCGCGGCCCGGAGTGGCGCGCGTTCGACGCGGGCGAGCGCGAGCGTCGCTCGCGCGTGGGCGCGCCAGTGACGCGGACGCTACACGACGAGGGACTGACGACGACGATCGGCTGGCGTAACGAGGACGCCCACGGGCGGGCGATCCCCGCCGAGAAACGCGCCCCGGATCGAACGCCTCCGTACCTGGCAGCAACGCCTGCGGACCTCCCGGGCGGGCGAGCGCACGCTGCAGGCGGGACTCGGCGAGATCGCCCGGATGGCCTCGGCACTCGGGGTGCCCCGGTCGGTACGGGAGGTCGCGAGCGTGATCCAGCGCCGGGCGGGCGACGTCGACCTCCTGCGCGGCCGGTCGGTCGAGGGCGTTGCGAGCGCGGCGCTGTACGCCGCCTGTCGGCTGGACGGCGTGCCCCGGAGCCTGGACGAGATCACGGGCGTCTCGCGGGTCGGCCGGACCGAGACCGGCCGGGCGTATCGCTACCTCGCTCGGGAACTCGAACTCGAAATGGAGCCGACCGACCCGCGGGCGTACCTGCGGCGGTACTGTTCGGACCTCGACCTGCCCGAACGAGTCGAGACGCGGGCGAGGGGGATACTCGACGCGGCCGCCGAGGCGGGACTGCTCTCGGGTCGGTCGCCAACCGGATCGGCCGCTGCGGCGACCTACGCTGCCTGTCTGTTGTGCGAGGAGAAACGCTCGCAGGCGGCGATCGCGGAAGCCGCGGGCGTCTCGGAAGTCACGATCCGCAACCGGTATCGCGAGCACTTAGGAGCCGTCGGGGTCCTCGACGGCGTGTAATCGGCGCGCTCGGCTCGAACAGACATCCGGATCGACGCCGTTTCGAAATCGAACGAGGTCGACCCGTAACTACGAATAGGTGGCTCCGGAGTAGTTTCATTACTCCCCGGTCGGATGGGACGGTATGGCACGGGAAGGCCTCCTCACGACCGGCGTGGTACTCGGCGTCGTTACTGGAATGATCGTGCTCCTCGTCGGAGTCGGCGGCGGGAACGACGGGTTCCAACTGGCCGGCGGGGCGATTGCCCTCACGAGCGTCATGGCATTAGCTGCGTTCATCGCACGACTGTGACGTTCGTCGATACAGCAGGCACTGGCCTACATTCTCGAACTGATACGAAAGCGAAAACGGGGCGTTCGGTGGAGCCCCCGAGCCGAGCGTGTCGGGGGCTTTCTAAACCGTCCGTATTCCTCTCCTGCTCCCATTACCACCACGTTGTTACCGTTCGACCCGAGGCGCGAGGCTTTTTATCAGGCGGTCGCTTTGACCCACCATGTACGTCCGGGACGCGCGCAACCGAGAGGAGGTCTGGCTCCTGGACCGAATCGAGGAGATGGGCCTCGACGACGCGGCGTTTCGCTCGCGTGACTACGTCATCGCCATCGACGAGGACTCGAACGAGAAGGCGGGTTTCGGGCGTATCAGGGTCCACAAAAGCGAGGGCACGTCCGACGTCTGTGAGCTTACCGGCATCGGCGTGCTCTCCCAGTGGCGCGCCCAGGGCGTCGGCGCACACGTCATCGAACGGCTCGTGACCGCCGCGGGCGACGCCGGCTTCGAGGCGGTCTACTCGTTGACGCCCGAACCGAACTATCTCGCTCAGTTCGGCTTCGACGCCGTGAGCGAGGGCGACCTGCCCGCGCCGCTCGGCGACCGGCTCGACGCGAAACGCGAAGCGAGCGAGGGAACGGTCGTCCCGATGGCCGTCGCCGTTACCCGCTTTCGAGTCCCCGATCGCTTGCGCGAGGCGTTCAAGCACGCGACCGCCAGGGGCGACGGCAGCGCCGGCGAACCCGATACGACCCCCGAGGACTTCGGGATCGATTCCGACACTGCAACGTACAAGTACGATACCGGCGGGTAGCCGACGCCCGATCGGGACGATGGCGGTCAACAGTCGACGATCAGGACAGCGACGATCGGCGACCGACGGTCGATGGTCGTCGACTGGGGCGCGTCCCGCCAACCCTTATGGCTCCGCTCGCCGTCCGTTCACCATGTTCGACGCCGAGGACCTCGAAGCGATCCGCGAGAACCGCGAGCAGTGGGAGGAGAACACCCGCGCCCCCACGCTCGAACGCTTCGGCGAGCGCCGTGAGGAGTTCACCACCGACACCGACGGGCAGACGATCGAGCCACTCTATACGCCGGCGGACGTCGCCGATCTCGATTACGGCGAGGATCTCGGCTTTCCCGGCGAGGAGCCCTACACCCGGGGGGTGTATCCGACGATGTATCGCGGCCGGCTCTGGACGATGCGCCAGTACGCCGGCATGGGCACCGCAGCCGAAACCAACGAACGGTATCACTACCTCATCGACGAGGGCCAGACCGGCCTGTCGATGGCCTTCGACCTGCCCACGCAGATGGGGTATGACTCCGACGCGACGATGGCCGAGGGCGAGGTCGGGAAATCGGGCGTGGCGATCGACTCGCTTCGGGATTTCGAGACCGTTTTCGATGGCATTTCCCTGGGTGAGGTCTCGACGAGCATGACGATCAACGCCCCTGCCTCAGTGTTGCTCGCGATGTACGTCGCGCTCGGCGACGAGCAGGGCGTTCCCCGCGCGGAACTGCGGGGAACGGTACAGAACGACGTCCTGAAGGAGTATATCGCCAGAAAGACCTACATCTACCCGCCCGAGCCCTCCCTGGGGCTCATCACCGACGTCTTCGAGTTCTGTGCGGCGGAGACCCCGAAGTTCAACACGATCTCGATCTCGGGCTATCACATCCGCGAGGCGGGCGCGACCGCCGCCCAGGAACTCGCCTTCACGCTCGGCGACGGCATCGAGTACGTCGAGGCCGCCCTCGACGCGGGCCTGGCGGTCGACGACTTCGCCCCTCAGTTGTCGTTTTTCTTCGCGTCGTACAACGACATCTTCGAGGAAGTAGCCAAATTCCGTGCGGCCCGGCGGATGTGGAAGCGAATCGCCGAGGAGCGCTTCGGTGCCGAAAGCGAGAAATCGAAACAACTGAAGTTCCACACCCAAACGGCGGGGTCGACGCTCACCGCCCAGCAGGTCGAGAACAACGTCGTCCGGGTCGCTTATCAGGCGCTGGCCGGCGTGCTTGGGGGCACCCAGAGCCTCCACACCAATGGAAAGGACGAAGCGATCAGCCTGCCGACCGAGAAGTCCGTCAGAACCGCGCTTCGGACCCAGCAGATCCTCGCCCACGAGTCGGGCGCGGCCGATACGGTCGATCCGCTCGCGGGCAGTTACTATGTCGAGGCGCTGACCGACGAATTAGAGCAAGAAGCCTTCGAACTCTTAGCGGAGATCGACGACAAGGGAGGGATGTTGCGCGCGATCGAATCCGAGTGGGTCCAGCGCCAGATCCAGGACGTTGCCTTCGAGCGCCAGCGTGAGATCGACGAGGGCGAGCGGATCATCGTCGGCGTGAACGAGTTCGAAGTCGACGAGGAACCCGACGCCGACATCGAGGAAGTCACCGACGCCGAACAGGAAAACCAGATCGATCGCTTGGAAACGGTCAGGGACGAACGCGACGACGACGCGGTCGAGGAGTCCTTAGCAGCGATCCGCGAGGCCGCCGACGGCGAGGAGAACCTGATGCCCTATCTCATCGACGCGGTGAAAGCCTACGCGACGGTCGGGGAGATCTGTGACGCGATGCGGGACGTCTTCGGGGAGTACCAGGGCTAAAAATCACTACGAAATATCAGTAGACTCGATTTCCCATTTCAGTTCGATTTAAAAGTCCGGTTGTTCTTCCATCGAATTGAGTTCCTTAGCTGCCATCCGTGCCAGGTCATCAGTGGAGACCTCAAATGGTTCTACGAGTCTTTGCAAGATCAGTTTTCCGTCCAGGTCGTCTAAAGATTCTGACTCTACTGCGTTAGAAACCTCATGCTGAACCTCGTCAATTCTGTCAACGGCTCTGTCTTTTCTTTTTGCTGGCTATCGACTCGATCCGGCTTTGAATAGTGGCCTCATCGATAGAGGGCCAAATCATCTGCTACAATGTGTGAACGAAGTCGATCGCGCAACCTCTGGTCTATTTCTCGCTGAGTGAACTCAGGATCAGAGATAATCTCGCGTATTCTTTCGTCAATGGCAACAGGGGCAGTGAGGTCGTGCTGGCTTAATTTACTTGCGCCAGGAATTACTTGGAGAGCCTCACAAATTGCAGTAGAATCCGGTAGAAGGTTTTCTATACAGTAACCGGGTGTCTGGTAGATTCTATTTCGAGTTCGATACTTATCTGAGTTCTCTAAATCTCGATCAACGAGTGCAAATATCTCGATACCATTGGATTGTAGCTATAGAACCAGATCGTCGAAAGCAGCGCTCAGTCTCGTTATTTTCCCTTTTCCGTAAATCGGTCGCACAGTTATATTGTCTTCAAAGCCATCGAAAAGCTGTATCAGAACATCATAATCGGCGTCGCCTTCGACCAGTAGTAGGGGGGTCCCTGTAGATAGCGATGAAGTTCCTGGTCCACCAATAATTGATCGCATGAGGTCAATGTCGATATCTTTAGCGCTCCTTGTTTGATTATCGTTGCATTGGTCAGGAAACACCATGAAATACAATTCATTTGAGGGTTCGAAGTCCAAAATGGTCGGGGAATGTGTACGTATGATAGCCTGTGCGTCTCGGTAGTTCATTGGATTACTATCGACGAGTTTTCTCAGAAAATGTAGGAGTTCTCGCTGCAGCTTTGGATGAAGATACGACTCAGGTCCATCAAGAAGAATTATGATATCGGACTCGTCCGGGGATGAACCATTGACTTCGGACAGCTTTGACTCGATCTCTCCCTCTACTAAGGAAAAGAGTATTGCGATGACGTCACGCTCACCTGAACTCGGCTGATCGTAGTTTACGCTCTGTCCATCTCTGTTGTTGAATTTAATTTGATATTCCCCGCTAACGTTGCTCATACCTTCGAACTCCAGTCCAGGGAGAATCCTGTCAATAGCGCTCTTAAGAGATTGCATGACATCAGGAAAATATCCGTGTGGAACTTCGCCTAATTCATCGTGGATGCTACTGAGAAACTGTCTTTTTGAAACTCAAGGTATGCTATCCATTTTTTAGTTTGAAATAAGGTGCTGTATCTGGACTTGATCGAGATCGGCTATCGTATTTTGGGTGCCAATTCGTAGGTCTGTGGGTGCGTGGCTATGATTAGATCCTCCAACGTTAGGAGAAGTAGCGAGCGAAGCCTTTGATAATGCTTCGAGATACCCGTCGCCGGAGGAATCTATCAAAAAATCCTTCTACGGATGCAGGGACAGGTACTCGGTGTGAAGAAAAGCACACCGGCTTAGTCTCGTTATCTGTCTCGATCTGACGATTGTGGGTCAACCCGCTAGTGTTCAGACCATTATACAGAGACTCCAATAGAGTAGATTTCCCGACCCCATTCGGACCTGCAAGGATAATCAGAGGCGGCGCATCAGCGCAAGCGGCCTCCTGTACAGCGTCGTTATCTGTGATACTGAAACTTTGAATCGACATACTACGGTTACCAACCGACGAGTGTATTATATTTATTATAACTGATAGTTACCTTTCGGCATCGTTGAATCGCTGAGGAGGACGTTCGCGTCAACGACGAGGCGTATCGATACGAGTGCCTCTACTGCGCTCCGGCGCGTTCGCGCTCGGATTCGGAGTCGGCGTTTCGCTCCTGGTCGCGTTCGGCGAGATCGTCCATCGCTCGCTCGGTGGCCCGTCGGTTGATCTCCGCAGCGATCTCGTCGATGTCCTCTTCGGAGAGGTCGATCCCGTCGGCGAGGCGATTCATCAGTTCGAGGTCGTCGAGTTTCGACTCGATCGACTGGCGCGCGACGTGACTCCAGTTGATCTCGGGGTGGTCGTCCATCCGCTCTTTAAGGTCCTCGTCGACCGCGAGCGTGAGGCTCGACATGCACGCAATTACGTGTGCGAACGTAAAACGGTGTCCACAATCAGAACCCTCCGCGAGGGCGACTGGAAGCCACGGTGTCAGCAGGGTTTCGTCGTCGCCGCTCGAACCCACCGCCATGCACTTCGATCACGCCGGCATCGCGACCGACGACGCGGAGGGACTGGCCGACCTCTTCATCGAGTTGTTCGACGTCCCGGTGGCCCACAAGGGGTCCTTCGAGGGCGTGCAGGTGATCTTCCTCGACTGCGAGAACGGCTACTTCGAGTTGCTCGAACCGGAAGCCGAGGGCACGATCGCGACGTACCTCGACCGGAACGGACCGGGCATCCATCACCTGGCACTGGCGACCGGAGATATCGCGAAAGCGCTCGACCGCGCGCAGGAACTGGGCGTCGAACGGATCGACGAGGAGCCACGACCGGGCGCGTGGGGCCACGAGGTCGCCTTTCTGCACCCGAAATCGACGGGCGGAATCCTGATCGAGTTCGTCGAGCACTGAACCCGCTCTCGCCGCGATCGGCTAACGGTCGGGGTTACTCGACAACGAGATACGGCTCCAAGCGTTCGCGCCAGGTGTCGGGGAGCGGTTCGGGGTTTCCGGCCCCGTCAAGGGAGACCAAGGCCGTCCGGGCGGTCGCGACGCGCTCGCCGTCGACCGCCAGATCGTACTCAATCGTATAACTCGTCCGGCCGAGGTGGCTAATTCGGAGGGTCACGACCACCCGATCGCCGAGCGTCACCGCGCGCTCGTACTCGACGTCGAGCGATCGAACGACGGTAGAAGCGTCGGCGAGCGAGGTTTCGAGGACCTCGGCGAAGAGGGCGGCTTTGGCCTGCTCGCAGTAGGAGACGTAGATTGCGTGGTTCGCGTGCCCGCGCGGGTCGAGGTCGCGGAACTGGACGTCGATCGCGTGGGTGTAAGTGTCCGGCATTGGCCTATCGAGAGACTCCGAATCGACTTGAAACAGGCCGTTCAGCGATCCGCGTCGTTCCACTCGGATGCCGGCGTTCAACGGACTGCGCTCCGGAGTTACGATCCGCTCTCGTCGCCGAACGCTTGCGGTTCCGATCCCTGGCTCACGGCCCGCGTCTCGCCGCTCGCGAGCGTAACGACTATTGCCCGCCCGCCGTAGCCGTGGACCTCGTCGTGACCGCGCACGACGACTCGCGAGACGTCCTCGGGGACGTCGATCGTATCCGATCGGGTGAAGCGTTCGGAGCCGTGGGCGTGGAGCAACTCCCGACGGCCGAGTCGCTCTCCACCCGTGGTCTCGACTTGCCACCAGTTCGCGTAGCCCGATTCGCTCTCATCGTCGTGGTGCAGCGTCACGTCGAACGTGTACTCGCTTCCGCTCCGTTCGACCTCGACCCCGACGACGTTCGCCTCGCGGAGGTCGAGGTTGAGGTCGCCTGGCGATCCGCTCGTGCTGGCGGTGGAATCGGACCCGGACCCGGCCGTCGCCGTGTCGGCCGCTTCGCTCCCGGTCGATCCGCCTTCGCTCGCGGCGGGCGCGGCCGTTGCGCTTCCGCTGCCGTTCCCGGCGGCTGATCCGCCGTCGCCGCTGTCGTCGCTGCCGTCGCCGTCGAGACACCCGGCGAGCGCGACGGCGAGACCGGTGCCGACGCTCGTCAGTATCGGTCGACGACGCCTCGCGCTCCGTTCCGACGCCGATCGTCCGTCTGCTTGTCCGCCGTCGATGCGCTCGGCGTCGGTTCGGTCGGCTCGACCGTCGCTCACCCGAAGTTCTCCGTTTTCGCCTCGTCGGGCGCGCCGCCGCCGGCGGCGATCGCGTCGGTCGCCGCCTCTAAGAAGTCGGCGAAGCCGTAGACGAAGACCTGCTCGTCGTCGCCGTTCGTGAGCGCTTCTCCGACCGCCCCGGCCAGGTCCTCGTCGGCGTCGAGCACCCGAACGAACGCGCCCCGGCCTTCGAGGTCAGCGAGGCGATCGGTATGCATCGGTTCGGCGTCGCGGTAGACAACGGCGGCTTCGTTGCCGTCCTCGATAGCGCGTTCGGCGATCCCGACGGCCGGACCGACGCCCGGCCCGCCAGCGAGGACGACACAGCGGCCCTCGTCCTCGTAGTAGGCGTCGCCGAACGGACCGGCGACGGTCACGGTGTCGCCGCGTTCGAGCGCGGTGAGCCGGGGGCTCACGTCGCCTTCGGGATCGATTCCGATCGTGGTCTCGAAGGTGCCTCCGACCCCGGGCGAGGAGATCGTGTAGAATCGGGGGTGGGTCTCCCCGCCCACCTCCAGGATCAGTTTGACGAACTGGCCGGGTCGGGCGTCGAATCCGGAGGGCGAATCGAGGGTGAGTGCAATCGCGTATCGACCGACGTTCCGGACGGATTCGACGCGTGTCTCGGTCGGGTCCATGAGGTGAGGAGGCCACACCGGGCAAAAGGGACTTCGGTGGTTCGGTGTGGTAGTATTTGTGTTGAGTGGCTTCGAGAGAGCTAATGAGACTGCTTAGGAAGCCCCCTCCCGCTCGACCGGCCGCGGCTCGCTGTCGTTCAAAAGATTTTGTGACGAATGAGAGAGCTTCGCTCTCTCGAACCACGCTCCTCAACTCGCTCACTCCGTTCGCTCGCTTCCGGTGCTTACTTCGTCGGGGCCGGACCAAGCGGGAGGTCGGCTCCGCCGACCTCCGAAACCGTGGTCGTTCAAAAGGCGCTTCGCGCCTTTTGTGATGACCGAAAGACGCCTCCGGCGTCTTTCGAACTACGGCGAAGCCGCCACGCGGTCGGCCCCTTCCAGTCCCACCCGGAGTGACTCGTCCAATTACCTTCGTCGCTTGACTGACACCTCCGTCGAAGTGGTCGCGAGACCGGTCCGGGGTCGGTGTAAGGTCGGCCTTGGACCCGGCGACGAGACGGGTCAAACGGGGGTCCAATACGGGTCAGAATCGGCTCGCGGGGGGTAATTCAGAAGTCTTTTGCGCGGGCACTAAGTAGCCCCGCCAAGGACATGCCAGGGGACCTGAATTGGGCAGTCGGCGGAGAGGCCGGCGACGGGATCGACTCCACCGGGAAGATCTTCGCACAAGCGCTCTCCCGGGCGGGTCGACACGTCTTCACCTCCAAGGACTTCGCCTCCCGCATCCGGGGCGGGTACACGGCGTACAAGATCCGGACGTCCCCCAATCGGATCGAAAGCGTCGTCGATTCGCTCGACGTGCTCATTGCGCTCACCGAACGCACCGTCGAGGAGAACACCGACGAGCTTCACGAGGGCTCGGTGATCATCTACGACGGCGAGCGCACCATGATGGAAGACTTCGAAGCGCCCGAGGGCATGGTCGGCCTTTCAGTGCCCCTCCAACGCCTCGCCGAGGAAGCCGGCGGCGCGATCATGCAAAACGTCGTTGCCCTGGGCGCGGCCTGTGCGGTCTGTGACTTCGACGTTTCCTACCTCGACGAGTCGCTCGAAAAACGCTTCGGCGGCAAGGGCTCCTCGATCGTCGAGAACAACAAGCAGGCCGCCCGCGCGGGTCGGGACTTCATCGACGACGAGGTAGCCGAGACCTTCCCGTACGATCTGGAGACGACCGACGCCGATTACGTTCTCCTCAACGGCGACGAGGCGATCGGAATGGGCGCGATCGCCGCGGGTTGTCGCTTCTACGCGGGCTATCCGATCACGCCCGCGACGGCGGTAATGGAGTATCTTACGGGACGGATCGAGCGCTGGGGCGGCCACGTCGTCCAGGCCGAAGACGAACTGTCGGCGATCAATATGGCACTCGGAGCCGCTCGTACGGGCGCACGGGCGATGACCGCCACCTCGGGGCCCGGCATCGATCTGATGGCCGAGAGCTTCGGCCTGATCGCAACCACCGAAACCCCCCTGGTCATCTGTGACGTGATGCGATCGGGCCCCTCGACCGGGATGCCCACCAAACAGGAACAAGGCGACCTCGACATGCTGCTGTCCGGCGGGCATGGCGAGATCCCCCGGGTGGTCGTCGGCGCGACGTCGGTCGCCGAATGTTTTCACAAGACGGTAGAGGCCTTCAATCTCGCTGAGAAGTACCAGACCCCCGTCTACCTAGTTGCCGATCTGGCGCTGTCGGTCACCGAACAGACCTACCCGCCCGAGGAGTTCGATATGGATGCGGTCGAGATCGACCGCGGGAACCTCGTCGACCCGAGCGCGGTCGAGGAGTGGCAGAACGACAGCGGGCAGTTCACCCCCCACGCCGCGACCGAAGACGGCGTCAGCCCTCGGACGATTCCAGGGACCCCCGGCGGCGCGCACATGACGACGGGGCTCGAACACGACGAGTTGGGCCGACGGACCGAGGAGACGGACGCCCGGGTCGAACAGGTCGACAAGCGCCAGCGGAAAGTCGATACCGCGCGGCGAGCGGAGGACTGGAGCCCCCGTGAGTTCGGCGACGGCGACGCCGATACTCTAGTACTCTCGTGGGGATCGAACGAGGGGGCGATCCGCGAGGCGATGGACTCCCTGGCCGACGACGACACGGCGATCCGATTCCTCTCGGTGCCGTATCTGTCCCCGCGGCCGGACCTCACCGAGGCGGTCGAAGCCGCAGAAGACGTGATCGTCGTCGAGTGTAACGCGACCGGCCAGTTCGCCGACGTGATCGAGCACGACACGCTTACCCGCGTCAAGCGGGTCAACAAATACAACGGCGTCCGCTTCGACGCCGACGAACTCGCCGCCCGGATCACCGAAGCGATCGGTGGCGGCGGTGGCGGTGACGATGGTAGCAGCGACGGGGGGAAAAGCGGCGAGGGAGACGACGATGCCGAATCCGACGCCCAACAGGAGGTCACGACATGAGTTCTGAGAGTTCCGACGTCAGGTTCATCGACTTCAAATCCGACGCACAGCCGACCTGGTGCCCCGGATGCGGCGATTTCGGCACCATGAACGGCATGATGAAAGCACTCGCCAATACGGGCAACCATCCCGACGACACGTTCATCGTCGCCGGGATCGGCTGCTCGGGGAAGATCGGCACGTACATGCACTCCTATGCGCTCCACGGCGTGCACGGTCGGGCGCTGCCCGTCGGCATCGGGGTTAAGACCGCGAACCCCGAGCTGGAAGTGATGGTTTCGGGCGGGGACGGCGACGGTTACTCGATCGGTGCCGGTCACTTCGTCCACGCGGTGCGCCGGAACATCGACATGAGCTACGTGGTCATGGACAACCGAATCTACGGGCTCACGAAGGGCCAGTACTCCCCGACCTCCCGCGAGGACTTCGAGACCGCGACCTCGCCGGAAGGTCCCCAGCAATCGCCGGTCAATCCGCTCGCGCTCGCGCTCGCGTCGGGCGCGACCTTCATCGGTCAGACTTTCTCTTCGGACGCCCAGCGCCACGCTCAGGTCGTCCAGCGGGCGATCGAACACGACGGCTTCGGGTTCGTGAACGTCTACAGCCCGTGTGTCACGTTCAACGACGTCGACACGTACGATTACTTCCGTGAGTCGCTGGTCGATCTGGGCGACGACGACGCATACGACCCCGCGGACTACGAGGCGGCGGTCGACCGGATCATGGACACCGAAAAGGAGTACCAGGGCGTGATCTACCAGGACCCCGATTCGGTGCCCTACGAGGAAAAACACGGCGTCTCCGGCCGGATGGCTAACATCCCCGACGGTGCGCCCGAGGGCGCGACTGACCTGGTGCGGGAGTTCTACTAGCACTTTTTTGCTACGAGACGGCGGAGCGGTCTCGGCATCTCACAGGAGCTTCGCTCCTGTGGACTCGTCGCAAACCGGGCGGACACCGTCGATGAGGAATATCCAGTTACGGGACTCGATCAGATAGCCGATGAGAAAGAACCCTGCTCCGATCACGACACCGAGAGTAACGGAGAAGAGTGACGACACGATACTGAGGAGTTCAGGTTGATCGAACGAGAGCATTCGTCTCCCGTGCTGCGTGGACCAACTGGTACAATTGCGGCCCTTCGATCGCCAACAGTCATATCCACCCCGTCCTACGTGGGGGTATGAGCTTCGCGGAGATGGACGTCGAGACGATCTGGATGGACGGCGAATTCGTTCCTTGGGAGGACGCGAACATCCACGTGCTCTCCCACGGACTGCACTACGGCACCGGGGTCTTCGAAGGCGCACGCTGTTACGACACCGAGGAAGGCCCCGCACTCTTTCGCTGGGACGAACACTTAGATCGCCTGTTCGATTCGGCGAAGACCTACGACCTGGAAATCGGGTACTCGCGCGAGGAACTCACGGAGGCGACGCTCGAACTCGTTCGGAGCCAGGGCTTCGAGTCCTGTTACATCCGCCCGATCGCCTTCTTCGGGTACGACAGTTTGGGTGTGAGCCCCGGCGACTGTCCCACCCAGGTCGCGATCGCCGTCTGGCCGTGGGGGACCTACCTCGGCGAGGAAGCCATCGAAGACGGCGTTTCGGTGATGGTTTCGTCGTGGCGCAAGCACGCATCGAGCCAGGTCCCGACTACGTCGAAGACCACGGGCCTGTACGTCAACTCGCTTCTCGCCAGCGAGGAAGCCAGGCGCAATGGCTACGCCGAGGCGATCGTCTTGAACAAGGAAGGCAACGTCGCGGAGGGCCCCGGCGAAAACCTCTTTCTCGTCCGCGACGGGGAGATTCACACTCCCGGACTCGCCCAGAGCATCCTCGATGGGATCACCCGCCAGACGGTCGTGACGCTCGCGCGCGAACACGGCTACGAGGTCGACGATCAAGCGGTGATCGGCCGCGGGGAACTGTATACCGCCGACGAACTCTTTTTTACCGGGACGGCCGCCGAAGTCACCCCGATCAGGGAGGTCGACGACATCGAGATCGGCTCCGGCACCCGAGGCCCGGTAACCGGGGAACTCCAGTCGGCCTTCTTCGATCTCGTCGAACGACGTACCGACGACCACGACGAGTGGTTCGACTACATCGAGGGGTAGCGAAAGGAGCCAAGACCTCCGCTGCGGAAAGCCATCAGTAGTTCCGCGCGACTGAGCGACTGAAAGGAGCGAAGGAGCGTTTTTGCTGCAGATTTTTGCTGAGCCCACAGTGAACGAGCGGAGCGAGTGAGCGAGGATCTCAGCAAAAAGGTGCGAGTTATAACCGAGCGCGCCGTGGTAGCGATGTGACGACGGGCGTGAGCGACGCGAGCGCGCCGGGACGGATCCGCGAAGCCACGCGGGCCGACCTGCTATCGGTTTTCCGGATCGAACGAGCCTCGTTCGCCCAGCCGTGGCCGTACGACGCCTTCGAGCACTTCCTGGGACTGCCGGGCTTTCTCGTCGCCGATTCGGGCGGAACGGCGGTCGCCACCGGAGGGGAACGCGCGAACGGCGGTGCTGGCGGCGAGAACGGCGTCGTCGGCTACGTGATCGGCGATGTCGTACCCAATGGCGGCCGGGGCATCGGTCACATCAAGGACCTCGCCGTCCACCCCGATCACCGCGGTCGGGGGCTCGGCGCGACGCTGTTGCGTCGGGGGCTTACCGCGCTGTCGGGACAGGGCGCGACGTCGGTGAAGTTGGAGGTGCGCGCGGGGAACGGAGCAGCCATCTCACTGTATCGAGCGTTCGGATTCGAGCACCAGCGAACGGTCCGGCGGTACTACCGGAACGGCGAGGACGCGCTCGTGATGGTGCGAGGTAACGGTATACGAAGCGGCTGAAACGGTGCGAACGACGACAGCGGGGAACTCGGTACTCGCCGCACCGAACCCGATCGGAGGAGGGCCTAAGGTAGCGAAATCGGACGGACAGCAATCGAAGCGGCTCCAAGAACGGAGGTAAAGCGAACGCGAAACCGCTTTGCGGCGGGCACTCCGAAGTGAGGTATGGGATACGCGTGTCCGGTCTGTGAGACGCCACAGGCCGACGGCCGCCACCTCGCGAACCACCTCGCCTTCACCGCGATGATCCACGGCGACGACCACGCGGCGTGGCTCGCCGACCACGCTCCGAGGTGGGAGGAGACAGGCGAGCGCGACCTCGCAGAGCAGGTGATCGAGTTCGCCCCCGAGATCGAGTTTCCGCCGGAGAACGCGGTGGGAGGTATCGTAGGGCCGGGACCACGCGAGCACGCCGATCACGATCACAACCACGCTGAACACGGCCCCGACCAGGGCCACAGTCGCGGCGAACACGGCGGTTACGGGTCCGCCGACGGACACGGAGACCAGTCCGATCCTGACCTCGATCCGGGTTCGGCGGACGATCGCAGCCGAGAGGGGAGTTCGGCGGACATCACGACCGGTATCGACACCGACGCCGGAGTCGGGGATACGAGCGACGCCGAAGACGAGCGGGACGTAGCAGCGATCCTCGCGGAAGCCCGGGAGTTGACCCAGCGGATGCGAGCGACCGAGGACGCAGCGGACGGCGACCTAACGGGACACGACGGGACGGGAGATCACGAAACGGGAGACGACGCGACCGGAAGCGACGAGTCGAGACAGGACACGACGGACGAGAGGACAACGGGGGACGACACGACCGGAGACGAAGGCGATGGGAACGACCGACGCGACGGGCGAGAGGAGTAGCCCGTGCGGCCGATCACGCGCAACTTCGTTATCGGTTTGATAATCGTAATCGTCCTGTTGCTCGTGCTCGGGGCACTGCCGAGCTACCTCGGCAGCGGCGATCCGTACTACGTGACGGCGACGCCAGTAGAGAAAAACGGGCCGGCGGTGAACGGCTCGGTGCTTTCCGAACAACGTTTCCCGTACGCGACGGCGGCGATCGAGCAGGGCCGCTCGGAGCCCTATCGGACGGGCCGGTTCGGGTTCAAGGAGTCCTTTACCCACACGCCCTTCGACGAGTTCGCCGCGTTCCGCCAGCGAAACGCGCAGGCGACGACCGACTCGGTCGCCTTCGTCGCGTACAACGGCACCCGATACCGGGTGACGATCACCCGCGAGCGTTCCTGAGAACCGCCGCCCGACTCGGATCGGCCCACGGACGGCGATTGCCCTCCCGCATAATGAACCCGACACGACGGGCGCTAAGTGAGGAGTGCCGGGGGACGAACGACGAGCACGCAGGCGGTGGGTAGCGGGCGACGAACGGCGGACGGCGAGCGAAAAACGTCGAGGAGCGAAACGAGCCTAAAGGGTTAGGAACATCGCTTTTGATATCAACGGATAGAACAATGAGTGCGGCTCTGAAGTCTCGATACGCCTCCGTTCAACGCGGCATTGACACCCTCGCGGGGCCGCTTCCCGGCTCGACGGG
>PXRY01000072.1:11919-38092 GCA_003022925.1 Halobacteriales archaeon QS_8_65_32 | reverse complement strand
ATAAGCTTTGTGACGCCGGTTCGGGGTCCGAGGAGCGGAGCCATGGGTCGATAAATCGAGCTACCGGTCCGAAATAGTATATGTCGGTACGGGGGTATCGAGTCGTACATGCGATCGACACATACGGGCGACCTCTCGCTAGACACGGCGCTGGGAGTTCTCGGCGCGGCTTCCCGCCGACGAGCGCTGCGATGCCTGCTCGACGGTTCGGGCGTCGTCGCCGTCGCGGAACTGGTCGACCGGTTGCACGCCGAGTCAGATGCCAGGATGGAACCGAACCGCGGGACCGACGGGCTCTCGCGGCTCGACCGTCACATCGGCCTGGTACACGTCCACTTGCCGCTGCTCGAAGAGGCGGGCGTGATCGAGTTCGACCGCCGGAGCCGAACCGTTGTCGCCACCGAGAGTGCGTCGACGCTCGCCCCGCTGCTGACCGCCGCCGGAACGTTCGACGGGGAACGGTCGGGCCGCCGATGACACGCTGCGGGCGAACGGCCGAACGGAGCGCGCCCGGCTACTCGACCCGCGAACCGGATGGCCGAGAACGACGACGGTGGCTCGAACATGGCCTCCTTACGCTCGATCGGTGTGTGGGCTCGCGATTGGTCGGTACGTGAGAGGGCGACGGGGACGACGGGACGTGCACGCGCCGACGCCGCGTCGTCGAACCGGAGTCGTCAGCGGGGACCGCGACGCGGCGTCTCCATCCGCTCTCCCGTCCCTGTTCCGTTCTCCCTGCTTCCGTCGTTCCTGTTTGAGTCCGTCCGCCCGCTCGTAGCCATGTTGCGACGATACATGGCTAAATAGAACGCATGAAGTAGTGTACTTAAGTGTGCGTCAGACGCGCGTTCGATCGGGGTGGTCGAGCGTCGAACGCCGGAGGGCGGACTCGGACGCCGGGTGTCGGTCGGCGTCGTACGGAGCCATTGACCGGGCAGGTATTCTCGGCACGCTCAAGCGTCCGGGGCACGCACCGAGAGGCGATGAACGAACAACCGGACGGCGGGGCGAGCGGGAACCGAACGGGACGCGGGCCGGACGGCGACCCCGCCGATCACGACTGGCCGGTGATCGAGTCGGTCGTCGAGTACGAGACGGGTTGGTACACCGGGGGATATGACCTCGTTCGCCAGCCGAACGGCACTGAGAAACGCTACTACTGGGCCGAACTGCCGCCGGCGGTCGTGGTAGTCGCCGTCATGGGCGAAGGTGGAAGTAGGGGTAGAGGTGAGGGCGAAAGCGAAGGAGGGGACGAGCGGGAGGTGGTCTTCGTCGAGCAGTACCGGCCAGCGATCGGGGAGGTATGTCTCGAACTCCCCGCCGGGATCGTCGAGGACGGCGAGTCCTACACGACGGCGGGCGCACGGGAGCTACGCGAGGAGACCGGGTTCGATCCGAGCAGCGCGTCGCTACTGGAGGACTTCGCGGTCGCGACGGGCGTGTTGCGCCACGACCGCGGGATCGTCTTCGCCGAGGGGCTCGAACCCGTCGAGCGGGACTTAGACGACAACGAGTTCATCACCGTTCGATCGCTGTCGGTCAAGGAGGCGCTCACGACGGCCAGAGAGCCGCCGGCGAACGACGCGACGATCGAGGGGCTCCTGCTCGCGCGCGAGGCAGGCCTGCTGTAAGTGGCTGGCGGACGGACGAACGGTGGCGTTGACCGTTGGGCGTCCCGAACACCGGGGACGGAAATCGGACAATCGAAAAAAGCAAAGATCGCGGATCGATCGGGTGGTGTTATTGCCAGTAATTTCGGGGGTTTTCCTGGCTTTGGGGGTACTGATTCATGTCTTCGACGTCCTCGTAGGTCATCCCCGAGAGGTACTCGTCGTAGGTGATGTCGTAGCCGCTTCGCAGGTGAAAATCGAGCGTTCCGGTCTCGACGAGGCGCTGGAATAGCAGGTGGATTCCTCGCTGGGCGAGGTCGCCGGTCGCGTCGGGGTCGAGCACCGCCGAGAGGAGGGCCAGTTCGTTTCTCGTCTCGCGGTCGAGTGAGGCCGTCAGTTCCTCGCCCAGATCGGCGTATTCGGATTCGACGTCCTCGCTCAAGTCTTCTAAGCTCATACCTCCGCCGAGAACGCTCGCGTGCAAACGGCTTTCGACTCGGAGTGGGGGAGGGGAGTTATTCAGTAAGAGTGTGCGCTCGACATCTTCGGACCGAGTGGTTTAGAAAGCTCCCGACGCGCTGGGCTTCTGCTCGCGGGCGAAGCCCGCTCGCACGGTCCGTGGGACCTCCGGTCCCACGCTACCCGCGGCTCACTGTGGTCCTCGGCCTTCGGCCTGCGGTCCTCGCGTCGCCGGGGTTCTACGAAAGACTCGCATTGCTCGCCTTTCGAGCTCTCGTTCGCTCGCTGGCGCTCGCTCACGAGAACTCCGAGCGGTCGGCCCCTTTCAGTCCCGCCCCTGGCAGTTGTTCAGCAAGCAATTGCCTGATTCACCACCGTCGAATCGACCGCCTGAACCGCCACGCGTAAGCCATGCACGGCTGTATGGCGAGGAAATGGAAGAGGGCGTGACCGACGAGGGAGGGCAAAAGAGCAGGCAAGGCGAGCCGAATCGGGAAGCGGACGCAGGGGAACTGCCAACCGACGTCGCGGCGGTGCGTGAAGCCCTGTTGGAGTGGTACGAGGCCGAGCATCGCGACTTCCCGTGGCGTCGAACCGACGATCCCTACGAGATCCTCGTCTCGGAGGTGATGAGCCAACAGACCCAACTCGGTCGCGTGATAGCGGCGTGGTCGGCCTTCCTCGATCGCTGGCCGACGGTCGAGGCGCTCGCGAACGCGGATCGGTCGGCCGTCGTCGGCTTCTGGAGCGAACACCGACTCGGATATAACAACCGCGCGAAGTACCTCCACGAGGCCGCTCGGCAGGTGACCGAGGAGCGAAACGGCGAGTTCCCGCGCGATCCCGACGGACTCCAAGAACTGCAAGGCGTCGGCCCCTACACCGCGAACGCGGTCGCGAGTTTCGCCTTCGACAACGGGGCGGCCGTCGTTGATACGAACGTCAAACGCGTGCTCTATCGAGCCTTCTCGGTGCCCGACGAGAACGGAGCGTTCGAGACAGGAGCCCGGGACCTGATGCCTGCCGGCGAGTCGAAAGCCTGGAACAACGCGATCATGGAGTTGGGAGGCGTCGCCTGCGAGAAGACCCCGCGGTGTGACGAGGCGGGCTGTCCCTGGCGGCCGTGGTGTGACGCGTACGCGAGCAGCGACTTTTCCGCACCCGACGTCTCGGCCCAGAGCCGCTTCGAGGGGAGCCGCCGGCAGTTCCGTGGCCGGATCGTCGACGTTCTCCGGGGCCAGGAAGCGCTCGCGCTCGACGAACTCGGCCCGAAGGTGCGTGTCGATTACATGCCCGAGGGCACCTACGGGCGCGAGTGGCTGCGCGACCTCGCCGAGGACTTAGCGGCCGACGGGCTGGTCGAACTGGACGAGCGCGACGCCGACCTCGACTCCGATTCCGGCACCGATACGGACGCCGAGACGAACGCGACCGTCCGGCTGCGGCGGTAACGGGTCACGCCATGCTCGTCGGTCACGATCACCCGGGAGGAGCCGATTTCGGTCCGGCAGCCGTGGGTCGGGAGTCACTGCGGCTCGAAAGTCACCGCGGCTATCGCAACCGTCATTCGACCGCGAGCCCTACTCCGAGTAGTGACACAGTGGGTCGAGGAACCGACCGGCGGGCGCGATCGCGGTCCGGTCGCGCTCGTCCGGGCCTGGGTCGAGGTGCTGGTTCGTCCGCGGCGCTTCTTCGAGGCGGGCGTCGCGCCGGGCGACCAGGCCCCCGGACTGATCTTCGCCAGCGGGGTAGTACTGATCGAGGAGGCGATCCGGCTGAGCATCGTTCCCGGCGCGACGCCGGTGATCGCCGGCCGGCCGGTGGCCTCGCGCGCCTTTCTCGTCGCGCTCGCGGTCGTGTTGGTCGCGCCCCTTTCGTTGCACCTCGTCGCCGCGATCCAGACACTACTGTTGCGAGCAGTCGTCCCCGACCGGGCGGGGATTTCCGAGACGGTACAGGTCGTCGCGTACGCAAGCGCGCCCTGTGTGTTAGCGGGGGCGCCGATCCCGGCGGTGCGCCTCATCTGTGGGGTGTACGGCGCGGCGTTGCTCGTGATCGGCCTCTCGGTCGTCCACCGGACCTCGCTTTTCCGTGCGGGTCTGGTGGGGGCGGTTCCCGCGGCGCTCGTGTTCGGCTACGGGTTTCGAGGGTTCGCCGCGGCGGCGGTCCTGATCAGCGAGGCGAACGTTCTCGCAGGCGGAACCTGACACGTCGTTTGGCTCGTTTGATCACATCGACTCGCCTACTGACGGCCAATGGATCGCGAGCGATCCACACGGTTATGTGATGCCGGCGTCTCCACCGGGCGTGTTCACGATCGACATCTCCGAGTTCATGATCGAGTTGAAAGACGGCGCGATCAAGAACGTCGGCCCGTCTACCAAGCGCGCGGCGGCGAAGCTCTTCGACGTCTCGTCGAGCGAGGTCCGGGAATTCGGCGACAAGCGCGTGAAGTGCGTCTTCGAGGACGAGGAGGGAAACGAGGTCCAGGTCGCACTCTTCCCCGAGGCGGCGCGCGACCTCCGGGCGGGCATCGAAGACCTCGAAGCGGACAGCCGCGTCTTCGAGTGAGCTGTCGTCGATAGCGGTCGGTCCTTCCCCCGCGACGGAGAGAACGGCGGAACCCACCGACGGCGACGGCGGCTGTGTAACGGCGGCGGTGCGACGACGATGGTACAACGCCATACAGCGGTGCAACGGAATGGCGATGGTGCGGCGGCGTGGCGACGTCGTCGGTCGACGAACCCGAGCGCGACTTCGACAACCGTTTTACGCCGGAAGCCGTTGATTACCGCTAATGGGTAGTTGTATCATCTGTGGTACCTCGACCGAGGGCCACATCTGTGACATCCACGAGGAAGACGCCGTCTTCGAGTTCGAGGGAACGCGCGCCGATCAACTGACACCGGGTCGCTTCTACCGCGGGTCGGTCGACGGCTTCGCCGACTTCGGCGTGTTCGTCGACATCGGTGAGCGCGTCACCGGCTTGCTGCACCGAAGCGAACTAGATCGCCGCCTCGAAAGCCTCGATTGGGGTTCGGGCGATACGGTCTACGTACAGGTGACCGGCGTCCACGACAACGGGAACGTCGATCTCGCCTGGTCGATCCGGCAGGCCGACGGGGAGTTCCGTGGAACCTTGATCGACGCGCCCGACGGCGATCGGCAGGCCGACGACGCGGACGCCGAAACCGGCGTCGTTCGGGAGGACGAAGCGGGAAACGCGCGTCGCGCGGCTGAGGACGGCGCAGCCGCGCCCGGAACCGACGTCGGTGGTACGGACACGGGTTCTGCCGATGAGACGGCGGCTGAGACGGCTGGGGCGGATGCAGCGGGCGCGGCGGATTCCTCGGCCACGACACACACAACGAACGCTGCGGACACAGCGGATGCGGACGCGACGAGCACGGCAGCCGGGACGAACACCACGGACGCCGGCAGCGAGGCGAGTACCGACGCCGAAAGCATCGACACCGAAGCGAGCACCAATACGGGTACATCGACGATCGCGGGCGGAGGGACGACGGCCGTCTCGCACGAGCGGGCAACCGAACGGAGCACGGCCGCCGACCTCGAAGAGCAAATGGGCGAGACGGTGCGGATCGAGGGCGTGGTCGCCGACATCTACCAGACCGGCGGCCCGACGATCTTCGAGATCCGCGACGAGAGCGCGACCGTCGACTGTGCGGCGTTCGAGGAAGCCGGCGTCAGGGCCTATCCCGCAGTCAACGAGGGCGACGTCGTCCGTCTCGACGGCGTCGTCGAACAGCGCGACGGCGACGTCCAGGTCGAGACGACGGCGCTCGTCGTCCTGGAAGACGACGAGCGCGCCGACATCGAGGCCCGCCTCGACGACGCGATCGACGCCCGCGCGGCGGTCGAGGACGTCCCGCTGCTCGCGGAGACACCCGAACTCGACGCTGCACGCGAGGCGATCGGCGCGGTCGCAACGGCGATCCGGCGGGCCGTGTTCGATGATCGGCCCGTGCTCGTCAAACACAGCGCGACCGCCGACGGTTACGTCGCGGGCGCGGCGATCGAGCGGGCGGTGTTGGGCCTCGTCCGCGAGCACCACGAACGCAGCGACGCGGCGTACCACTACGTCGACCGCCGGCCTCTGGAGGACGAGTACGATATGAATGAGGCGACCGGCGACGTCACCCGGATGCTCACGAATCGCGAGCGCCACGGCGAGCGTCTCCCCCTCGTCGTGTTCGCCGACTGCGGCGGGACGCGCGACTCCCGGGACGGGTTCGATCTGCTTTCGATCTACGACGTCTCCCGGGCCGTGATCGACGCTGGGGCCGACCCGGAGGTCGCCGACAGCGTCGACGCGCTCGTCGGCACTCGCCGAGCGGACGGCGACGACAGCGCACCGGAAGCCGACGACGAGGGCGATTCGGTTCCGACATCGGGCACCCTCGCGGCGTCGGTCGCGCTGGCGGCGAACCCCGACGTGGAGGCGGATCTCACGCATCTCCCGGCGGTGAGCTCCCGAGCGGCGACGGGCGCGGTTCCCGAGGGCTACGCCGAGTCGGCGACGGAAGCCGGCTACGACGAGGCGGCGGTCCGGCAGATTGGCGAGGCGCTCTCGCTGATCGCGTACTACCAGTCCTACGACGACAAGCGCGAACTCGTCGCCGATCTCGTCTTCGACCGGCCGGAGTTGGCCGAGCCGATCGCCGCACGCTACCGCGAGGGAGTCGACGTTGCGCTCGACACCGCCGACGCGAACGCCGACGAACGGGAGATCGAGGGCGTCTCCTTTACCGTGCTCGACACCGCGGCGTTTACCAACGGCTTCGACTTCCCGCCGGCCGGCGTGCTGCTCGACGAACTGCATCGCCGCCGCGTGTCGGAGGACGAGAGAGAGCACGACGGCGACGAAAGTCCGCCGATCGTGACGGTCGGGTTCGGCGAGGACGAACTGCGCTACCGGAGCACCCACCCGATCGACGACCGGGCGGTCGCCGCGGCGGCGCGCGAGTCGTCAAACGGGGAGAGTCTGTCCGTTCGGGGTGGGTCGGACGCACGCTTTGAGTTCCTCGTCGGCGAGCGCGAGGCTGTCTCGGAGGCATTGCTCGGCGCGATCGCCGCCGGGTTGAGCGAGTAACCGCTAGCGATTACACACCGGCCTCGAAAGGCTGTTCTGGTCAGGTCACGAACTGCCGCGAGAGACGGCACACGACCGACTCGCGTCCGACGGTTCGGGTCGGATGCTCCGAACGGAGGATCGAGCGGTCCGATCTCGCACACGGTTCGCGGCGATCGGCGTACACGATCGGGCTTCGAATTGTGTCGCTGTAATAGCTCGTGTGGTTCGGGAGACAGGGGTGGTCGTCCGAGTGCTGCGCCCCTGATTACTGCACCGACACGACTTCGGCGTCGGCATGGCCGTAATTTTCGAGGCACGCACGCATTTCCCGCTCGGTTTCGTGCCGATGGAGATTAACCGGTGTGTCGCAGTAGTAAGCGCCGTCTCTCAGGCGCAACCTCATCGCATATGTTTCGCCGAGAAACTTCGTCCGAACGACGATAGTATAGCCTTCGTTGAGCACCTCAATGAACGTACCAGTGGTTGGTTCGTCTAGCAGTTTGTCGATCGGATCCTGTCCGACGAACTGCCGCCTGCGATCGCTCCCCTTCGGTGATTCGATAGAATCGAGATGGCTCAGTGTGTCGAGACAATCCGTCACGAATTCCTCTTCGGTCTCACTCGGCATCGCTTCGAGAGCGACCAGTTCGGCAAGGTCCTCTCGGGTCGCTGTGGTCTACTCGCGGAGGTACTGGTACATCTCGTGTACGGCTGCATGGTGACGGTTCAATGACCGAGCATCGCTCTGCCGGTCACCGCCGGTCCTCTGCGTATCAGTGCTCCTCTCGTTGTCCATCGATTCGGACTCTCCGTCCGTGAGGAGCCAGACGCTCGATCGGCCGATCTCCCGACGCCGGACCCGCTTTTCGTTCGCGAGTCGATCGAGTTTAAGCAGTGCGAGACGTTCGGAGCAACCGACCCGCTCGGCGATTTCACCCGTTCCCGAGAATCCGTCGTCAGTATCCCGGATCGCGTCGAGGAACACACCAGGCGGGTAGCGTTCGGTATACTGACCGCTTCCCTCGTCGCGTTCTCTGGGCATCAGTGCTGTGTTCGTCGCCATTTCGCATGAAGGTATGGTTCGGCAGTTCTATCGCTTCGTTGCTCTGCAAGGGGACACGATACTACGAAACGACCGAACCTACCGAATCGGCAGTACGTCCTCGCCTCTACGCTCGGAGTTGCGTCCTCGATGACTGGGTTACCGACAGCGAAGCCTGTCTGACCCCGATTTCGGCTATCAGCAGTATCCCTCTATTTCTCACGGGGTGTCGTGAGGGTTGTGTGCAGATGTCGCCAATCGACCCAATCAGTAGGTTATAGGCGCTTTTCTCGGTTTCTATGGCGTCGACAACTGCGTCCGGTATCAAGAACCGGGTCGCAAACGGCGTATGGGTAAGTGCGGTGGTTGCCGGTCTCGCAGCAGGCATCGCAATGGGGGTTGTCGAGTCCGTACGGGGGGCGATTCCGACGATCGGAGCGTTGTATGGGGTTCCGACCTTCGCGGCTGGCTGGGTTACACACCTCTCTCACAGCGTGATGCTCGCGCTGGTCTTCGGAGTGGTCGTGAGTCGAGCGCCATTACGAGAGTACGCGAGACGGCTCTCGACGGGAACAGCGCTCGGGACCGGTTACGGTGTCGTACTGACGGTTATCACTGGTGGCATCGTTCTCCCACTCTGGTTGATGGCGATCGGTGTCCCGAACGCGCCATCCGTACCGAATCTGAGCCTGATCGATCTGTTCAATCACCTCGTATACGGCGTCGTCTTCGGGGCAGACTACCCCTTAGTCCGTAATCGCTGATAGTTCGGTGGAACTGTTCTCATAGAAACGCGGACGGAGCGGCGCAACTAGCGTCTCCGGTGCATTCACCGAGAAGTTTGGAAACTGCGATCGTAGTTGGACACTCGGATAGAATCTACTCGATAGAACTTCTTTGAGATGGTAAGGGTAATCGACCAGGTATTTCGATTCTAATACCGGATCAAGTGAAGCGGCAAGGGTCGACACCGCCACTCGATAACCATGACAGATCGACACAGACGGTGCCAGCCCCGTATGAACTTATGCGATGGGTGAGTGTATGGCTACGGCGCGAGTGCATACCGTTTACACATATACGCTCCGAGGCCAGCAGAGAGTCCGGAGAAATCAGTTATCGTCGTTGTCGGAACCCATTGCGGGCTGAGTCAGTGACTAGGGAGTCGATCAGCGCTAATACCAGGGAGGCTCTAGCGCGGAAGCACACAGCAGATGACGGACCACGAAACGCTAGCTAGCCGCGCTGGATCGCCTTCGGTAGGACGACGACGAAGAACGGGGCGTCGATCCGTGGATCGTCGTGGCGCGCGACTGGCCGCTCTCACACCGTACGTACTAGGGAATTCGATTCCCGCCGTCGGTCAGAACGGGTCGGTGCCCCAGCGCGTCGCGGCCGCCGCGATCGGGGCGAGGACGACCGGGGCGAGCACGACGACCGCTGCTATCACGAGCGGGCTCGGGGTGAGGGCAGGCACGACCGAGACGATCAGCCGTGCGAGAATTGCGAGCGTGTCCGGCAGGATCCCGAAGGCCGTGCTCACCGCGAGGATGCCGGCGACGAGAACGCCGAGATACGTCCCCAACACCGCCGCCCGTTGCGTCGAGGGCGCGACCACACCGACGATCGACCCGCCCAACAGCGGGCCGATCAGCGGGACGATCGACACGACGGCTCCGGCCCCGAACGACCCTACGAGGCCGATTCCCTCGTAGGGACCGTCGCGGAACATCGACAGCGCACTTCGAGTCGGGGAGTCGCCGCCGTGAAGCGGCCGGCCGATCCGTCGCCGCCAGACGATCGGCGTCAGCATACCGGCCGTGCCGACGAGGAGGCCGACCAAGCTCAATGGGAGGACGAGCGGCGCGACGTTCGTACAGTCGTGGGGGACGCTCGCAACGAAGTACGCCTCGCCTTCGTAGCGCACGACGGCCCCGTCCTCGGCGTCGCCGGCCCCGGTCCCGCTCTCGACCCCGGTACCGAAGGCCCCGGCGTGTTCGGTTTCGCCGGAAATCTCGGCGGCGTTGATCGGGCTCGCGAGCGCCTCGCGGAACGCGCGTTTTTCCTCCTCGGAGAGCTCGTCGAAGCCGAAGACCGGGAAGACGCCGCTGTCGGCGACGGTCGGGCTCGGGCCGCCCTCGCCGGGCGGGAAGACCGTGAACTCCGATTCGCCACACAGGCCGGCGTTCTGCTGGAGCGGGGCGTACGCGCCCAGCACCGCCCCGCCGATGCCCGCAGCGAGCACGAACGCGGCGATCGTGGGGACGATGTAGGTAAAGAGGTACGTTCGGTCCACGGTCACGCCCCCACGCGGCTTTCGGAGAGTTCGTTCGTCGGCCGGCCGGGAACTCGGCTCATAGGGACGAGACGACCTCGTAGCGATCGTTCAGGAACTCGAACGAGGCCGAGAGCGTCGCGCCGTAGACGGCGTGGGCGAGCAGCGTCGCGCCGAGGTAGGCAACGAGCGCGAAGCCGGTCTGGCCGGTGTAGAAGCCGAGCGCGAAGCCGGGCCACAACAGCATCGCAAAGGAGAGCCCGACGAGGATCCGATTCTCCCCGGGGAACCGGCCGGCACCCGCGGCGAAGACCGTTGGCCAAAAGAAGATCCCGCCGGCGTAAAACACCGCGAAGCCGAGCACGAGGCTCACCGGCAGTCCGAGGACGGTTCCCGGCTCGATGCCGAAGATCTCCGCGAGTCCCGTGAGCAGCGGCGGCTGCAAGAAGCCGAGCAGGGTCGCAACGCCTAAGACGGCCGACATGAGCGTCACGGCGACGGCACCGCCGGCGACGCCGATAACCGCGTCCCGGGCGATTCCTCGGAAGTCCTCGCTGGCGGTCGGCACCGTGGACCGCCGCCCGGGTGCCTCCATCGCCGAGGACGGCTGTACCTCGCTGGCGGGCGGGGCCGTCGGCGTAATCCCGTAGTCGTTGTCTAGACGCGCTTCGAACCACGCCCACTCGCGGGAGAACTGGTTCGACCGTTTCAAATCCCAGACGTCGGCGTCGGTGACTACCGCACCGACCCGGTAGGACTGGACCATGTTAAAGAGCCACATGAGCGTCGCGATTCCCAGGACGTACGCGCCGACCGACGCGACCTGCATGAGCGGGGCGAACTGTTCGGGATAGGAGGCATACCGTCGAGGCAGGCCGAGTTGGCCGACGATCAGCAACATCCCGAAGGTGATTGCCGAGCCGATCGAAAAGAGGATCGCCTGCAAGCGTGCGAGGTCGCGGTCGTACATCCGGCCGGTGAGGATCGGATACCAGTAGTAACTCGCGGCCATCATCATCGCCGCGATGAAGCCTGCGACGATGAAGTGGAAGTGGCCGACGACGTAGTAGGTGTCCGACAGGACGAGATCGACAGGGATCGCCGCGAGGAAAACCCCCGTAATGCCGCCGATGACGAAGTTACCGATCGCGCCGATACACAACAGCATGGGTGCGGTCAGGCGGATCCGTCCTTCCCACATCGTCGTGAGCCAATTGAAAACCTTGATCGCACTCGGTACGGCGATGGCGATCGAGACGGCCATGAACGATGCGCGGATGCGCGGGTCGATACCGGTCGTGAACATGTGATGGGCCCAGACGCCAAAGGACATGACGCCGATCGTGAGCGTTGAGTAGACGATGTACTTGTAGCCGAAGATCTTCCGGCCGCTGAATTTGGGGAGGATCGTGCTTAGTAGTCCCGTGGCCGGCAGGAAGATGATATAGACCTCGGGGTGACCCCAGAACCAAAAGAGGTTCTGGAAGAGGATCGGCGAACCGCCCTCGACCGTAAAGAAGGTGGTGGCGAAGTTGCGATCGAGCAACAACATGACGAGCACGCTGCCGAGCAACGAGAACGCAAAGAGGGCGATGCCGGCCGTGACGAGGATCGACCAGGTAAAGAGACCGATGTCGGCCCAGGAGACGTCCTCGCCGCGCTCGACGAAGACGGTCGCGATGAAGTTTATCGATGCTATCACTGTTGCGATCCCCGAGAGGTGCAGTCCTAATAGGGCGATGTCGATCTGGGGGTTCGCTGCCGTCGCCGACAGCGGCGTGTAGATGTACCACCCGAGTTCGGGCGGCGTGAGCGCGAAGAGGAAGTCGATGTACTCGAGCGGAACCACGAGTCCGAGGATCTTGCCGAGCACTTCGGTGAGCAGGCCGCCGCGCACGAGAAGCAACGCGGGCGGCAACAGCCAGAAACCGATAGCGTTGAGCCGCGGGAAGGCCATGTCGTCCGCGCCGATGAGGATCGGGAGGAAGTAGTTCGCGATCCCGAAAAAGACCGGCGTAACGAAGAAGATGAGCATCGTCCAGCCGTGAGTGGTGAAGATGCCGTTGTACGTGGCCGCGGTCCAGATGTCGGAGGCCGGCGTCAGCAGTTCGGTGCGGATCATCATGCCGTCGGTGCCGCCCCACAGGCCGGCGGCGGCCCCGAAGAAGATGTACAGTATGCCGATGTCCCTGTGGTCGACGGTGGTGAGCCACCGGAACAGGCCCGACTCCTTGCCGTGGGTGTCGAAGCCGGTGTAGTTCTCCATTCCCTGGGCGTAGCCGCCGTCGGCGCGTGTCCGCGCTCCCGAGCCCGCCGTCGCGGTCGCCGGCCAGCCCACGTAGCGGGTAACGACACGCCAGCAGACGAGCGCGAACACGCAAGCGAGCGCCGCGAGAACGCCGCCGCCGATCATAATCGGAACGGCCGAACAGCCGAGTGACGAGCGGCCGTGATCGTCGGGAAGCGACTCATTGTAGCATCCGTCGTAGCCGGGGTGGCATAAAAAGTTGCGCCGTTCCCGCCGATTTGGCCGGCTTCTCGGCGTTCGATTCCGTTGAGTCGTCCGAGGACGTCCGGCGTTCGATGCGAGTGGCGAACGTCGCCGCTCGTCTCCGCTCATCGACGTTTATCGCTGTGGATATATAACCCTCGGTCGTCCTCCGGGGTATGGACACCCCGATACCGATGCGGATCTTCGGGTACGTCGTCGTCATGTTCGGGCTCTGTGTGCTCGGCGCGGCGCTCTTCCTCGTCGCCATCGCGGGCGAGTACACCGTTCGGCTGTTGCTCGTCGTCGCGTTAGAGGTCGTCGCCGGACTCGCGAGCGTAGGCTGGGGCGGACACCTGATCCGGTCGGACCCGGCGTGAGCAGCCCACCCGCTGGGAGGCGTCCGTTATCTCGATCGGCCGCGTCGCTCGCGGTTCTCGGTCGCGGGGATTCAGGGTCGACACGCCGTCGCGTAACGGGGCCCGGTCGTCGCCGCCGGTGGCGCTCGACGGACCGTCCACGGACTGCCGACGGTGACCCACGGAGCGATCGAACCCCCGTGCGTCGAAAGGACGGGCCTTATGTGAGTCGCCTCGATACGTACTGTGGATGGCCGGTCGGTACGGACGACGGGCGGTGCTCCGAGCGGGCGGAGCCGCCGGACTCGCGGGTATAACCGGGCTCGCGGGCTGTACGGTCGGCGGCGCGGAGAACGACCCGCCGGTCGCGGTCCGGGGAGCGCTGTACCTCCCCTCGCGAGCGTACAACACCTACCAGATGTGGCATGGCTACGACCGGTCGGTGATCGAACGCGACCTGGGCTACGCCGACCGCTTGAACTTGAACGCGATACGTACCTGGCTCAGCTACGAGTTCTGGCGCGAAGCCCCGGCCGAACACGCGGCCGCGATCGATCACTTCCTGTCGGCGGCCGAGGAGCGCGGCATCCGGGTTCTACTCGGGCTGTTCGAGGGCGTCGGCGTCGACGCCACCCCACAACGACTTGCGAACCGCGATCCCCGGAGCGCACGGGCGATCCGCTCGCCCTCCCTCGGGGTGGCGCGGAACCCCGGTCGGTGGGACGAACCCCGCGAGTTCGTCCGTTGGTTCATGAATCGGTATCGAAACGATCCTCGCCTGTTGGGCATCGAAGTAATGAACGAACCAGGGTGGCTCGGCGCACAGAAGGCCTTCGCACGGGAGATGTTCGCCGTAATGGTCGAACGTCGTGGCGAGGCACCGCTGACCGTCGGCTCGACGAGCCTCGCGAACGACGCCGACTACACCGAATGGGGTAGCGATATCTTCCAGTTTCACTACAACTTCCCGAACAACGCCGGGATCTACCGCCGACTGCTCGCCGAAGCCGCGGACGTCGCAACGGCGACCGGCAAGCCGACCTGGCTCACCGAGTGGCAACGCACCCGTTCGGGGAGCGGCTTCGCCGCCCCGATCGAAGGCGACGACTGGCAGCCCGATTACGAGACGCTCGCGCCGACGATCAGGGAAGCGGGCACCGCGAACTTCTTCTGGTCGCTCATGGTGAAGCCGGCGTACGTGCTCGTTCAGCGCCGCAAAGGCGTTCTCACCGGCGTGTTCCACGAGGACGGCGCGGTCTGGGATCTCGGCGACGCCCGGGCACTGAAAGCGATGTCCGGCGACCAGGCGTTCGAGGGCCGGGAGCGAAAGGAGTGGCCCGAGTGGGCCGCCGCGGCGAACACGCGGGGTTAACGATTTAACGATGTCAGCGCTGGCGGTCGATGGCGAGGCCGCTAAGGACTGAGAGTTAGGAGTACGGTTGGTGGCTCCGAACCGACTCAACTGCTGAGAAGCGTCCAGACGTCGCCGTAGTCGAGGTCGCCGTCGCCGTCCATGTCGAGCATCTCGCGGTGGTCCGCGTGGAGATCGGCGAGGCCGGCGAGGTCGGCGCTCACGACCCCGAACAGCGACAGCGCGTCGTAGACCCCCGTCTCCCGGTCGCCGGTGACGTCCTCGTAACGACCGTCGTCGTCGGGATCGAGCGGCGGGCCGACCGCGACTCGCTCGTCGAGGACATCGACGGCGGGGAGTTCATCGTAGATCCCGGTCCCGTAGTTGCCCGAGACCTCGTTGCCCGCGAGCGCGGCGAGCGTCGAATCCGTCACCCGGATCCCGATCAGGTTCGTTGACGCCTCGTTGTCGAGCACGCGGGTGCCCGAAGCGTTTTCGACGCCGATGCCGATCGCGTTGTTCGTGGCGTTGACGTTCCTAAAGGTGCCGTTCGACACGCCGCGATGCCAGACCCCCTTGTGCCAATCGGAGAGAGTGACGTTCCTGACCGTCACGTTATCGATGTCGGCTTTCGACCCGACGTAGACGCCGGTCGAATCCGACACCCCGATCCCGTCGATCCGGTGGCCATTACCATCGAGAACGACGTCGCTTGCGTTCACCCAGACGCAGTTCTGTGTCGTCCGCGGTCCCGGCGTGTTGATGATGTCGCGCGTCAGGACGTACTGGCCGGGTTCGGTGATCGTCTCACAGCCGGAAATCGGCGTTACGTTCGCTCCGCCGACCTGCTGTGAGGCCGTCGGTCCCAGGCCCGCTCCCGCGCCGTCGACGCCGACCCCATCGCCGCTTTCGGCGTCGAGGACACCGCCGACACCGCCGATGCTGCCAACGCCGACGACCGCGGCGAGTGAAACGGCGACCGCGAGAACGAGAACCGAGACGAGGGCGAGGAGAGCGACGAGCGGGGACCAGAACCGAAGCCGGGACCGGCGGGGACCGATCATGCTCCCTGAAAGGTAAGCTACCGTTTATATCGTTCGTCTCGCACCGGGGCCGTCGAGATCGCGCTGTCGGCCGCGGCGACACATGCGTGAGCGCCGCCGGCAGGCGGCTACGGTCGGGCGTCGAATTATGCGGTCGGACGTCAGGTCACTGCGGCCGAGAACCAGGGGCGCTGATCGGGGTCTTTATTCCCGTCGGTTGCGAGCGATCGGTATGGATCGTCACGCGACGGGCCGGAACGTCGTGTTCGTCGTTATGGACACTGTGCGAAAGGACCGGCTCTCGGCGTACGGCTACGACCGCCCCACGACGCCCGGTCTCGAAACCTTCGCCGAGGAGGCCGTCCGCTACGAGGAGTGCGTCGCCCCGGCCCCCTGGACGCTGCCGGTACACGCCTCGATGTTCACCGGCTCGTACCCAAGCGAACACGGCGCGACCCAGGAAAAGCCCTATTTGGAGGGGGCGACCACCCTCGCCGAGTCGCTCGCCGAGGCGGGCTACGCCACCGCCTGTTACTCCTCGAATGCCTGGATCACGCCCTATACACACCTCACGGATGGCTTTACGTTTCAGGACAACTTCTTCGAGGTGATGCCGGGCGATTTCCTCTCGGGGCCGCTCGCGCGCGCCTGGAAGGTAATGAACGACAACGATGCGCTCCGATCGCTCGCCGACCGCCTCGTCGATCTCGGCAATCGCGCCCACGAGTACCTCGCCGGGAGCGAGGGGGCCGATTCGAAGACGCCCGCGGTGATCGACCGGACGATCGAGTTCGTCAACGGGGCCACGCGGGCCGAAAAGCCGTTCTTCGCGTTCGTCAACCTCATGGACGCTCACTTGCCATATCACCCGCCCGCCGAATACAGAGAGGAGTTCGCCCCCGGGGTCGACTCCAACGCGGTGTGTCAGAACGCAAAGGAGTACAACTGCGGGGCACGAGAGATCGACGAGGCGGAATGGGAGGCAATCGGTGGGCTGTACGACGCCGAGATCCGTCACGTCGACGCCGAGCTCTCCCGGCTGTTCGACGCGCTCCGCGCGAACGGCGCGTGGGACGATACCCTGGTGATCGTCTGTGCGGACCACGGCGAGTTACACGGCGAACACGACCTCTATGGGCACGAGTTCTCGATCTACGACCCGCTCGTGAACGTCCCGCTGTTGGTCAAACACCCCGATTTAGGTACTGGGGTCGACGCCGACACCCAGGTCGAACTGCTCGACCTCTATCACACCGTGCTCGATCACACGGGCAGCGAGGCCGCCTCTGGCGGGGTCGGGGTCGATCGCTCGCGCTCGCTGTTGTCCGACACCTACCGGGAATTCGCCGAGGGCGAGACCGCCTTCGTCGAATACTACCGGCCCGTCGTTGAACTCAATCAGTTGGAGGGAAAAGCCCGGACCGCCGGCATTTCCCTCGATCGCGACTCGCGATTCTATTCGCGGATGCGTGCGGCCCGCCGACCGGATCGCAAGTACATCCGCAACGAGCGGATCGCCGACGAGGCCTACCGGCTCGACGCCGACCCGGGCGAAACCGAGAACGTCCTCAATGGTAATCGTGATAGGGGCAATGGAAACGACGGAAGCGATGGGAGCAGCGGGAGCGACGGTGACGGCCCGGCCAACGAAATCGAGAACGTCGAGAGAGCTCTTCGAGAGTTCGAGGCACGCGTCGGTGGCGCGTGGGGCGAGGTGACCGACGAAGACGTCCTCTCGGACATGGGCGACGACGCGAAACGCCGGCTCGAAGACCTCGGGTACATCGAATAGCCGTCTCCGACTGGCCTGATCCGACATGACGAAATCAGGGCTTCAGCGCAGGCTTTGCCCCCGCTCCCACGCTCGCACGAGGTCACGGAGCGTCTCGGTGACGGGAACCGACCCGATCGCGCGATCGGCGACGTGCCCTGAGATGGCGTCGATCTCGGTGCGTCGAACGGCCCTCACGTCCTGGAGCATCGACGACTCGTTGGCAGCGGTGGTCTCGATCACCCCTTCGAGCGCCGCGACCGCCTTCCCATCGGCGAGGTCAACGCCTCCCTCGCGGGCGACCCGGGCGGTCTCACGGGCGGCCCTAACGGCGAGTTCGTGGGCGTTGCCGCTTCGGAGCGCGCCGTTGGGAACGCGAGCGAGCGCGGTCACGGGGTTGATCCCGGCGTTGACCGCGAGCTTCTCCCACAGCCGGTCGGCCATGTCCTCCGCGACCGTTGCCTCGATGCCGGCGCTCCGGAGGGCATTGCCCACCCGTTCGGCGGCACGGCGGTCCTCACAGGCGTCGTGATCGCCGTGATCGCCGCGGTCGTCGCTGCCGGCGCGGTCGGCACGGTCGGCAGGGCCGGAGCGGTCGGTTTCCCCTGAGGTTTCGGAACCGGCAGCGCCGAACGGGCCGCAGACGACCTCGCCGCGGCCGGTGCAGTTGACGACGCCCGGCTCGCGGAGCACGGCTCCGTACGTACAGGTCCCCGCGAGCACGCGATCGAGTTCGGTTCCGAGGATTTGCTCGTTGCCCATCCCGTTTTGCAGCGAGAGCACCGTCTCCACCCGACCTGAAAGCGCCCGAGCCGCAGCCTCGGTGTCGAACGCCTTGACGGTCACCACCCCGAGGTCGGCGGTCGAGGAGAACGCCGAGAGGTCGGTACGAGCGTCGGGGCGGACGGTAAACTCGAACGCGCCACCCACGTCGAGGCCGGATCGGCGGACGACGCTCACGTGTGGGTCCCGGCCGACGAGCGTCACGTCGTGCTCGCGGGCGAGTAAGCCGCCGATCAGGCTGCCGAGGCTGCCCGCACCGAACACGACAATCTCCATTTGCTGACGGTACTCGCTCGCCCGACATAGATGTCCCTTTCGAGGTGCCTCCGTCGACGCGTCTCCGAAGCCGTACTACGGTTCTCACCAGGTTCGGGTCGGGAGCAGGTCGACGGCGCGAGCGATGGGATTCTCGTCGTCGACGGGGACGATCACCCGCATCGCCTCGTTGTAGTCGGCCAGGGTCTTGCGGCAGGTCCCACAGGGTGGGACGACGCGAATCCCGTCGCCGTCCTTGGTAGGGCATCGGGTGGTCGACTGCAACGCACGTCTCTATCTCGTCGTGGCTCGCACCGCCGACGATGGCCGAGCCGACGACAACGGTTTCTCCACAAGTGGATGCTTGTCCGGTACTCGCAGGCAAGCTTGCGCCGTCGTAGATTGCTCCGTCGGCCGTTCTGACGGCGGCTGCGACGACATGCGTGCCCCCAAGAAGTCCGGATCGAACGTGTGTCCACAGGTCTCGATCGCGTGTTCGACGAGCGCCTCGTCGTCAGCAGTAAGCGTCGTCGTGTCCATGTCTCGGCTGGGGCTAAGTTTTGGTATATCGGCTGCGATTCCTTACTACTATCCAGCGGTCTCTCGTCTCGACATGGGTCGCTTGCTGGACAGCGTTCGTCGCATCCGCGAGCGTGGGGCGCGAGCGGTTCCGCGCCATTGAGCGAGCCGGAGGCGAGCGAGATAGCGTCTTTGGTGCAGATTTTTGCCGGGCCCACAGTCGTTCGAGAGACCTTCGGTCTCTCGTGATAAGCGTGGGACCGGAGGTCCCACGGACCATGCGAGCGGAGTGAGGCGTGAGCGAACGCGAGCGCCTCGGAACAGCGAACGGGGAGCAACGACCGTGAGCGGGCTTCGCCCGCGAGCAGATGTGGCACCTGCTGCAAGCTGGAAATCTCCGATTTCCAGCACTGACCGAAAGACGCCTCCGGCGTCCTTCGAACCACGGCGGAGCCGCCACGCAGTCGGCCCCATCCAGTCCGGCCCGAACCGGTTCCAGTCGCTCTCCATCCTATCACTAAGTCTTCATCATGTCGGTAAATGCCGCCGCGCTCTGCGGCAGCGCGAACGACCGGCTGGCTGAACCGACGGGCCGAGCGGACACGGTTTTGAGGCGGGTCGGCGTACGGCAGCTATGTCCTATCGCGCGCTCGTGGTCGCCGACGATCTAACGGGAGCGATGGACGCGGGTTGGGAGTTCGCGGCCCGAGGGTTCGCTACGACCGTTGCGATCGCCGGCGAGGACGGGACCCCGGCTCGCGAAACGGTGGCAGAACACGGGGTTCTCGTCGTCGATACCGACTCGCGGTCGGCCTCGGCGTCGGAAGCGGCTCGAGCGGTCGAATCGGCCGTCGCCGCCCACCCCGCAGCAGTCGTCTACCTGAAGATCGACTCGACGCTCCGCGGGAATCCCGTACTCGCGATCGACGCGGCCCTCGCGGCCACCGACACCGGGATCGCCGTCTTCGCCCCAGCGTTCCCGGCGACCGGCCGCACGACGGCTAATGGGACACACCTGGTCGACGGCGACCCCGTTACCGAGGCGATGGACGGGCCGGCGACACCGGCGACGGCCCATCTGCCGACGCTGCTAGAGGCATCGAAGTACCCGGTCGTGACGTGCTCGACCGAGCGAGCGGAGCGAGGGCCCGACGCGATCGGCGAACGACTGTCGGAAATCGAGGAGCCGTCGATCGTCGTCTGCGACGCCGAAAGCGAGGACCACCTCGGCGCGATTACACGCGCGGCGGCCGCGGTCGATCGACGGGTGCTCTCCGTCGGCAGCGCCGGCCTCGCGCGCCACGTCCGCCTTCCAGATGACCGGTCGGCAGATGGGCCGACTGCTGGCACACCGAGGGGCGACGAGCCAACGATGGACGGCGATCCGGCTGACCCTAACCGGGCGGGAGCCGGGACCGTGCTCGGAATCGCGGGCAGTACGAACTCGCGGACGATCGAGGGAGTCGCGGCGCTGCCCGCGGAGCAGGTCGTTGCGCTCGACGTCCCCCGAGCGATCGCCGACCCCGAGGCTGCAGCGAGCGAGGCAGCAACGGACGCGATCGAGACGCTGACGGACGGCGGAAGGGCGGTCGTGACGTCGGTGTCCGACCCCGAGGCGATCGAGAGGCGTCGAGAAGCGGACGTAGCCGCCGGCACGAGAGCGGGCGAAGCGGACGGGGCGAGCGATGGAGACGGGACGGTCGGCGAGCGGATCGAGCGCGCGCTCGCCACGATCGCGGGCGAGGTGTACGACGCACGGACACCCAACGGCCTCTTTCTGACCGGCGGCGCGGTCGCGGCCGCGGTGCTCCGCGAACTCGACGCGAGCGCGATCCGTCTTTCCGGCGAAGCGGTCGAACGCGGCGTGCCGATCGGCCGGCTGGCGGGCGGCCGGGCCGAGGGCGTGATGATCGTAACCAAAGCCGGCGGGTTCGGCGACGAGCGGACAATCGCTAACTGTGTAGCGCGTCTCGGAGACCTATGAGCGACGAACGGGGGGAGCGAGACGGGCGCGAGGAAACGGAGGGACGAGGGGAGCCACCGGACGGAGCGAAGCGGCCGAAGCGATCCGATTGCGAGGAGGGAAAACCGATCGTCGGCGTCACGATGGGCGACCCCGCCGGGATCGGCGCGGAGGTGATCGTTACGGCCTACCCAGACCTGGTAGCCGACGCCCGGATCGTCGTGATCGGGGACCGGTCGGTGCTTGACACCGCTCGCGAGGTGTGTCACGCCGATACGGAAGTTCGATCGGTCGAGGCGGCCGCCGACGCGAGCGACGACCCGGACTCGATCGCGGTCCTCGATCTCGACAACGTTTCGGAGGTCGTCTACGGCGAGGTGCGCGAAGCCTACGGGGACGCGAGCCTGGCGTACGTCGAACGCGCGATCGAGTTGGCGACCGACGACGAGATCGACGCGATCACGACCGCGCCGATCAACAAGGCCGCTACCGAACTGGCTGGTGCGGACCACGCCGGCCACACCGGGTTGCTCGCCGAGCGAACCGGCACGGAGGAGTACTCGATGATGCTTATCGAAGACCCCCTTCGAGTCACCCACGTCAGCACTCACGTCCCATTAGGCGAGGCGATCGAACTGATCGAGAGCGAACGGGTGGCGTCGGTAATCGCCGTCACCGACGAGGCGCTTCGTGACCTCGGGATCAGTGAGCCGACGATCGCCGTTGCCGGCCTCAATCCCCACGCGGGCGAGGACGGCCTCTTAGGCGACGAGGACGACGCCGAAATCGCCCCGGCCGTCAGGGAGAGCCAAGAGAGAGGCATTGACGCCGAGGGGCCGATCCCGCCGGATACGGTCTACGTTCGCGCGGCGAGCGGCGAGTTCGACTGCGTCGTCTCGATGTATCACGACCAGGGCCACATCCCGATCAAGACGCTCGGTTTCGACGAGGGGGACAGGGGGAGCGAGGTGAGCGGCGTCAATATGACGATCGGCCTCCCGATCGTCCGTACGAGCGTCGATCATGGCACCGCATTCGACATCGCGGGCGAGGGCGTCGCCTCGTCGCGGAGCTTGGTCGATGCGGTTCGGATCGCAGCGGAGGCGGCACGACGCCGATCGGATTCCGGGTGGTCGCCAGACTGAGGGCTGGATTTCGCCCGAAAACACAAGTAATATTCACACGAATCGACGAACGAGGAGGTAACCCAGGACGTGGAGTTTCTCGCAGGGAACGGCGCGTTGTTGCGGATCGGGCTGTATTTGCTCCTGTTCTGGCCGACGGTCGGCTTCGACGTCTACCGGGACGCGAAGCACCGCGGGACGTCACGGCCGCTCGCACGCGGCGTCGGCTTCGGCGTCTTCGGAATCGCCGGCCTGTTAGCCTACGAGACCCGAAAGGCGACCGGTGAGAGCAACGGCGAAGGCGACTGACCCGCCGTCCGGTCGTCGCTACCGGAGGGCGCTGGAAATCCGGGCGCGAAGGGGAGGGAAAGCACGCAGCCGATTTCAGTTCGACTCGCCGTCTCGAATCTCGTAGTGTGACGCCCGCTCGTCGAAGTCGGCGAGCAGTTCCCGGGCTTTCGGTGGCACGTGGGCCTCCTCGTAGTCGTCGCCGGCGAACCTCCTGAGGGCCTCCCAGGAGGCAAAGCGCGTGAGGGTGACGTACTCGATCCGGTCGCCGTCGTGCTCGCGTCGAGCTAGCTCGTAACCTTCGTAGCCCTCGCCGGCCATGTCGGCGATCCCCGGAACGACCTCTTCGGTTACGAGCCGTTCGTACTCGGGGGCGTTTTCGGGCGTCGTCCATCCGTGCCAGATGCGAACGATCACGGTTGCGATCAGGTTCGCTGGCGGTTAGCTCTCACGGCTTCACCCATCGGCGCACCGCCCGGCGGAAGAACGGACGGCTCCCGACCGATGGGGACCGTTCGATCACCGACGCGGTACCTCACGGACCGATCGCCGTCAAGGGAGAACGGTCGCCGCCGAAGGGGACCGGTCGTCGTCGAGAACGGATCGAGGTCGGGCTTTCCGATCGTTCTCATTCCTTGAACGCCCCGGCAGCGAACCCGCCGTCGATCGTGATGCACTCGCCGGTCGTATAGGAAGCGGCGTCGCTCGCGAGGTAGATCGCCGCGCCGACGATCTCCTCGGGCCGGGCGAGGCGGCCGACGGCCGTCCGTTCGGCGATGCGCTCGTGGCGATGAGTGCCTTCGGCGTAGGTTTCTGCGGTGAGCGGTGTCTCGGTGAAGCCCGGCCGGACGGCGTTCACGCGAGCCGGCGCGCAGTCCCGGGCGGCGACACGGGTGAAGGCCTCCAGCCCGCCCTTCGCGGTCGTGTAAGCGGCTAACTCGGGAATCGCGAGCGAAGTCGACAGCGAGCCGATCTCGACGATGCTGCCTCCCGGCTTCCCGTTTGCTTCACCGCCGTTCTCTCCGATCATCTCCCGGGCGAAGACCTGCGTCGCCCGGTAGATCCCCGACAGTTGGGTGTTCATCACTCGTCCCCACTCGTTCTCGGGGACGTCGAGAACCGACTGTCGGGCCGCGCCGCCGAAGGAGTTCACCAGGACGTCGACGCCGCCGAACGCCTCGACGGCCGCCTCACACAGCGCCTCGACGGAGGCGCGTTCGGCGACGTCGCAGGTGATTTCGGTGGTTTCCGCGCCCGTCTCGCGGATCTCGTCGGTGACGTTCGCGACCCGCGTTGCGTCCCGACTGGTCGCGATCACGTCCGCGTTCTCGGCGGCGAACCCGAGCGCGATCGCCCGCCCGATCCCACTCGTGCCGCCGATCACGACCGCGCGCTTGCCGGTCACCGAGACCGGGGTATGTTCGTAAGCCACGTCCTACGCGAGCGGGCGGGGGCGTACTGTGTCTGTCGGTGCCGCGACCGGTTGGGGCGGCGGTGTTAAATTAGCGGGATGAGACAGGAGAGCGGTACAGAACGGTCGAAAGCCCCCTCCCGCTCGACCGGCCGCGGCTCGCTGTACTCCTCAGCTCGCTCACTGCGTTCGCTCGCTTTCGGTGCTTACTTCACCGGGGCCGGACCGAGCGGTCGGCCCCTTTCAGTCCCGCCCGTAGCGGTTGTTCGGCGAGCGATTGCGTAGGTCAACGCTGCCGTGGGGGCGACGATGTTTAGTGATAGGATGGAGAGCGACTGGAACCGGTTCGGGCCGGACTGGAAGGGACCGACTGCGTGGCGGCTTCGCCGTGGTTCGAAGGACGCCGGAGGCGTCTTTCGATCAGTGCTGGACATCGGAGATTTCCAGCTTGCGGCAGGAACGCAAAGCGTTTTTGCCACATTCACGAGAACTCCGTTCTCGTGAGTAAATCATAACTCGAAGAGTTCTGATCACATCACAAAAGATGCAAAGCGTCTTTTGAACGACAGCGAACCCCCCGAGCCAGGCGTATCGGGGGCTTCCGGGACGGTCTCGTCAGCTCTTTTCCCGAAGCTGCTAAAGCAAACACGACCATCGGGGCCCGTACCCGATATATAGGCCACAGCCGGGAAACCGCTCTCTATGGCACGACACGCCGTCTCGGTGATCGGCGCGGGACAGATGGGGTACGGGCTCTGCGTACAGTTCGCGCTCTGTGGCCAGGACGTGACGCTGATCGACCACCACGAGACGAACCTCGAAGCGGCCCGAAACAGGATCGAGAGCGCCGTCTCGTTTCTCGACAGCGAGGGGCTTGCGAACGCCGCGCCGGCCGGCGTAGTAGACGAAATCGCGTTCACGATCGACCTCGCCGACGGCGTGGCCGAGCCCGATATCGTACTCGAAACCGTCTCGGAGGACCTGGATACTAAACACGCGGTGTTCGAGGCAGTCGTCGAGCACGTACCCGAAGACGCCGTACTGACGACGAACACCTCCTCGCTGCGGATCACCGATATCGCCGCCGGCGTGCCCGACGACGCCGGCCGGGTCGCGGGCTGTCACTGGTGGACCCCTCCATACTTGCTCTCGCCCGTCGAGGTGGTGCGCGGCGAGGGGACGACCGATGGGACGATCGACAGAGTCACCGAGTTCGTCGAGAGCGTCGAACACGATCCCGTGCTCGTCGAGCATGACGTACCGGGGTTCATCTGGAACCGGATCCAGTTCGCCGTCCTCAGAGAGTGTATATCTCGTCGAAGGGGGCGTCGCCTCGCTCACGGACGTCGATCGGGCGGTGCGGGACGGCTACGCCTGGCGCACCGCGGTCATCGGTCCCTTCGAGACCGCCGACTTGGCTGGGCTCGACCTGTTCGAGACGATCGCCGCGGAACTGTACCCCCACCTCACGGGTAACGAGACGCCGGCTAACGCCTTCGACGAGCGGCTGGCGGCGGGCCGCGGCGGCATTCGAGACGGCGTGGGCTTTTACGAGCACGAGGAGGGACCGGGGGCGGCCGAGGCGGCGACCGACCGCCGCGACGAGGGACTCGCGGCACTGCGTCGTGCGCTCGGGATCGGGCTGACGGCCGAGGACGACCCTATCGAATAGACGTTTTTCGTTTCTCTCCCTGCGGGGTAGAACGAACGGTCGACCGAGCTACTGGATCGACAGTCCTTCGTCCCCGATGATGTCCGACTCGTTCCAGTGCAGCGCGAACCGGGCGGTGCGGCCGGTTCCAGTGCCGATCAGCGCCGATTCGGAATCGACGATCACCTCGAAGGTGACCTCCTCCGGCGGGTTGATCGTCGTGCTCTCGTTGCCGATCATGAACGTCACCCGGCCGCCGGATCCGCCGAGCTCGGTCGATCTGCCCGATCCGCTCGATCCGTCCGACCGGTCCGACTCGTCCCGGTTCAAGTTCTCGCGGTTCCGTTGTTCGACGTCGGTCGCGTAGTCGTCGCCCGTCGTCTCCCCGTTCGCCTCGTTGGTCGACGTGTCCGTGTTGTCCGACCCGTCAGTCGCATCCGCACTGTCGGTCGTACCCGATCCGTCGGATCCGTCGGTCGCCTCCGAGTCCCTATCGGTGTCCGTGTCGTCGCCCGAGACGGCGTCGTCCCCGCGATGCGAGTCGGTCGATCGATCGTCCCGTCGGGTTCCGTCAGTATCCCTCCCGCTGCGCGCGTCGAGTTCGTCCGCGAACGATCGAAGGTACTCGGCGACGTCCGAACGGTCCATCCGGCGCTCGGCTTCCATGTCGACTATACGTGTGTACT
>PXRY01000072.1:0-11787 GCA_003022925.1 Halobacteriales archaeon QS_8_65_32 | reverse complement strand
CGAATCGTTCTGCGGCCGGACGCCCATCGTCGGGTGCTGGCGGCGCGCCGATTATGCCGGACGTGCTCGTCGCTCGCTCCCTTGCCGCCGTTGAATGCCTGCTGGAAGGTTTCTCGGGGAACGCGGATCACGCGATTCGAGACGTCGCCGAGCACGTTGCTGCTCGGCGCTTCACGACCGGTCGGCGGGTGATCGACTGGGCGTCGATCGGTGGCTGCCGGACGTCGATTAGCGGCCGCCGGACGAGATCGCGCGCACCGCGACCCGGTGGTCGCCGTGTTCCCCTTCGTGGGTGGTCGCCATCGCCGACGCGGCGTCCGTCGTCGAGAAACACCCCGCATACCATTCACAGGTACTACACTGTGCGACGTATCGCTTACCCGTTTCCATCGTCGTACTTCGGACGAGCCAGGCGTTTAATATCGTCGCTCACGGAACAGGTTGTCGCCACTGATATGCTGACGCTCCGTGTCCGGCAGTCGGAGCCACGACGTCGGCCACGAAGACGGGATGCACGCGAGCGCGACGAGCGGACACACGACGAGCGAGCACGGAACGGACGAGTGGGTTCGGAGTGCGGTCCGGGAGCCGCCGGAATCGAGTCGAGGCAAGTCAGGTCGAGCGGCGCTGGCGCTCGGACTCGCAGTCCGGACACGCGCGCACGAAATCGGCGTCCATCGCGGCGAAGACCCGTACGTAGTTATCCGTGACGTATCCATTACATGTGTGACAGCGTGGCATGCCTATGGGAGTTGCCCGATCGATATAAATTCACTGATTATACGTTGGAATTAGACACCGCTCCGGTAATCGGATCGGACCGAACGAGGTCGGAGAGGGGTCGGTCGGACCGAATCAAGGGCGTCGCGCCGGTTACTCGTAGTTCGTTGCGATGCTCGCGACCGTCTCCTCGATTCCGGCGCGGGCGTCGGCGTCCAGGTCGACGAGCGGCGGTCTGACGGTCGTCTCGCCGAGAAAGCCGCGGGCGGCGGCAGCGACCTTCGCAGCGGGGGCGAACCCGTGGGTAATGCAGTGTTCGAATAGCGGCGTGATCTCGGCCGTCTGGATCTCCCGGGCGCGCTCTATCTCGCCGGCCCCTGCGGCGTCGGCGGCGGCGACGAACGACTCGGGGATCGCGTTCGTGAGCGCGTTGATCCCGCCGGCCGAACCGGTGGCGAGCCCGGGCACAAAGAAGCTGTCGTACCCCTGAAAACAGGCGAACTCCTCGGGGGTCCGGTGATCGACGCGGAGGAAGTACTCGAAGTCCCCCGACGAGTCCTTCATTCCCGAGATCGACGCCTCGGCCGCGAGACGTTCGAGCGTCTCGGGCGGGATCTCCCGGTCGACACACGCCGGGATGTTGTAGCAGTAGATCGGCAGCGGGGTGTCCGCAGCGACCGCCCGGAGGAAGCGTTCGTCGCCCGCGGGTGCGTTCGCCCCGTGGAAGTACGGCAGGGTTACGAGCCCCGCGTCGGCTCCGGCGTCGGCGGCCGTTTCCAACCGCGCGAGGGTTTCCTCGATTCTGGTCGCCGCCGCGCCGGCCATGACGGGGACCCGGCCGTCCGCAGCGTCGACGGTCGTCTCGACCACGAGACGGTACTCCTCCGGGGAGAGGCTCGCGAACTCGCCGGTCGTCCCACAGGGAACCAGTCCGTCGAGCCCGCGTTCGACGAGCGCGTCAACGAGGCCGGCGAGCGCCTCGGTGTCGATTCCGCCCTCGCCCTCGCCGCCATCGGTGTCGGTACCGGCGTCGTCGAACGGGGTGATCAGCGGGCAGTTCGTCGCGCCGAAAGGAGCGGGTGGACCGGTCGTCGTCATATCCAATGGGATCGCAGGGGACACGTAAGTCCGCTCCGGCCTCGCTTCGATGTCGGCACGGTATCCGTGCAGTGCTCGTCCGACGATGGAGTGGTTCGTTGGGCCTGTCAGCCATCGAAACTGTGCGTAGCTAGAACTCGACGGTTGGCACGGACCGTCTCGGGTGGGACCGGAAGCGCCCGCGAACGCCCGCCCCTTCCAGTCCCACCCCGAACCGGTTTTCCGTCGGTCTTCGTCGCTTGACTAAACACCGCTCCGACCTGCCCATTTTCGATCGACCCCATCGGCAAGTCGAGCGTCGATGCGCTTGTCCCGCGGGCGCGGGGACAGTGCAGAAGGGTTAAACACGAAGTTCACCAAGACTCGATACATGTCTACACCGCCCGACGTCGAGGAAGAAGGCGTCTCGGTATCCAGTGGCGCGGTGGTCTACGAAGTAGCCCCCGACTGCACACGAGAGGACATCGAGGTCGGCGAACTCTACGGCGCGGAAGTCAACGGTGTCGTCGATTACGGCGTGTTCGTCGACCTATCGAGTTCGCTGTCGGGGCTCGTCCACGAGTCGGAACTCGATGAGTCGTATGGAGTCGGCGACGGGCTCGTCGTCCGGCTGATCGAAGAACGGGACAACGGCGATCTCGGTTTCGCGGCAGTCGACGTCGACCTATCCGACCACCCGACCGAAACGCGGCGTCACGCGTACGAGACGACCGACGTGAGCGATCTCGACGCCGCCCGCGGCGAGACCGTCTCGATAAAGGGTGACGTCGTCCGGATCGAACAGACCGGCGGGCCGACGGTCTTCCGGGTGCGCGACGGCTCCGGGATCGTCCCGTGTGCGGCCTTCGAGGCCGCCGGCGTCCGTGCGTACCCCGACGTCGAAATCGACGACGTCGTTCGCGTCGTCGGCGTTCCCGAACGTCGCGACGAGGGTATCCAGATCGAAGTCGACTCGCTCTCCCGACCCGACGGCGAGGAGGCAGAGGCGGTCACGAGCGGACTGGAGGCGGCGCTCACCGACCGGGCTGCCCCCCACGACGTCGATCCATTGATCGACTGGGACGCCTTAGACACGCTGCGACCAGGTCTCGGCGAGGTCGCGACGCTGCTCCGGCGCGCGGTGCTCGACGGCCGCCCTATCAGGATTCGCCATCACGCCGACGGCGACGGGATGTGTGCGAGCCTGCCCACCCAGTTGGCACTCGAAAACTTCGCCGAGCGCGTCTACGACGATCCGTCCGTGACCCAGCACATGATCAAACGGCTCCCGAGCAAAGCGCCCTTCTACGAGATGGAAGACGTCGTGCGCGATCTCAACTACGCGCTCGGGAACCGCGACCGCCACGGCCAGCGGATGCCCTTCTTCCTCATGCTCGACAACGGCTCGACCGAGGAGGACGTCCCTGCCTACCGGACGCTCGCCGAATACGACGTCCCGATCGCCGTCGTCGATCACCACCACCCCGACCCCGACGCCGTCGGGCCGTTGCTCGACGCCCACGTCAACCCCTACCTCGAAGGCGAGGACTACGCGGTGACCACCGGCATGTGCTGTGTCGAACTCGCGCGGATGATCGATCCCGACCTCACAAACGATCTCCGACACGTCCCGGCGGTCGCCGGTCTGTCCGATCGCTCGGACGCCGAGGCCATGACCGATTACTTGAACCTCGCCGAGGAGGCGGGCTACGACGAAGGACACCTGCGGGACATCGGCGAGGCGCTCGACTACGCGGCCTTCTGGCTGCGGTACAACGACGGTCGTCACCTCGTCGACGACCTGCTCGACCTCGGCGGCGACGGCGACCGCCACCGCGAGTTGATCTCGCTGCTCGCCGCACGCGCGGAGCGCGACGTGAAACGCCAACTCGACGCGACGCTCCGTCACACCGAAACCGACGAACTCGCCAATGGCGCACGCTGTGTCAGGATCGACTTGGAGGACTACGCTCACCGGTTCACCTACCCGCCGCCGGGCAAGACCACCGGAAAGATCCACGACCGGACGGTCGCCGAGTACGGCGAGCCGGTCATCACTATCGGGTATGGCCCGGACTTCGCCGTGCTCCGGTCGGACGGCGTACGCCTGGACATCCCACGGACTGTCACCGAACTGACGGACGAGCTTCCCGGCGCGGGCGTGAGCGGCGGCGGGCACCTCGTCGTCGGCTCGATAAAGTTCATGGCGGGCAAACGCGAGACCGTTCTCGACCGGCTGATCGAGAAACTCGGCGAGGCCGATCTCGACGAGGAACTCGGCAGCGCGGCGGTCGCGGGCTTCGAGGACTGACCGGCCGGAATCAGCGGTTCCCGATCGTAGCGTCAACTCGGTGCTTGGAGGGCTTCGGACGATAACACGCCACGACAAAGCGGTATCGTCCCGACGCGCTTCGGTCACGTGACCCGTCCGAGCGCACAGAACTGGGTTATATATGCTTGCATCGGTACCATCCGGCCGCGACCGCTGTTGCCGATGACGAGCCGAGTCCCGGGGAGCCTATCGAGCGAAAGGGTTTCACGATTCAAGAAGGGCGTCGGCGAGTACCTCACGGTCAACGGAGTACAACGACTGCTCGAAGCGATCGACGCCGAGACCCTCCTCGACGAAGCGCTGGCCGAGGAGGTTCCGGCCGAGGAGGGCGCGCGGATCGCCGGCCGGGTGGTCGGGCGCGTCGTCGCCAAGGAGGCCACGGGATACCTCCCGTTAGGGTCGATCGTCGAGGCGGCGGTCGGGCGGACGGTCGGCGAGGGGGCAGTCGCGCTCGTCATCGAGTACGGTAGCGTCGCGGCGATCGTCGCCCGCGTGAGTTCGGCGAGCGAACGGGTCGACTTCGACACACGGACGCGTCGCATCGCTGACTTCGACGTGCGAGGTCGGACGAACGGCGTCCGTGACCTCCTGCCCGGCCTTCCGAACGTTCCGGACGCTCCGGTTCTGGGCGGAACGGAGACCGTTCGGGAGGACGAAAGCGCAACGACGGTCCCGGTCGCCGAGGAGACCGCAGGCGACTGAGGCCGACACGTGCACCCGAGTCCGGCCACCGGCGAGAATCGAACCGAACCCGGCCGGACGGACTATACTGAATCGAACGAGACAGAACGAACGGGATCGGACCGGACCGGACTGAACCGGATCGGGTCGGACCGAAATGGAACGGAAAAACGGGGCCGAATTGGGTGAGAATCCGGCGAACGGACAAGAGGGGACGGCCCGTTCGTTCGATCGAGGGGCACCAAGCGTGAGCCACCAGGAAGCGACGCGACACGAGGGGGCCGTCAAGCCAGCCACCGCGGACCTCGACGGCTGGGAGTTCGGCCCGCCCGACGAACCGAACGATCGGACGGCCGACGTGCGAGACGGACCGACCCGGACCGAACCCGTCGTGGACGAACGGTCCGACGACGAGCGGTTCGGCGACGGACGACCCATCGATGAGGGGTTCGGTAGCGACCGACCCGCCGCCGACGATCGGCCCGGCGACGACCTCGACGAGTGGACCTTCGGCGTAACGAACGCTGAGGTCGAGTCGGCCGATCGATCGGTCACGGCAGTCGGATCGGCCGAACCGACCGGCGACACCGAGAGCATCGAGGCCGAATCGGGGATCGGTTCGGGGACAGTCTCGGCGTTCGAGCGGCGATTAGCGCCGGTCGTCGGCGCGCTCGTAGCGCTGTCGTTACTGTTGAGCGGCGGCTACATTCTCGTGGTGACAGTATGGTAGACACCGGAAGCGCGAGCGTCGACCGTGCGGACTCCGCCGACGCCGATCGTCGTGACACCGACAATGACGGCTCGGCCGACTCTACCGACGGTGACCCTACCGACGACACCGACAGCGACGATCGGACCGATCCCGTCGGTGGTGTCGATATCGACGCCCGCGACCGGTGGCTTCGCCTTCGCGTTCCCTTCGATGGCGGGGACGACGAAACGTTCTCGCCCGCCGACGTTCCCGTCGATCTCGGTCAGTCAGCGGCCAGCGGTGGCGTGACGGGAATCGAACTCGCGTTCGATTCGGTCGAGTCCGTCGAGGACGTCGCCGCCCTGTTCGACGCATTCGAGGATCGTGACGTGCGGATCGGGAAGTTGGTCGTCGAGATTCTGTAGTCCCCGACGCTTTTCGGTCCCGCCCGCTCGCATCCACACTAGGTGTCGGCGGCGCTTCTCCTGAAAGCTGTTACACGAAACACGGCCACAGCGGTCGTCAAACCTTTTTGCTGTCCCGACGAGGGGCCGGTATGCCACCCAGACCGGCGACCTTCTCGATCGTCGCGCGCGACCCCGAAACGGATGCCGTCGGCGTCGCTGTCCACTCGAAGTTCATCAGCGTCGGGTCGGTCGTCCCCTTCGCGAGCGCCGACGCCGGGGCGATCGCCACCCAGAGCTTCGCGAACGTCGCGTACGGCCCCGACGGCCTCGACCTGCTCCGCGAGGGACAAAGCGCTGAAGCGGTCGTCGAGGAGCTCACCGCCGCCGACGGCGAGGCCCCGTCGCGCCAGGTCGGGATCGTCGGCCGGGACGGGTCGGTCGCCGCCTTCACCGGCGAGGAGTGTTTCGAGTACGCCGGCGACCGTCAGGGCGAAATCTACACCGTCCAGGGCAACATCCTCGAAGGCGAGGGGACGATCGACGCGATGGCCGAGGCCTTCGAGGCCGGCAGCGCGGGCGGCGCGGACGGGACCGGAGCGGACAACGAAAGGAGTCCGGACGGCAACGACGGACTCCCCGAACGGCTATTAGCGGCTCTTCGGGCGGGCAACGAGGCCGGCGGCGACAGGCGCGGCGAGCAGAGCGCGGCACTGTACGTCGCGAAGCCCGAGGGCGGGTACGACGGCGGCAACGACCGCTGGATCGACGTGCGCGTCGACGACCACGACGAGCCGATCGCCGAACTCGAACGGGTGTTCAAGCTCTACGACGTTACGCTGCTCGAACGCGCCGAACCCAGCGACCTGCGGGAACTGGGTGGCGAGACCGCTCGGGAGGTCCGAGCGACGTTCGCCGATCTCGGGCTCTACGACGGTTCGGAAGCCGGCGGGGAAGACAGCGAGAGGACCTTTGGCGAGGCGGATCGCGCGGCGTTGGAGGACCTCCGGGCGATGAACAACTTCGAGAACCATTCCGCTGCTGTTCTCGAGGACGCGATCTCCCGTGGATGGTCGGACGCCGAGGGAGTCGGCGAGGAGCGGCTGATCGATGCAGTCTGGACCGGCTTTCACACTGAGAGGCTATAACACACCCTTCCCTATCCGGCATCCGAAGCAGAGATCCCCGCGGAACCTCATCCAATGCCTCGAAACCAGGCGAACGGGTTACAAACACCGTTTCGACCCAGCGTGGACAATCTCAACGTACGGACTCACGAGAGCAGGAGTCCTGCTCGCGGGAAGCGGTGGTCAACAGAAAGTAGAACAACGAAGGGACGCGCTCTCGAACGTGGTCCGTGACCTCGATCGGTGGAAGATTCATACCTTCAATAGTCCTACCATTGCGAATGAAGAGGACTGCTATCGTACTCGGTGGCCTCGCACAGGTAGCAGCCTTCGCGGTCCTTCTGATCGTCGTTCAGCCGTCACAGTCGGTGTATTTCCTCACTCCCGTCGTCGGTGGCATAGTCGGCGCGCTGTCGAGCGATCGCTTTCAGTCGGAGTATATGGACGCCGGTGGGGCAGGAGTACTCGGAACGCTGCTCTCGGTCGGAGTCGCCGTCACAACTGCGTAGATAAACACGGCCTCGCTTCCCCCCACATTTCAGATCGATCTGACGTTCCTAACGCTGCTATCCGGAACGGGAGTGTTGATTGTGGCCCTTCCGATAGCTGCTCTAATCAGCGTTATCATGGGCCATATAACCGCGATCGCGTGGGAAATGCAGACGGCATCCTGAGTCGTATTGAATCGATGTGAGTTCGCTTATCGGCTTTCGATTTGAAATTACGACGGACCAGCGAGAGCGTCATGACTTCACTAATTAATCTTTCTGCTACGATCGAAGACTGCAGATATCGTTCGTCGAAATATCCTGACTGGGAGTAAGCCGCCGGCCGTCGAGTCGACCGATCGCGGGAAGGTCAGAGAATCGGCCGCTTTGCGATCGACGGCGTCGTCACTCGGCGAACCGGACCCGCCGGGCAACCAGCACGACGAGAGTTGAGACACCGAGGACGGCGGCGACGAGGCCGATCGGCAGGTCAGTGCCGCCGACAGGATCGCCGGTCGCGTCCCCGCCCTCCCAGTCGGCGTCGAAAACCCGTCCGTAGTACTCGCCCACGCCTTCGCCCTCGACGACGAGGGCGATTTCGCGGTTCTCGCGGGCGGAGTTGTTGTTCCAGTTGACGCTGCCGATGACTGCGGTTTCACGATCGACGAGGACGCCTTTCGCGTGGATCTTCGCGAACCGATCCCCTGGATCGGCGACCTTCGCGTCGAGCGGGAGGTCCTCGGCGCGTGCGCGCTGGTTCAGCCACGCGACCATCGCTTCGTTGTCCGCCTCGGAGTACCACGCACTGCTCAGGAGGATTCGGACCTCGACGCCGCGCCGGGCGGCCCGTAGCGCCGCGCGGAGAAACGGTTGATTCCGCGAACCGATCGACGCCTGGACGACGGCGATCGATTCGTTCGCCCCGTCGAGAAGCCGGACGATCTCGCCTTCGGCGTTGTCCGGCGCGGCGAGCAGCGTCATTTCCTCGGCACGCATCGATCGGGGCTCGAATTCGGCGGGATAGCTCCCGTTCGCTGCCTCGTCGGCCGTGAAGGCTCGATCGCGGCGAAACTCCTGCCAGGATATTGTGTCACGCCAGTCGGCGTCGGCGCGGAATATCGTCGCGAGGGCGTCTGCCGTTTTCGAACTATCGACGACGACGCCCCACCCGCGGCTGGCGTTGCCACCGGTCCCGGCGGGTTTCCAGTTCTCGGTCATCACGAGCGCGCGGTCGTCGACGACGGCGTATTTGGGGTGATGAAAGTCGTAGCGTGCGTACGAGCCGCCGATCACTTCGACGTCGACCGCACTCCCCGTGAGCGAGTCGAGCACGCGGGCCTGAGCGGTCGAGATCCCGCCGGCCGGCGCGTCGTCGAGCAGGACGCGTACTTCGACCCCGCGAGCGGCCGCGCGCTCCAGTTCGCGGGCGACGCGCTCGGACGCAAAGGAGTAGCCCCCGACGAGGATCCGATCCTCCGCGCCTCGAAGCGTCGCGAGCGGTACCGAGGGGGCGTCGGGCAACACGAACGGGCGAACGCGAGCCCCGTCCGCCCGAACCGGCTCGACATCGGTCGCGCCGAGCGGAACCCAGCGCCAGGTCGCACCGACGCGCCGGAACAGCTCGGCGTCCGGTGCGTCGGTGTAGTTCGTCCCGTCGATCGTCTCGTTGTCGTGAGCGAGCGCGAGTTCGTCGCCGCCGTTCGCGAGCGAGAGCGTCCCGTCGAGAACGACGATCGGGTAGGTCGTGAGGTTCGACGCCGCGCCCGGATCGGTTGTCAGGGCGACCCGGCCGCCGACCGTCGCGTTGCCCAGCGAGAGGGTCGACTCCCCATCGGTAAGCGTCCAGCCCGCGAGATCCGTGTCCGGCGGAAACCACAGCACGACGAACTCCCCGGCGTCGTCGTCGAGTACGGGGTTCGGGTAGATCGAGACGATCCGTGGTTTCTCGGGAGCGGCCGAGGCGTTTCGTGCTGGGGCGTCGAACCCGACGCCGTGATCCGGTATTGAATCGATCCCGGCTGACGCCGATCCGACGACGGGTGCCGACCCCGCTCCGACCGCGGCTGTGGAAACCGACGCCGCGAACAACAGAACCGTTACTGCGAGCACGCAAGCGAGGCGTCGGCCCAACACGGCCCGGGATGGATTCGTCTCCGGATTTAAATCCTCAGCTTCGGGGTTCGTCGCTGGATGGCCGGACCGTGCTCGCCAGGAGTGGAGGTCGGTCAATCGGTGGCAGTCGCCCGTTCGTCGCGGTTCCGGTGTCGTTGGTTCCGTTAGTCCCGCTGGTTCCGTTGGTCCCGTCGTCGCTCGAACGGACGATCCGTACCGACTCGTTTGGGCCAATCACGACCGTCTCGACGACGGTGCCGTTCTCGTTCACCCGCTCGACCACGATTCCCTCGCCGCCGGCGCTGTCGGCTGCACTGCTCCCCTCACCGCCGCCTGCGCCCGCGCTCGCACCCGCGCCGGTGTTCGCACTCGCGTTCGCCGCTGCGCTCGCATCGTCCGCGTCGCCCGCGCTGACGGTGCCCGAGACGCTCGCGTTCGAGCGGAGGAACCGCTCGACGCCCTCGGTGGTCGAGAAAGCTCTGACATCGGTTGTCCGGGCGTTCACGAACGCGACGTACGACACTCCCGAACCGTCGTTCGGGACGATCCGGACAGCCCACCACAGCCGGCCGTCGACTACTATGGGCACGGGCTCGGCGGGGGGGAAACTCCCCCAGGCGAGCCGCGAGAGGTCCGCGTCCTGACGGACGAAGTCGGTGGCCTTGCGCGCGCCGACGAGCGACTCGTTCGGGACGAACCGCTCGTAGGTGCCCGAACGAGGGTTCACCGTCCAGACCTCCCGCAGGCCCTGGGCGTCGCCGTAGGGCTCGACCGCAACGACGTAGCGGGGACCGTCCGCCGAAAGCACGAAGAAGGGCTGTTCGTTCCCCTCACCGGGGACCTCCGCGAGTTCGATCTCGCCGCGATGGGAGCCGACCACGGGGAAGGTGTTGAGGATGCCGTTTCTGTACTTCGTCGCGGCGACTTTCTCGCGGGCAAGCGAGAAGGGGTACAGTTTCTGTTCGCGCAGTGCGGGATGCTCGCGGGCTTCCGTGGGCGAGAGAATCTCGACCGATCCATTGGCGTCGAGTAGCGCAACCCCGCCCCATTTCGGCGTCGTGTACGGTACCGGCAGCCAGTGGAACTCGGGCGTCGTGTAGGGCACTGCGACGTACTGCTCGTCGGTCCGGGGGTCGATCACCATGAACGGGTCGTGATAGTTCGCGAGGTACTCGCCCTGTTTTTTGAGCCGCCAGTCGTAGTTGTTGTACCACGCCGTCCCGATGCCGGCGTCGATCTCCGCGGGGTAGGTCTCGACGTCGGCGTTCTGCTCGGTCAGGTCGACGAGGACGGTACCGCTCTGGGCCAGCGTGTAGCGGTTGCGAACCCCGTCGGGCGCGAGCGCATAGGACCAGTAGGGAGTGCCATTATATACCGTGATGTCGCCCGCGTCAACCCGGTAGCGCGGCGTCTGGAGGGTATTAGACGCGTAGCGGTCGGCGACCGACCGCGTAACGATCCGGGGGCTGGTAGGATCGGACTCGTCGAGCGTCGTGGTCCGTTTGCCTTCGCCCGTAGTTTCGGCCGAGAGGGTCGCGCCGGCGTACCAGCCGCCGACCGCCGAGACGACGAGAAACGCCACGAACCCAGCGGCGAGAACGGTCCGGACGGTGAACCGGCCGGGCACGCCCCCGCTGCGGGCGACGAGAACGGCGAGCAGAGCGAGGGTGAGCGAGGCGACGAGGACGAACCCCGGGGAGGTGTAGAGACCGTAGACGAGCGGCTGGATCCACGGTCGAGCGTACCACGCGAGCGCGAGGCAGGCGAGCAGGCCGACGAGAAGCACGAAGGGACCGGGGACCGATCCGCCCCCGCCGAACGACGGGAGCGACCCGGAGTAGTCGTCGAGGTCGGGGAAATCGTCGAACGGGCGGTCGCGACTCATCGAGTATCCGTCCCTTCGCTTCTGTAGCAATAAGCTATCGGACGGCGTCGGAAGTGGTGTTTCGTGTAGCAACTTCTCGGAGAGGAGTCGCCGAGACCGTTTCGGAAGCCCCCGGACGCTCAACTCGGGGGCTCGCTGCCGTTCAAAAGACGCGAAGCATCCTTTGTGATGTGATCAGAACTCTCCGAGTTCTGATTTACTCACGAGAACTCCGTTCTCGTAAATGTGGCAAAAACGCGGAGCGTTTTTGCTGCAAGCGGGAAATCTTCG
>PXRY01000071.1 GCA_003022925.1 Halobacteriales archaeon QS_8_65_32 | reverse complement strand
GTTACGGCGATGATCGGCCCGTCGGGCTGTGGGAAGTCGACCTTTCTCCGGTGTATCAACCGGATGAACGACCTCGTCGACATCGCACGCGTCGAGGGGGAACTCTACCTCGGAAACAAGAACGTCTACGACGCCGACGTCGACCCAGTCGCGCTCCGTCGGAAGGTCGGGATGGTCTTTCAGAAACCGAACCCCTTCCCCAAAAGCATCTACGACAACGTCGCTTACGGGCGCAAAGTCCAGGGCCTCGGCGGCGACCATGATGAGGCCGTCGAACGCTCGCTCAAAGAGGCAGCGCTGTGGGACGAAGTCAAGGATCGGCTAGACGAGTCCGGCTTGGGTCTCTCGGGCGGGCAACAACAGCGCCTCTGTATCGCCCGAGCGATCGCCGTCGATCCCGAAGTCCTGCTTATGGACGAGCCCGCGAGCGCGCTTGACCCGATCGCGACGAGCCAGATCGAAGATCTCATCGACGACCTCGCCGAGGAATTTACGGTGATCATCGTCACCCATAACATGCAACAGGCCGCCCGTATCTCGGACAAGACCGCCGTCTTTCTCACCGGCGGCGAACTCGTCGAGTTCGACGACACCCAGAAGATCTTCGAGAACCCCGAGTCCGAGCGCGTCGAGGACTACATCACCGGGAAGTTCGGGTAACGAGCACGAAATGGCCCGTCAGGCGCTCCAGGCACGGCTCGACGGTCTCGAAACAAGGGTCCTCGAAATGGCCGATCTCGTGCGTGCGCGCCTCGGCCGAGCCCTGCGAGCACTCTATGACCGCGACGCGTCGCTCGCGCGCTCGGTGGCCGACACCGACGACGCGGTGGACGACCGGTATCTCGCGCTCGAAGCCGAGTGCGTCTCGTTGCTCGCGCTCGAACAACCGGTCGCGGGCGACTTACGAACCGTCGTCGCCTCGTTCAAGATCGTTACCGATTTAGAACGGATCGCTGATCTCGCTACTAACCTCGCGGGCTACGCCGTTGCGAGCAGTGGCGAGGGGTTCCCCGAGATCGACCTGTGCGGGATCGGCGACCTCGCTACCCGGATGGTCGAGACGGCTACGGGAGCCTACGCGATCGGGGACGACGAGTGGGCGTGTCGCGAGGTAGCCGCGCTCGACGACGACCTCGATGCGCGCTGTGAGCACGCCTCCGAGGTGGTCGTCCGCTACCTACTCGACTACGAACTCGACCGTGAACGCGATCCCGGCGACGGCGATGACGACAGCGACAATAGCGACGGCAGCGGCAGCGATAACAGCGACAGCGACGGCGACGGCAACGACAACCGCGCCGAAAACGATGAGAACGACGGCAAGAGGAACCGGGGTGCAGCGGCTGACGCGGCGATCGAGCGGCTCCTGCGTGACGTCTCGTTGTTGCTCTATACGATCCGCGATATCGAACGGGTCGGCGACCACGCGGTCAATATCGCCGCACGAACCTTGTACATGGTCGAGAGCGATTCGACGCTCGTCTGACCGCCGACCACCGCCACTGCCCGCTCGCCACCGACCACCCGCACACGGACTCATGACGATACGCAAAGTCCGGCTCGCCGGCGATTCAACCTACACAGTCTCGCTGCCCAAGCAATGGGCGACCGAACACGGCCTCGAAGCGGGTGCCTGGCTTCGCCTCGCACCGCGCGACGACGGTTCGCTCGTCGCCCGCCCGGGCGGCGAGAACGCGAACGACCGGGGTCGGGGACCGTATCGCGGCCCACGTGACGATCGATGGCCGCTCGCCCGCCGACCTCCTCCGCACGGTATGCGGGCTCTATGCCGTCGGGTTAGACGTCGTTACGTTGCGGTCGGACTCGTCGATCGGGTCCGATTCGAGGCGCGCGATAGCCGCGGCGGCGTCGGAGTCAATCGGCCCGGAAGTCGTAGCGGAGACGAACTCCCGACCGACGCTGCGGAATCCCCTTGGCCCGACCGACGCATCGGTCCGTCGGACAGCGATCCACCTCCGGCTGGTCGCGCTGTCGATGCACCGCGACGCCGCCCAGGCGCTCCGGGAGGGTGGCACGGAGCTACCGGACCCGGGCTCCGGTTCGGATCACTGAGGTCGGTGCGAACGGGGCCGGACGGGTTCTCGAAGGCGTGCAGGCGGCGATTCGGCCCCTGACCCTGCCGCGTATCGGAAAGAATATGTACGTGTCAAATAACCTGTCCGGTAACTATGCCCGATTCCTCTCAACGGGTCGTAGCCACTTCACTAGCCCTACTGACCATTCTCGGCGCTATCAGTGCCCTCCCCGTCCTCGCACTCGAAGCCGACAGCGGATCGACGTACGCAAATCCCTCCGCACCGGGTGCGACCGCGGAGTACCGCGTAACGGTCGTCGCCCAGCAGGGTGACGCGATCACACGGAACGGGCTGAAGACGCTCACGCTCGACTTCAGCGCGGACCCGGACTTCTCGGGGAGCGTCGCCGGCGTCACCGCACGCGCCGTCGAGGTCCGCCTCACTCCGCCGAACGGCAACGGGAGCGTCCCGGGCGGTCCCGTCCAGGTGACGAGTAACCCCGCCGGCGACCAACTCACGATCACGCTGTTGTCCGCCTATCGGGACGTCCAGCCCGGGACGACGATCTCCGTGCGCGCCGACGGCATCAGAAACACCGAGATCGCGATCGCGGACCCCCAAGGCCTGCGCGGGTTCGCGCTCGACGTTTCGGCGTCCGGGCCGCAGGGCAACACCGATGGACCGGTCGAGACCCGCTACACCATCGACCCGAACGCGACGGCCAACGAGACGAACGCCACCAATGGAACGGACACGACGACGCTGAACGCGACGACTAACGGAACCGCGACGACCGAGGCGACCAACGGAACGGCGGCCGTCCCGGGCACGGCGAACACGACCGCCTCGCCGACGGCGAACGCCACTGACGGAGCGGACAGTACCGACGGGACGAACGACACGGACGCGGCGAACGCCACCGACGAGACGACCGCAACCGAAACGAGTACGACGACCACGTCGACCGCGACGCCCACCGCCACCGCAACGCCCACTGCTACCGCGACGCCCACTGCTACCGCGACGTCGACCGCCGGAACGGCGACGGGCGATAGGGGAACGGCCACCGAGACAACCGGGCCAGGCTTCGGCTTGCTCGTGGCGACGGTCGCGCTGCTCGCGGCGGCCCTGCTCGCGACGCGTCGGCGCGGCTGACGAACGTCCGACCCATCTCCGCGTCTCTCTTCTACTGTTCTCGTCCCTTCTCACTGCGGTTCGACGCCGCTGGGACTCCGGTCAACCCGTCCGTTTCGGGACGGTTTTCGCGCCAGCGGGGCTTCCCATGCCGCGTCACCGCTTCTCTCTCCACGCCGGCTTCCCGCGTGGGGAACCACCGGCATCGGGCCGTCCGGCGGCGGGTAGTCGATACCTACGTCGGCGTCGGGCTGACACAGCGAGTATATAATTTCCCCAACTATCGGAAGGGATTTATTCGGAACATCGAACCGAACGGTGAACATGTCAGGTCGACATCGATCGATTGTAACTGCACTGGTCGCCGTGCTCGTCGCGAGCGCGTTCGTCGCGGTTCCGGGCGCAGCGCTCTCGGCCGACGCGACGGTCGACGATCCGGCACCCGGTGCGGTCGGCGATTACACCGTTACCCTCCGGCCCGAAGCGGGCGACGCCGTCACCGAGAACGGACTGAAGAGCGTGACGCTCGACTTCGATGCCGATCGCGATTACAGCGGCGATCTCGGCGATCTCACCGCCCGGGACGTCGAGGTGCGCGTCGGCGATAGCAACGGTACGGTCTGGGCGGGTCGGACGACCGTGAACCGGAGCGGCGAGGAAGTGACGATCACGCTCGAAGAGGCTTTCCGGGACGTCCGGCCGGGCGACCGGATCGTGGTCCGGGTCTTCGGCATTACGAACACCGAGATCGCACTGCGAAACGCACAGACGCTCCGTGGCTTTGCGCTCCGTGCGTCGGCGACTGGGCCTGACGGCAACACCGACGGACCGGTCGAAGCGCGCTACACCATCGATCCCGAAGCGACGCCCCAGCAGACGCCGACCGACGATGCGAACGGTTCGAACGCGAGCGACAGTGGTAACGACGGCGACGACACGGACTTGGCGGACAACGGCACCGAGAGTTCGATGAATGAAACGATGGCGGCGACCGAAACGGCCGAAACGACCGAGACGACGCCGATGGAGACGACCGCGGTGGTCGACACGATGGAACCCGACGACGCGGCGAACGGTAGCGGCGACACGTCAGCGGGCGCGGGTGAGGCCGCGACGAACGAGAGCGCCGGGAACGACAGTACCGAGAACGACAGCGCAATGGTGACGAACGGAACGATATCGGCGGACGGGACGGCCGCGACGGGGACGGCTGAACCGACGAGCACCGCCACGGCGACGGCAACATCGACTGCGACCGAGACGAGTACGGCGACGTCGACGCCGACTGCAACCGAAACCACGCAGCCGGCGACGACCGGCGGCAACGAAGGCGGAAGCGGCGGGCAGGCGACCGAGACGACCGGACCGGGCTTCGGCCTCCTGATCGCCCTCGTTGCTCTGCTCGCGGCTGGACTGCTGGTCGCACGCCGGAACGACTGACCCGCTTCGGCCCTCCACGACTCGCAACGCGCTTTCCTTTTTGTCGCGAACACGAGAACTCAAGAGCGGCATCGTCAACCTTGCCACTAATGTCTTTTCGGTCCGACCAAAATTTCTGCCCAGCCGACGTACAACTCTCTATCAAGTGATTGCTCCAGAGCAGGACCATTCGCACTACTGAAGGATTCGGTTCAAACTAGTGTCAATGACTATCATGAACATGAAGAACAATAACAGGATTACGAAGAGAGAAACCCATTCGTGTGTGCCCTAGACGGAGTCGAAGACGGCCAAGACGACGGTGGCTTATCCGATCCGCTCTCGGATGGATTTATCCTCTATTTCCAGATGTCTGTACTGATTGATAACTAAAAAAAGCTGTTGGAGTGCCTTTGGAAATCGATCCGTGTCTCTGTGACGCTTCGTCGTTCGATCGTCGCACTATTGAAACAGGACGTGCGAACCTCACTCTTTGATTCGATCAACGCAGCATCCGCGAGCGAGCGACTGAAAGGAGCGAGGGAGCGGCCTTTTTACTCCAGGTTTTTGTTGAGTCCGCAGCGAGCGACCGAAGGGAGTCGTTCGAAACGGCGAAGCCGTTTCGTGATGACAGAAAAGCGAAGCTCTTCCGAACCGCGAGCGAGGACCTCAGCAAAAAGCGGGTTCTACAGGACAGTGCCATGTTTCTTATCCGGCCGTTGTTTCTCGACGTCCTCGTAGAAGTCGTACCGGGCGATCAGTTCCTCACGCAGGTCAGCGGAGGGAACGATCTCGTCGATCACTACCTCGCTTGCCATCCGGTGGGCGTCGATGTCCCGTCTGTATTCCTCGCGTAGTTGCGCCTCGCGTTCGGCGCGCTCGTCGGGGTCGTCGATCGCGTTCAGTTTGTTCGCGTACACCGCGTTGATCGCCGCTTCGGGACCCATAATGCCGATCTCGCCCGGCGGGAGGGCGATCGTCGATTCAGGGTCGTACGCCGGCCCGCTCATCGCGTAGATCCCCGCGCCGTAGGCCTTGCGAACGATCACACACTGCTTGGGGACCGTCGCCGCAGAGGTCGCGTAGATCATCTTCTTGCCCTGTTCTAAGATGCCTTCCTTCTCGACGCCTGACCCGGCCATGAACCCCGGCGTGTCACAGAGGTAGAGAAGGGGTACATTGTAGGCGTCACACGTCCAGACGAAGCTCGCGGCCTTTGCGGCCGAATCGGGGAAGATCGCGCCCGCACGGGTCGCCGGCTGGTTCGCGATTACCCCCACTGGGCGGCCGTCGATCCGGCAGAAAGCGGTGATTATCTCGCCGCCGTACCCCGACCCGAGTCCGAAGACCGACCCGCTGTCGGCGAGCCGCGAGAGCACGTCATGCATGTCGTAGCCCCGGTTCGGTTTCTCGGGGATCACCGCGTCGATGCCGTTCGGTCCCCCTGGGGAATTTTCTGGGGGTCGGCCCTCGGTTCTGGGGGGCTTTTCGTCGGCGTTATCGGGGAGGTAGGTAACGAGTTGGGCAACGAGGTCGCGGGCGTGTTCCTCGTCGTGGGCGACCAGATCGGCGCTGCCGGAGAACTGCGAGTGGACCCCTGGCCCGCCGAGGTCGTCCATCGAGATCTCCTCGCCGGTGACCATCCGCACCATCCGCGGGGAGGCGATCGCCATCGCGGACATCCCCTCGACCATGACGGTGAAATCGGCGAACACGGGCGTATAGGCCGCTCCGGCGATACACGGGCCATACAACACGCAGATCTGGGGGACGCGCCCCGAGAGCATCGAGTGGTTGTAGTAGTACTTGCCGATCCCCTCGCGGTTCGCAAAAAAGCCCGTCTGTTCGTCGATTCTCCCACCCGATGAATCCATCAGGTACAGTACCGGACGACCCGTCTTCAGCGCGCGCTGCTGAAGCCGGAGGAACTTCTCGACGCCGCGTTTCGCCATGCTGCCGGCCTTGACGGTGAAATCGTTCGCCATGACGTGGACCGATCGGCCGTCGAGGTCCCCGGCACCGGTCAGCAAGCCGTCGGCCGGCAATCGATTCCCGTCGCTTTCGGCCTCGCCGTCGACCTCGGGGCTGTCGGGGTGCCAGGCGTCGAAGTTCGCGAAGCGGCCGTCCTCGAAGTCGAGCCCGTCGAACCAGAGGTCGAGTCGGTCGCGAACGAACAGTTTGCTCTGTTCGGAGAGACGGTCGCAGTACTTCTCCGGGCCGCCCGCTTCGATGTCCGCGATCTCCGCACGGAGACGGCGCTCGCGGTCGGAGAGGTCGGATTCGTCTGTTCTCGTCTTCCTTCGACTCTCCCGACCGCTCTCTGTGCGCTCGCAACCGGCCGGCGGTCGGCCGGCCGCGAGCACGCTTTCGCCGTCCCCGCTGTGAACCGTCACTTCCTCGCCCGTGTGTTCGGCGATCGCGCTGGCAATCGCGCTCGCTTCCTCCTCGCTTGCGAACTCGTCGACGCGGACTCGCATGCCCCTTTCTGGAACGAGCACTAAGAAGGGGTTTTCCCCTCCGAGAGCCGGTCGGCTATCGCCCGCTGGCGGTAGGCAGTCGGCCGTCGTCGCTTCGTACGGTCAGCGTTCGACGTCGAAGCGCGCGCCGCCGGTTTCGCTTTCAGTTACCGAAATCGTCCAGCCGTGGGCCTCCGCGATCGTCTCGACGATGGCGAGCCCGAATCCGGTGCCGTCCGTCGTCGAGGTGACCCCGTGTTCGAACACCGCCTCGCGATCGGCGGCTGCGATTCCGGGGCCGTCGTCGGCAACGAAAAACCCTGCTTCCGAGGAGTCGACGGTGACGGTGACCGAAACGCCCTCGCCGCCAGCTTCGACGCTGTCATGGGGTTGCGCCTGGCTGTCCGCAAAGCCGTGCTCCACGCTGTCGTCGACCGGATGCCGACTGCTCGTAGAGCCGTGCTCAACACTGTTCCGAAAGAGATTTGCGAACAGCTCCTGGAGGCGGGTTCGGTCGGCGTCGATCCGCCCGAGGTCGTCTTCGAGAGTAAGCGTCGCGGAACCCGTCTCGACCGCCGCCCAGGCGTCCGCGGCCACCTCGGCGAGACGAACCGGTTCCGGTTCGTCGACGACGGTGCCCTGCCTGGCGAGCGCGAGCAAGTCCTCCAAGAGATCGCCCATCCGGTCGGCCCCGCGTTCGATCGCGTCGAAGTGGTCGGCGTCGCCGGTCTCGCGGGCGAGCGCGAGGTGGCCCTGAACGACGTTTAGAGGGTTTCGGAGGTCGTGGCTAACGACGCTCGCGAACTCGTCCAAGCGCTCGTTCTGCCGTTCGAGGTCGGCCGTTCGTTCGCGCAATAATCGCTCGCGTTCGGCACGGTCGAACGCGGCCTCGGCGTTCGCCGCGAGTACCTTCGCGAGCGAGACGTCCGACTCGTCGAGGTCATCGACGGCCGTTGACGCGGCGACGAACGCGCCGTGCTCGCCGAGGGGTACCATCAGTTCGCTCCGGACGGGGGTTTCGGGGTTCTTGAGGGGCCCTACCGTCCGTACGTCGGCGTGGACCTGCGTCTCGCCGCGTTCGAAGGTTTCCCAGAGCAGGCCCTCGCCCCGGGCGATTTCCGGGACCTCACCGAAGAGGTCGGTCGCGGCCTGCGTACTGACGGCGGGGACGAGACCGCCTTCGGTCGAGAAGTAGACCGCGTTGATCGACAGATCGAGCACGTCACGGGCGGCTTCGCTAGTGATCGCGGCGGCTTCGTCGGCGGTCGCCGCGGTCATAAGTTCGCGGGTCGCCTCGTGGAGCGCGTTCAGGCGTTTCTCGCGTCGTTTGCGTTCGGTAACGTCCTCGGCCACTGCGACCGTCCCCTGGAACTCCTCGTCGAACGGCAGCAACGAGACGGAGACGAGGTATGTCCGTTCGTCGCCATCTGGGGGTGTGATCGTCGCCTCGTAGCTCCCCCGCGTCCGGTCGTTGTCCGAGGAGAGCAGGTCACGAACGACGTCGAAGTAGTCCTCGATGGCCGCCGGCGCTACCCGGCCCTCCTCGACGAGCGTGAGAAACGGCTCTCCGATCAGTTCGTCGCCGTGGCCCGTTATCGACCACGCCGCCTCGTTCCCGCTCACGATGACCCCTTCGGCGTCGAGTACGAACACCCCCACAGGAGTCGTCTCGACGATCGTTTCGTGGCGTTCGAGTTCGCGTTCGCGGGCCCGGCGCTCACCGATGTCGCGGGCGATCCCACAGATGCCGAAGACGTCGCCGTCGTCGTCGGTTAGCCTGACGCCCCTGAATTCGTGGGGGATGGTCTCGCCGGCTTTGGTCGTGATCTCGGCTTCGGTGATCGAACTGCCGGTTTCGAGTATCTCGCCGATAGCCCCTGCGATGCGCTTGCTCGATGGTCCCTCGAAGAAGTCGAGCGCCGTCCTCGATCCGATCTCGGCGTCGGTGTAGCCGCTCACCTCGCTGAGTCGGTCGTTCCACCGGACGAACGATCCGCTCTCGTCGACGACGTAGAAGACGTCGTCGAGCGTGTCGAGCGCCCTCTCGACGAACTCACGCTCCCGGCGAAGCGCCCGTTCGACCCTCTTCAGGTCCGTCACGTCGCTGAAGACCACCTGTGCGGCCGGTTCTCCCTCGAAGGTCAGCGGCGCGGTCGCCACGGTGGCGTGTCTGGTTTCGCCGTCGAGGTCGACGAACCGCCGGTCGATCGGGGACAGTCGCTCCCGATCGTCGAACACCGTCTCGAGACGCGCGCTCACTGCCTCCGCGTCGTCGGGGTGGACGAACGCCAGTGCCTGCCTGCCGACGACCGCCTCGACGTTGTCGGCTCCGACGAACTCGGCTGCCGCCTCGTTCGCGTACGCCACCCGTCCGTCGGCTCCGCAGATAACGACGGGAGCCGGCGACGTCTCGACGAGCTGCCGGTACCGCTCCCCGCTGCGTTCTAACGCCCGCTCGGTCCGGTACCGTTCCGCGTTATTGGACACGCGGTTCGCGAGCACCTCGTACTGTCCGGCACCCGTTCCCTTCCTGAGGTAGTCGGTAACGCCCGCCGAGATCGCCGCCGAAGCGATCTCCTCGCTTCCCTCCCCGGTAAAGAGGACGAACGGCAGGTCGGGGTGGTCCTCGCGGACGCTCCGGAGGAACTCCAACCCGTCCGTTTCGGGCATATCGTAGTCGCTGACGATGCAGTCGAACGACCTGTTGCCCGCGAGTCGATCCAATCCGTCGCGCGCGCTCGTTTCGCTCTCGACGGCGAGCCCCTCCCGTTCGAGATACGTCGCCGTCAGGTCCGTTATCGTGGGATCGTCGTCCACATGTAACACTCGGACGGGACGATCGGCGCTCATACGCTTCGATTCGTCGCTCCGCTATTAGAAATCTACGGCGAACGACCGAAGAGTCGGGGGCGGTCACGATCGCATGGCGGCGAGAATCGGGTCCCCCTCGACTACGACGCCGCGCTCCGACTGCCCCTTCTTTCCCTTCGACTTCCTCCCGTCCCATCGCTTCCCTTCTGTTCACTCTTTTCGCTCCCCTCACCCAGCTGTCGCACCGATCGGATCGGTCGAAGCGGCGCGCCGATGGCACCGATCGAACCGGCGGCACTGACCGAACCGACCGGGCTCACCCTCCTCACCCGGGTCGCCGCCGGAGGGCGCGGACGCCCTCAACGACGAGTGCGACGACGCCGATCAGCAGGGCTCCGAGCGCTAACACCCAGGGGCCCCACGGTTGGGAACCTCGATTACCCATGTCGATCGCTCGCTTCGATCTCTCGTTGCGCTCCGATCGCTCCGTTCCGGCCCGCTTCGAGCGCCGGTTTCGCCGTGTGCCCCGTTCGTTCCCGCGCTCCGCTCGCGTCCGCCGCCGACGGCCCGATCAGCCGGCGACTCACGGGAGCGCCCCTTCGAGCCGGTCAATCAACTCGGCGTTGCCGACGTGGACCGGTACGCGCTGGTGTAACGCGGTCGGTTCGACGTCGAGCAGCGACCGCTCGCCGTTCGAGGATCGACCGCCGGCGGTCTCGACGATGTGGGCGATCGGGTTCCCCTCGAACTGGAGGCGTAGTTTTCCTTCAGGGGCGGATTCGAGCCCGGGATACGCGAAGACGCCCCCGTACGTCATCACCTGGTTCACGTCACCGATCATCGCCCCGCCGTAGCGGAGTTTGAGATCGGGGTTCGACTCGACGCTCCGGACGTACTCGGTGAAGTCGGCGGGCCAGTCGGGCACCCGACCGCCGAAGCCGTACACCAGGGGGTCGTCGGGCAACCGGACGTTCTCCCGGAGCGTCTCGTAGCGTTCCTCGCCCAACAGGTACTCGGTGACGTCCCTTTCCCTCGCGACCATCATCGTGGTGATCGGTCCGTAGAGCACGTACGCAGAGGCGAGGAGGTCCTGCCCGCTCGTCGGCATAGGAGAGCCGTAGACCCCGAGGATCGTCCCCATCGTATTGTTCGGCCTGAGGTTCGAGGAGCCGTCGAGCGGATCGACGCCGACGTGGACCTCGACGTCACCACCGCCGCTGACCGCGTTGTCGTCCGCGTTCCCGACCTCGATAGCTTCGGCCTCGCTTACTCCGTCGCGTTCCTCGCTGGCATAGGAGGCGACGCCGCCGATTGCGAGCAGGCGTTCTTTGAGCAGGTCGTCGGCGTAGACGTCTGCCGCCAGTTGCCGTTCGCCGCTCGGGTTCTCGTCCTCACGTTTCTCCCGGCGACTTGGGAGTCCGGCACGGATCTCGGGGGCCGTGCGTGCAACCGTATCGACGATCTCCTCGACGGTGTCGGCGGGTTCTGACATCGGTGTTCGTAGCCGTCCCGGCGTGGCCGATAGTAATAAAACGGCAGTGTCGCTCGTCTCCGCCGATCGCGTTCGGCTTAGGGGTCGTCGAGAGGTACGAGAGGCGGGCTCGGCACGGGACCGGATTCACGCGCGAGTCCGTTCGGCGCGAGCGGTCAGCTCCGACGGCGACTCGCGACCAGTGCCGTACCGGCCATCGCGACGATCGCAGCGCCGATCCCGAAGCCGGGAGCGTTCGTCTCGGTGGACTGTTCGGCGTTGGCGCTCGCGGCGTCGTTGGCTGGTTGTGGTTCGTCCGACGTGGCCGGTGGGTCGGTCGTGGCTTCGGTGCTGGTCGGCATCGGGGGCGGAGTCCTGGTTGCCGTCGCCGTATCGGTGAACACGCCCGCGTCCTGTGCGCCGGCGCTCGCGTCCGTGGCCGTAGTCGTCGTTTCGTCCTCGAACGCGCTGTCTTCGATCGTCGTACTCTCGTCGCCGGGCACCGTTACGTTCGCGTCGTCGAAGATCGCCGATCCGTCGTCACGGTAGGGTGCGTCCGTGCCACCCGTCGTCCCGTCGAAGGTGAAATCGCCGTCCTCATTGGTATCACGGTAGGCGACCGCAACGAGTGTTTGGCTCTCAGCGAGATTGCGATTGAGCGTGACGTTGATATCCTCGCCGCGCTGGGCGTCGAGTTTGTTGGAGACACCGACGACACTGCCCTCGACCTCGCCGTCTCGCATCAGACTCATACTGTGGATTACGACGAACCCGCCGTCGGGCAGTGTCGCCGACTCGACGACGACTGAAGGCGGAGTCTCCATCATTTCCTGATCGGCGAACACGACCCGGGCCGATCCGCTGGTCTCGACGTCAACCGACGACTCTTGGGTAGTGATAGTAGTGTCATTCGTCGATTCCGGGGTCGTGGTTATCGTCGTATTCTCTTTCTCGTCGGCGTCACACTCGGCAGCGGTGTCGTTCACAGTCGTATTGCCGTCGTCCCCATCCCCGTCCCCGAAGTCGTCGCTGGCGGTCGCCGTCGTGTTGCTACCGTCGTCCTCGGACGGATCGCTCTCGGCGTTGAACGCGCCGTTCTCATCCTCTTCATCGAACGTCCGCCAGTCATCGTCGGTACCCGCGTCGTTCATCGAACTGGTGTCGCTCGAATTCGAGAAGGCGGGGTCGCCTCCCGTCGAGTCGTCGGTTCCGGACGAAACGCCGCTCGTGTCGTCGGTGTCATCGAAGTTGTCCACGGTCGGTTCGACCGGGTTCCGGCCGTCGACGAATTCCCCGTCGAGATACAGCGAGACGTTCATCGTCTCGTCGGTGATGTTCGCCTTCGAGACCGTGGCGGCGACGTTCTCGTCATCGTCGGCTTCGATGTCGATCGTCTCGTTGCCGGTGTCCTCGATCGGGATGTTCATGTCCTCGGTGACGATCGTCCCCTGCCAGGCTCCGCTGTAATTGATTACCAACTGATAACCCAGGTCGTCGTTCTCGTCGTCGGGCGTCGTCTCGTTCGCCGGCGGGCAGGCCGTCCCGTTGTCGGGCGTGACCTCCTTACCCGGATCGGGCGACCAGTCCCCAGGGCCGTCCGCCCCCGTACCGCTCGACGCGCCGGCCGCAAAGGCCCCGACGCCCGCGAGCGCGACCGTCGCGACGACGGCGAGAACGAGCGCCCGCCCCCGCGACGTGGTACTCTCGGCTCGACTCCAGTTCATAATTCCAGTTGAATAGCATCGAATATATACCTGCTCATTAACGCAGTCGATAGCAAAACTGATAATCGGCGGCGAGCGCGCCGGTGGATCGGCGTGCTAAACCCGCGCTGTCGCCGTGTTCGCGGACCGAGCGCGGCGAGTCAGTCGTCGAAATCGCTCGCGTGACCTACCCTTCGACCCCCGAACGCGAGCGTCAGTCGCTCGGTCGGATCGCTCGCTGGATCAGCCTGGTCGCCGGACTGACCCGGTCGCCGGCCAGCCCTGTCGTCGGGCAACCGGTCGTCGGGTCGGCTCAGTCCTCGACGATCCGGCTACCGCCCGGCGGGAGGAACTCGGCGATCTTGTCGGGGCTCGCGACCTTGCGGACGAAACTCGTATCCCGGAAGCGCTCGCGGAACTCGCGATAGAGCGTCTTCGCGGCGTCGTTCTGGGCGTAGCGGCCGGGTTCGACGGCGATCGACGTCTCGACCTGCGAGCGGATCGCCGCCGGCGGCCCGCCGAGTACCCTGGTTTCTGGCTCGCAGGCGATGCCGACCGCGACCCCGACCGGCGTGTCGCGGAGGTACGTGCGATCGCCCCGGACGACGAAGGCCCCCTTCTCGACGTACTCGCCGCTTTCGGGCGTTTTCGAGACCTGATCCGGCTCGACCATGTAGACGTCGCCGGCGTACCGGCCGCTCTTCCAGACGCTTCCGTAGGAGATGGCGAACTGTGCCGCTTGGTCGATCGTCGTCTCGGGGAAGTCGATCTCGCGGGCGGGTTCTGCGGGGCCGGTCGCCTTGAGGATCGTGACCGGGCCGCCCTCGGCCTGGGTGTGGAGGAATCGGTCGCCGCGCTCGGTGTATTTCTTCACTAACTCCTCGTTCCCGTCGGCGCTCCGCCCGCCGAGGACGAGAAAGCCATCGGAAGTTCGAAACCATCTGAATCGCTCGTACCACTGCTCGTTCATCCGGACCGGGATTGAGGGTTCGGTAAGCCAGTCGATCTCCTCCCCGTCGTCGTCCGGTTCCGCGTCGCCGGGTTCGGGGTCGGGGTCTGACTCCCAGACGTCGCGGCGTTCCCTGGCTTCGTCGAGCGCTTCGCGCGTGTTCGCGATCGCTTCTAACGCGCCTTCCTTCTTTTCGCTGATCCGTTTGGCCTCGGTGTACAAGCGATCGGCGTTCTTCTCGACGCCGGTGCGGGCGTCGAGTTCGACCTGTTCGTCGTCGAGCGCGAGGGTAATCGAACTCGTCGCCGGATCGACGCCGACGACGGCTTCGGCGGCCGGAATCGCTTTGTCCTTTCCTTCTGCGAAGCGCGCTTCGATCTCCTCCCAGGCGAAGTCGGCCTCCCGGGCCTCCCGCACCGTTCGTAGCACTTCGTCGACGAGTTCGTAATTGGCGTACAGCAGTTCGGCCTTTTCGCGTTCGGCGTCGGCCTGGGCCTCGAAGTCCTCGATGGCCCCTTCCTGCTGGGCGATGATCCGCTGTTGTTTCTCGATCTCGGCCTCGAAGTCCGGCCGGCCCGATCCGCCGCCGCCACCGGAGCCTTCGCCGCCACCGCTCGCCTTCTCGTCGGCCGCGGCGATCTCGGTGAAATACGTATCGAGCGCCGCGTTGAACCCCTCGATCGGCTCCGAGCGCAACGCGGCGTGCTCCTCCAGTGGCAGCGGCGTGACGTCGACGGGCGCGCTCGCTTCCTCCTCGTCGTCGTTCGATCCGTCGTCGGCGTCGCCGGAAGCGTCGTCGTGCTCGCCGCCGTCCGCGTCGGCTTCTTCGCTTTCCTCGTCCGTTCGCTCGTAGTAGAGCCGGGGGTCGAGGTCGCCGTCGAGCGCCGCCGCGAGGCGGTCGGTCGCGTCGTACAGCGCCTCGAACTGCTCGTCGCCAGCATCCCCGATGGCGAGGGTCTTCTCGACCCCGGCACGGGTACACAGTTCTTCGGCGTACAGTCCCCCGAAGTTGAGCTGGGTCGCGAGCGTCCGCACGAGGTCGGTATCCGAGTCGGCCATTCGAGCTGCGAACGCCTCTCGATCGACCTCGAAGGGATGAAATCGCGCGGAGGGGAACTCGTACCCTGCGCCCGGAGCCACCGTCCGTGACTGGAGGCGAACGGTATCGAGACAGTCGACGACGACGCCGTCGCCGTCGAGCGCCGCGATGTTGCCCTGGCCGAACAGCTCCGCGACGATCTCGGTGTCCCGGTCCTCGCGTTCGAAGCGGAAGGTAAGCACGCGGTCGAACCCGTGCTGGGAGACACCGGCGAAGTCCGCCCCCGAGAGGCGATTGCGGAGCATCTTCGCGAAGTCGGGCGGGCGTTCGGGGGCGTCGGGGACGTGTTCGGGCGGGGAGACGTGCGCGCGTTTCCCCTCGCCAGTCTCGATCAGCAGTTCGACCCGCCCGCGATCGAAGTCGCGCATCTTGAGGCGCAGGAGCGAGCCGGGATAGAGGTAGGCCTTGTCGACTTTCGCGCCGACGAAGCCGCTCAGTTCGCTCACCAGCGCCGTCAGATCGACGCTCGTGAGTTCGCGTTTCCGGTCCATGCCGGCACCGAGGGACACGCCGGAAAAAGGGGTGTCGGTGCCCGGATCGACCCTCGGCCGCTGTCGCAGATCGCCGGGAAGCCGACAATCGACCGACGGCCGCCGACCGGCCGCCGGCCGCTGACCGCTGACGGACAGGGACCGCCGACCATTGAGGGGCGCCGACGAACGAAGATCGCCGACGGACGAGGGTCGCCGAGAACCGACAACGAATCGTGCGAAGCTACGACGCGATTTCGTACGCCTTGATCCGTCGTACCGTGCTCCGGTAGCTCCAGGCGGCGACCGCGAGCCCGACGCAGAGCGTGAGGACCGGGACGCCGAACCGGATCGCGGCCGGCGACAGCGCGACGATTCCTTCGCCCAAGCCAACGAAAGGCTCCGCAAGTCCCCCGACGGGAACTCCCTCGTCGGCGAGCCAGTCGAGGACGAACGTCGGCAGTGCCGACACGAGGAACCGAGCGACGAGCCGCAGCCCGGTCGGCGCGAGCCACGCGAACAGCGCGCCGCCGGCGAGGCCGATCACGGGGATCGAGTACGCGACGACCGCGAGCAGGCTCGGCGGGAGCACTGCGCGACTCTCCCCGACACTGATCGCGCTGAATCGCGGGAGCCGGGTCCCGATCGCCGGCGCGAGCGAGACGGCGACGATCGTCGAGCCGAGCGCGATCCCTACCAACCCGAGCGATTCGACGGCGGTGTACGGACTCGCCATCGCGCCCGCGGCGGCGACGCCGGCGACCGTCAGGAGAACAACGAACGGGAACCCGAAGACGATTCCCGGGAGCATCACGCCCCGGACGTAAGTCCGCGCATCGACCGCGAGCAGCGTCGTCGGGAGAACCGCGCCCTCCTCGCCGAGCGGGTTCAGCGCGAAGGTCGCCCCGGCGAGCCACGGACCGAACAGCACACAGGCCACCAGTGCCAGCGCGGCGACCGAGCCACCCCCGCTCGTCGCAATGACGTTGCCGATCGACACGCCGACGATCGCAATCGGCGTTAGCAGGAAGGACAGCCGACGGGGCTCGCGTCGCGTCCGGAGAAGGGCCATCCGGGCAACCCCCCGTGCCGGCCGGCCCGCGACTCGCAGGGGTCGATCGAACGCGCCGACGGCGGCGAGTCCGTTCCCATCGTCGGCACTCGTCCCTTCGATCCCGCCGATCCCGGCTCGGATCGCGTCGTCCCTGCGAGCTTCGTCGCTTCTCCCCGCCTCGCTGGCCGCGTCGCCCTCGCTCCCGTCGCCGCCGTCGTCGTCGACCGAAACCGGTTCGTCGAACCAGAGGTCGGTCGCGAGCCGCTCGGCCCCGTACCCGAAACCGCCGACGAGAAGCGTAGCGGTCAGGAGACTTCCGAGCGCACGGAGGGGCGAGGCGGCGATCGGCGAGCCGAGCGTCGCCAGATCGGCGTACCAGCCGACCGGCAGCCATGCGAGCGACGCCGGGCCCACACCGCCGATCAACCCGACGAAGAGGAAGTACCCGCCGAAGAAGACGACGACCGCACCGGTCCCGAGCGCGGTCGTATGTCGGGCAACGAAGGACGACCGCGCGACGAGCAGCGCCCCGGCGAACCCGATCGTCGCGCCGACGAGAACCGCCGTCACTGCGAACGACACGACCGCGAGCGGAACGAAAAGCAGGCTCGCGACCGACCCGGCGGGAATCGCTAACGCCCCGGTGACGACGGCGATCGGCAGCACGAGGTACGCGATCGCGCGACAAGTCTCGGCGATCACCAGTCCTGTCGCGACGGTGCGCGCTGAGACGGTCGTGAGCGCGAGGTCCCCCGCTTCGATCCGCGTGCGTTGGGTGAGCGTTCGCTGGGCGACGAGGTAGACGCCGAACAGCCAAAGGCCCGCGACCGATCCACGTGCGACCGGCGGGAGCGCAATCGGCCCCGACGCCGACCGAAGGAGGTCGGCGAACAGGAAAAGCACCAGCGCGAGGATTCCGCCAGGAATCACGACACCGAGGGCAATGAGGAGGAGCCGGGCGCTGTCGGCGCGCAACGCCCGAGCCGTACGCCGGAACTCGAAGACGCCGATCCGAACGCCGTGGCCGAGCCAGCCGTCCTCAGCCATCGGTCGGTTCGGGTTCTGTTTCTCCGTTCGTTTCCCGTTCGGTCCCCCGATCGGACTCGCCGTCGGCGTCCCGGCCGTCGCCCGCCGCCGTGCCGGCGTCCGTGCTCGCTTCTGTACCACCGTTCGCCTCGGCGTCCGCACCGCCGCTCGCCTCGATGCCACCGCCCGCGTTCGTCCGCCCGGCGAGCGGATCGCCGTCGTCGGTGAGTTCCAAAAATGCCTCTTCTAAGCTTCGTCGATCGCCGGTTTCCGCGTGGCCTTTCAGCTCCTCGGTCGGCCCCTCGGCGACGAGGCGGCCGTTATAAAGCACGCCGACGGTATCGGCGAGTTCGTCGACGACCGGGAGGATATGCGTCGAGAGAAAGACGGTGGTTCCCCCGCTCGCGAGTTCGGTGATCGTTGCCCGGAGCGTCCGGGCCGCCCGCGGGTCGAGCCCTGAGGTCGGTTCGTCCAAGAACAGCACGTCGGGATCGTGCAGTACCGCCTGAACGAACGCGGTCTTCTGGCGCATCCCCTTCGAGAACTCGGAGATCCGCGTTGTCGCGTCGCCGGCGAGGTCGAGACGGGTAAGCAGCCGGTCGATCCGCTCGCGGCTCTCCTTCGCCCGGAGGTCGCGCAAGCCGGCGACGTACTCCAGTTGCTCGATCGCGGTGACCTCCTCGTAGAGCGGCGGTTCCTCGGGCAGGTAGCCGATCCGCGTTCGAAGGGAATCACGGTCGGAAACCGGTGCGCCGCCGACGGTCGCCGTGCCGCTCGTCGGCCGAAGTAATCCGGTCAACATCCGCATCGTCGTCGTCTTCCCGGCCCCGTTCGGGCCGAGAAAGCCGTATATCGCCCCCTCGGGGATCGCCACCGAGAGCGCGTCGACCGCGAGGGTGTCCCCGTACCGCTTGGTCAGGTCGGTCGCCTCGATAGCGCTCACGACCTGGGCCCCGTAGTTAGCGACCCCGGAATCGGAAGGCGAACCCGCCGCTGTGCTCTGCCGTCGTCGACGGTCATGTATACGAGACTACAGTATCGGCGACCGGATAAATACTTCCACCCGAACGTGGCAGGTCGTGTTTCGTATAGCAGCTTTCGGAAAAGAGAGCGTCGAGACCGTTTCGGAAGCCCCCGACACGCTCGGCTCGGGGGACTCGCTGTGCGCGTTCGCTCCCTTCGGTCGCTCACGTGCTTACCTCGCCCGCCGTCGCCGGGCGGGAGGTCGGCGGAGCCGACCTCCTCTAACGTGGTCGTTCGAGAGACCGAAGGTCTCTCGTGATGTTGTCAGAACGCGAAGCGTTCTGACTGCGAGCGGGATCGGAGGTCCTGCACTGACCGAAAGACGTCGGAGGCGTCTTTCGAACCACGGCTTCGCCGCCACGCGACCGGCCCCTTCCAGTCCTACCCGAACCGGTTCTCGTTGATCTCCATTGCTCGACTAAACACCGCCATCGTGGCACGCAGGAGTCGTGGTCCGCGGAGCGACGAACGCCGCCACAGTTATCCCGAATGGGACCGGATGAGGCTCAGTCGAGGGCCCGGGCGCGTGGCGGCTCCGCCTCGTTCGAAAAGCGCTCTACGTTTTTCGTTCGCCAGTTGAGGCGCTCGCGGTCGCTCACGCTTCGTGTTCGACGACAGCGGACGAAGCTATTTGCTGCTCGCGTGTTAACTAATAGCTACGTCCGGGTACGACGAGTACGTCCGGTCGACGAGTTCGATCGGGTTCGTCGGCTTCGTTCTCGCGGTAGCCGCGTTCATCCCGACGCTCGCGTTCGTCGCGCTCGCCGCCCTCGGTCTTCGTCCCGCCAGCGAGGGTGTGAATGCCGTTACGGTCGGCGTGACGACCGCCGTCTCGGCCGTGGTCCTCCTCGTGTGCGTCGACGCCCTGTGGCGACGGCGAGCCG
>PXRY01000070.1 GCA_003022925.1 Halobacteriales archaeon QS_8_65_32 | reverse complement strand
TCGAAAAACAAAAACGCTCGCTTTGAACTCACGGTGGCGTTCTAGTAGTTTCGGAGAAGAGAGCTGGTGTAATCGTTTTGGAAGCCCCCGGGCGCTCGACTCGGGGGGCTCGCTGTCGTTCAAAAGACGCTTCGCGTCTTTTATGATGTAATGGGAACTCGAAGAGTTCCCATTTACTCACGAGAACGGAGTTCTCGTGAATGTGGTAAAAATGCGGAGCGTTTTTGCTGCAAGCGGGACCAGAGGTCCCGCAATGAGCATGGGACTTCTGGTCCCACGAACCTGCGAACAGCGAGGCGCGAGCGACCGCGAGCGCCCCGAAAGCGAACGGGGAGCAACGACCCGTGAGCGGGCCGCAGGCCCGTGAACAGATAACGAGAGGTGCTACGAGAGACGCTTCGCGTCTCTCGGCATCTCGGAAAACCGGAGGCTTTTCCGACGACCAATTGGAGTGCCGAAGCCACTCCGAGATGACGAAAGACGTCTTTCGAACCACTTCGCTCTCGTGAACCACGGTGTTTACTTCGCCGGGGCCGGACCGAGCGGTCGGCCCCTTTCAGTCCCGCCCCAGCGGTTAATTGGTCGAGTTTCGTCTGACCGGGCACGACTGTCTCGGTGACGGACAGATTGACGTAGGATCGACCGCAGGTGTGGGTTATGTCGAACGCCGATACCGACTCCGCTCCCGAACCGATCCCCATCGAAGCCCTGTACGATCAAACCCGCGTGAGCGACCTCGCGCTCTCGCCCGACGGCGAGCGGGTAGCGTACGTCACCGAGGAGTTCGACGAGCGCGAGGACGACCGCCGCCGGTCGGTGTGGGTCGTCCCGGCGGACGGTTCGCGCGATCCCCACCGGCTCACCCGGGCGTCGGATGCCTCCGCGCCGGCGTGGAGTCCGGACGGCTCACGGCTCGCGGTGCTCGCCGCCCGCGAGCGCGACGTCGAACTCGCGGTGGCGGGGATCGAGGACGACGAAGAAGATGGAGGCGAGGGGACCGACGCGGACGACGACGGAAGCGAGAACGGAAACGACGATGGAGGGGACGGGAACGGAGGCGACGCCGACGAGCCGAAACCGCAGGTCTGGACCTTCGACCTCGAGTTGGGGGGTGACGCCCGCCAGGTCACCGACCGCGAGGAGGGAGTGCGGGAGTTCGACTGGGGGCCCGAGGGCGAACGGCTCGTCGTCGCCGCACGCGACCCGACCGACGACGAACGCGAGTACCTCGACGGACGTCGGGACGGCGGCCCGATCGAAACCGAACGCCTCCAGCACAAGGTGAACGGGCAAGGCTGGCTCGATACCGTGACGACCTACCTGTTCGTCGTTGAGGTCGAAAGCCGTGAGCAGCGCCGGCTGGACGACGCCTACGGCAGCGGGGCGTTCGAACCGCTCGCTGGCCTGGAGCCGACGTGGATCAGTGAAGACGAAATCGCCTTCCTCTCGAACAGGAACGGGAGGCCGGACGACTCGGCGGCGATGGACCTCTATCTCGTCGATTCCGCCGGCGGGGAGGCGACGCGAGTTACCGAGGGTGAACTGACCGTCGGAGCGATAGAACCCGCACCCACTGGAAGCGACGCCCGTCTGGCCTTCGCCGCGGGCGATCCGGAGAACCCCTGTGTGCCCACGCAGGTCTACGCGTGGGACGGTGAGAACGATAGGGCGGGCGACGAGTACGAGTCGCTGACCGCCGATCTCGACCGAACGCTCACTTGGGGGGCGTCGCTGCGGTGGATCGACGAGGGGACCCTCGTTACCGCGATCGCCGACGAGGCCCACACCCGCCTCTATCGCGTCGGGGTCGACAGCACGACCGAACGCCTCGGAACCGACGTGGCCGAGGAAGCCTCGATCCCGGCTTTCGACTACCAGAACGGAACGGTCGCGCTCGTCCGGAGCCACCCCGCGGAAGGTCTCGATGTCTACACGACGTCGCTCGACGCCCTCGATACGCTCGACGACGAGAGAAGCGGTGACGGGGCGGACAGTGGCAAAAGAGACAGTGACGAGAGGGACAGCGACGCGGGGAACGGAGAACTGCGGCGCGTCACCGCGCTCAACGACGAGTTCCCCGACGAGCACGCGACGCCGGTATGCCGGCGGGTGAGTTACGAGAGCGAGGGGAGCGAGGAAAGCGAGATCGACGCGATCTACTACTCGCCGCCGGATTTCGAGCCTCGCGAGGCCGAATCCGGGGCGAGCGAGTCACGCCCGCTGGTGGTCTCGATTCACGGCGGACCGATCTCCTACGACGCGCCCGAGTGGCGCTTCGAGTACGCCGTGCTCGCCTCGCGCGGGTACGTCGTGCTCTGTCCGAACTACCGCGGTGGCTCCTCGTACGGCCGGGAGTTCGCCGAGGAGCTCTACGGCGAGTGGGGCACCGTCGAAGTCGAAGACATCACGGCAGGGATCGACGCGCTCGTCGAACGCGGGTGGGTCGACCCCGATCGGGTGTTCGGCCATGGGTTTTCCTACGGCGGGATCGCTCAGGGGTATCTGGTGACTCAAACCGACGCTCTGACCGCTGCCGTGCCCGAACACGGGATCTACGATCTGCGTTCGGCCTTCGGCACCGACGACACTCACGTCCGGATGGAGTCGGAATTCGGCCTGCCGTGGGACGAGCGTGAGACCTTCGAGGCCGCTTCGAGCATCACCCAGGCTGGAAACATCGATACCCCACTACTGGTGATGGCCGGCGGCGAAGACTGGCGCTGTCCGTCGAGCCAGTCCGAACAGCTGTACGTCAGCGCCCGCAAACAAGGCGTTCCCGCGAAACTCGTTCTTTACCCCGACGAGCATCATAATGTCGGCGACCCTGACCGGGCGACGCATCGCCTCCGAGAGCTGACGGCGTGGTACGAGCGATTCGATCCGGCACAGGAGACGAGCGAGGAGTAACCCGGACCGATCGGAGAGAGCCAGGGGGAAAGAAGACGCAGTGCCGAGCGGGTTCGGCTTCGAATCAGCGACCGTCCTTGGGTTTCGGCGTCGGTCAGAGGACGTCGCCGATCTCGCCCAGCGAGTCGATGACGTGATCGGGTTCGATCCCTTGTTCGCCGATGTCGGCCTCGGAACTCGCGCCGGTGAGCACCAAGACGGTGGTCATCCCCGCGTCGTTGCCCATCTCGATGTCGGTCTCCAAGCGGTCGCCGATCACGAGACATTCCGCCGAGTCGACGCCCGTCGACTCGGTCGCGGTGTCGGCCATTCGCGATTCGGGTTTGCCGACGACGGTCGGCTCCGTGCCGGTCATCCCCTGGATGGCACCGACGGTCGCGCCCGCACCCGGAATTATCTCCCCGCCCTCGGTCGGGTGAGTGCGATCGGTGTTCGTCGCCACGAAGGCGGTTTCGGCGTCGAACGCCGCGAGCACGTCGTCTAAGAGGTCCTCGCTCAGGTCGGGTTCCCGGCCCGCGACGACGACGTCCGCTGGACCCGTGTTAGCCGTCTCGCCCTCGTTGTCGGCGTCATCGGTCCCCCGGACGTCGGTCGCTGTTAGACCTACTGCTTCGAGTTCGGCGGCGATGGGCTGTTGGCCGACGACGAAGGCCTCGGCGTCGGGATGCTCGTCGGCCACGTACTCGGCGGTCGCGGAGGCCGCGGTGATCACTTCGATGTCCGTCGGGAGGCCCAACTCCGCTAACTGATCGTCGAAGGCGTCGCGATCGATGTCGGTGCCATTGCTTACGAAGACCACCTCGATGCCGGCCTCTCGAAGCGCCTCGATGCCCTTCCGTGCGCCGTCGATGAGTTCCGAACCGCGCCAAACGGTGCCGTCGAGATCGACGATCGCCCCTGCGTACTCGGTCATACCGGCCGCTCGAAGCGACGGGGCTTAGTTCGATCCCTTGCGAAACGGCAGGGCTCGGAGCGACCCCTGCCGAAGCACGGTAGCCGCTCACATAGATAACACGAAAGATTGTTATAGTCTCCGACCTCCGAACGGGTACGCATGTACGAGATCAACTGCGAATCGTGTGGATCGGTCGGCTTTCACCCTTCGCGGATCGGCGCGGAGGCAAGAGCCGAGCGCCACACCGAACGGACGGGCCACCGATCGGCCGTCGACGTGATGGAGTAACGAGCGTCGGTGTCGACGTCGGCTCTCGGAACGGTGTCGGAACCGAGGGAGCGTCCGGTTTTTAGTCGCTGGAGGCTGTGGTTGCCGGTATGGATTTCGAGGTCGTACAGGGGGATATCGCCACCCAGCGCGCCGACGCGCTCGTGAACGCCGCGGGCACGAGCTTGGAGATGGGGTCGGGCGTGGCGGGCGCGCTCCGCCGGGCCGGCGGTGAGGCAATCAATGACGAAGCGACCGCACAGGGGCCGATCGACCTCGGCGACGTGGCGGTGACCGACGCCTACGATCTAAACGCCGAGTACGTGATCCACGCCGCGGCGATGCCCCACTACGGCGACGGGCAAGCCACCGCCGAAAGCATTCGCGAGGCGACGAGGCGGAGCCTGGAAGCCGCCGAAAAGCACGGGTGTAGGTCGCTCGTGATCCCCGCGCTGGGGTGTGGGGTCGCCGGGTTCGACCTCGAAGGAGGTGCCCGGATCATCGTCGAGGGAATCCGGGATTTCGAGAACGAGAGCCTCACCGACATCAGGTTTATTGGCTACAGCGACGAGGAGGTCACGACGATCCGGGCGGTCGCCGAGGAGGTCCGAGCTGGCGAGCGGGCCTGATGGGAGCGTCGGCTCATTGTAGTAGTATCGACCTGAGAGCTTGGGAGATAACAGCGAGTCGTCTCGAACGGTTCGAAAGCCCCCGACCGCTCGGCTCGGGGGGCTCGCTGTGCTCCTCGGCTCGCTCATGAGCGTGGGACCTCTGGTCCCACGAACCTGCGAACGGGCCTTCGGCCCGTGAGCAGATGACAACAGAGCTTTGCTCTCTTGAACCACGGTGCTTGCGTCGCCCGCCGTCGCCGAGCGCGAGGTCGGCTCCGCCGACCTCGAAGTCCGTGGTGGCTTCGCCGCCACGCGGTCGGCCCCTTTCAGTCCCGCCCCTGGCGATTGTTCGCTACGCGCACGACGCTGGAAGCCACTCGTCGGCCCAGTCCTCGATCTCGGCGAAGACGGGTTCGAGCGAGCGGCCTTTGTCGGTGAGCCGGTAGTACGCCGCGACCGGGGCATCGGGTTCGAGGCGGCGATCGATCAGGTCCGCCTCGCCGAGGTCGTCGAGCACCCGAGAGAGGGTCCGGGAGTTCGCGCCGGTCGACCGTTTGAGCTCGTTGAACCGTTTCTCGTCCTCCTGGAGGTCGTACAACACGATGAGACGCCACTGGGAGCCGATCTCGCGAAGCGAGTCGATTACCGCACAGGCGTGCTCGTCGTAGCGTTCCTCCGGGGGCGGTCGGTTCGGTGCCGGTGTCATGCTGGTACTCGAGGGTAACTAGGTCTTCGAGGGCATATATCGGTTCGGCTCGTAACCAGATACGGTACTGCAATCGAACCCGACACCCAGAGTTCACTACGTGACCGCCATCGCGGGCGACCCCGAGCGAAACGTGGAGTTCTATACCAATGTGTTAGGACTCAAGTTCGTCAAACGGGCCGTCAACCACGATGATCCCGGGACGTACCCCTCTACTACGGCGGCGTGACGGGAGACTCGTGACGAACAACAGTGGATCCGCCGAAGGTTGGTGGCGTTCGCCGTTCGCAAAGCAGGAGCGATCGGCACCGAGTCTATACCTACCGATTCCAATCGCGTCATAGTTTGAATCCGAACTCTACATAACTCTCAGTATCGGAGCTGCCCGAGACACGTATACTACCCGTCCGGGAGGAAATTGAATGAGAATCGGAGGATGGGCCAGCAACTGGACATTGCCTAAGCGTGTACGGCCCCCGCGACTCTCGTTTCTCGTAGCCCGCGTCAGGAAAGTGACGACTCGCGTCGCTCGCCGGCTACGACCGGTCCCGTTCGCTTCGCTATCGCTCGGCAAACCATATCGAGACGGTCCTGCTTGATCACTATGCGATCTGCGCGGACTGCGACTCGTCTAATTTGCTTCACTGATGCTCAGCAAACCACTCCGAGAACGACGCGAGCGCCCGCCCACGGTGGGAGACGGCGTTTTTCTCCTGAGGACTCATCTCGGCGAAGGTTTGGCCATTGTGTTCGAAGATCGGGTCGTACCCGAATCCCCCCTCGCCCCGGGGAGCGACGATCCGGCCGCGAACGCTCCCCGCGAAGGTCCTCGCCGTCTCGTCGTCGCAGTAGGCGATGACGGCTCGGAAACGCGCACGGCGGTTGCCCTCACGCCGCACCAAGTCGCCGACGCGGGCAACGCCGAGGGGGTCTTCAACGTACGCCGAGAACGGACCGGGAAACCCCGAGAGGGCGTCGACGAATAGGCCCGCATCGTCAACGAGTACCGGCTCACCGACGTGTTCGTAGGCGTCGCGCGCGCCGTAGGCGGCGATCGTTTCGAGCTCTTCAGCCTGGATCTCGGGGTAGTCGTACTCGACCGCCCGCACGTCGTCGAGATACTCGCGCGCCTCGCGGAGTTTCCCCTCGTTGCCGGTCACGAAGTGAAGCATATCGGGAGACGGTGGGCGATCGAAACGTACCTGTCGGTCGATCGGCCCGCCGATCCGCCGATCTCTCAGCGATTCGTCGGCCGCCGCTCCGTCGAGGCCGATCGACGGTCGGAGACCAACGGTGGGCAAACGACAGTTGGCGATCGACGATCGGTAGTCGTCAGTCCTTCGGATCGACGACCGTTCCGATGGTCTGGGCGACGATCTCGCCGTCTCGGATCACGAACGTGTCGGTCGCGAAGTCGTAGCTGTTCTCGGGGGTGTCGGCGTTCCAGACGATGTAGGCGTAGTCGTCCTCGACCCGCTTTTCCTCGAGCGAAAAGTCGACGCCGTCCTGTGAGAACTCCGCGAAGAAGTCCTCGAAGACGCCGGTGATCTCCTCGTGGCCGCGGAAGGTCTCGCCGTGGGTGATGAGAACCGCGCTTTCGCTGTAGTCGGCCATCGTCTCCTTTAGGTTCTGACTGCCGAACGCTTCCAAGTGGTGGTCCAGGACTGATTCGGTCGTACTCATTGTGGTCCGTCCCGCCGCCGAACCGCGTCGGCGGTCGGTGACGAGCGGTTGAGGGCCACCGATAGTAACTGTTTCCCAGAAAAGTAGTGTCGGCGATCACATGGCTCGCGGGATCGACGCGGCGTTCGAGTGCAGCGGGAAGGAATCGAAGGAATCAGTCGACGATGACTTCGACCGGTTCGTCCTCGGCGCGGGCCTCGTCCGATACTCGCCCCTCCTGCCAGCGCAGCGCCGCCGCAACGCCGAGAACGACCCACGAGCGCCAGCTGGCGAGGTTGAGCGAGTACCCGACACCGAAGGGCTTCTGTACCAGCATCCCCTCGCCGGGTTGCCAGTACGCGGACAGCATCCGACCGAGGCTCGGTCGTTCGAAGTTGTACGGGACGCCGAAGATCTCGCCGGACGGTGGTCTGTCGGCCATACCGTTACGTAGGTCGGCCCGTACTAAATCGTTTGTGTCGGTATCGAACCGGGAAACCAACGCGAACGAGGCGTCGAACGCCGGCCCGCCGACGACCGGGGACCGGCCGGGGGACCGGAACGAGAATGGAAGCAGAGGGCAGGAACGGGGGGGACCGGACTCTCAACGCGACACCGGTTCAGAGAACCGCGGCGACGCCGCCCCTGAGCGCACGACCGGTCTTTCGCGTCGCGCCGACGAGGTAGTGCCGGGCGCTGCGGTGGATCGGCTGCCGGCGGCCGTGGATTGCAGTCGAGCCGTTCGCGAGCGCCCCCACGATCTCGGCGGCGGTGATGTCGGCGCGCCGCTTTACGTTCGCGTTCGCGATCGAGATCTCGGTGTACGCGCGCCCGACCATCCGGGCGAGGTGGGCGTCGCTGCCGGCCACCTGGGGAATACTCGCGGCGACGGGCGAAGCGTTTCGCGCGGCGGTTCTCGTAGCCAGTGAACAACCAGGGGTTGTAGACCTCGATCGCGTCGGGGCCGGGCTCGCACTTACGGAGCCGTCGTTTCCGGACGCTGTGCCGGGAGCGCTGGAACGGATGGGGGACGACCGCGACGCCGCCGAGGTCGCGCACACGGGAGATCGTCTCGCCGAGCGCCCGACCGGGGGCCAGGGAGTTCCTCGACGCCGATCGCAAGCAAATGGCCGTGAGCGGTCGACACCTCGACATCGGGGAGCCCGATCAGCCCGTAGGCGGGCGCGAGCGCGGCGGCTTTGAGCGACTCGGAAATAGCGTCGTGATCGGTTACGACGATCGCGTCGAGATCGACCGACCGGGCCTGTTCTAAGAGCACCTCGACCGGGGCGCGCGCGTCGTACGAGCCCTCCGAGTGGACGTGCAGGTCGACAGCGAGGGTGAGACCCCGGGACACGTGTGTGAGAAAGGCAGGCCCCGCGGCACAAAAAACGATCGACGCACGGCGCAAAAAAGCGGGACAGTCGGTCGGACGCCGGAGAAAGAGCGAAGCCGGGTTCGACGCCCGGGGACCGGGATCGGCCGCCGCCGGGGTCAGGATCGAGTCCGAGTCAAGCAGGGGTCGGAGTCGGGCAGAGGGCAGGTCGGGGTCGGATCGGAGTAGGCCAGGTCGGGTTCGGTCGGATCAGGTCGGAACGGGTCGGATCGAGGCCGGACGTCGGCGACGACCACGATCGGTCGGGAACAGGCCGAGGGCGAATCGAGAGCGGCGGACGAGCGAGGACGAGCGGAGATCACTGGAACGCGTCGCCGAACCGTGCGACGTCGCGGTCGGTGCCCGCGAGTACGAGGTGATCGTACGTCCCGAGTTCGATCCAGTCGCCGGGATTGGTCTCGACGCGGCCGTCGCGATGTTCGATCGCAACCACGGTACAGCCGGTCCGCTCCCGGATCGAGAGGTCCGACAGTGTCCGCCCCGAGACGGGTTCGGCCGGGACGCGTACGACCTCGAT
>PXRY01000069.1 GCA_003022925.1 Halobacteriales archaeon QS_8_65_32 | reverse complement strand
CATTGAGACGCACGATCCGGACGAGTGGGGCGAACAGCAGAACCGCCTCGTCGACTCACAGCTCGAATCCGCCCGACAGTCCGGTATCGACGCCGACCAGCGCCGTCGCGTCGAACGAGCCGAAATTAGAGAGAAAGAGAGAGAGAGCAGACCGTGCTGACTCAGAGTCTGTCATAGGAACAAGTAATCGAAGGTACACGAGATTAAGATTGACCCTCCAAGTTCTGGTTATAGTACTTGACAATGTCGTTGATGAAGACTAACGAATCGGTCATTTCGTGAAGACTATTTATTAGCTCATGCTGGCTTGCGCCATCTGGAAAAATATATTTATCAAACTCTATGTACCGAATGTCACGAAGTTCAACTGCTACATCGTAGTCGTCATTCAGGTAGTGATATTGACCGCTCGTATTGGTTAGAACGCTGGCAAACAGAGTTCCTAGTTGTCTCTCGTCATGTTGTCCATCCAAAATGTTTGCAATCGCGTCAGACGGGAATTCCATACCAGCTTTGAGAATCAGCGGGCCGCCTTTGTTTCCTTTTATGACGTGCATCGTATAGTTTCCGTCTATATCCACCTGGAAGTTGTATTCTGATTCCACATCGGTGATTTTAGTGTAGTCATAAATTGCCTCAGTGTCCAACCAGTCTTGGATTTCATTGTACCCGATATCTTCGTCCATTTTCGAGACACTGTCAGTCGTTGGTCATCAGTTTGCCGGATCGTGTGATATATGTGTATGAATAGTATAGTTTTCATGTGAATGCTATTAGATAACTAGTCCCACCAGGATTCGAACCTGGGTCGAAGCCCCCAGAAGGCTTCAGGATTGGCCGCTACCCCATGGGACTGTATGCTTCGATACCTCCCGGTTGCTTGTAAGCGTTGCGCGTTCGAGTTCGACCGCTGCCGCACGACCCGGGGAGCGGCGGGCGACGAAGCACGAACGCACTAGCGACCGAACCGACGGCTACTTGCCCCGAACGCGGTGGGATGGAAGTATGTACGTCGGACGATTCCTGCTCGTCGGACCCGACGCCGCGGCCTACCGCGTCTCCTCGCGGTCGTTCCCGAACCGGAAGATCACCGAGCGGGACGGCGCGCTCACGGTAGTCCCGACCGCGGACGCCGAGGACACCGAAAACCCCTACGTTTCGTACAACTGCGCGCGGGTCGTCGAAACCGACGCACCGGACAACGAGAACGATGAGAGTGTCGACGAGAACGCCCCGAGCGCGGCGATCGGCAACGGCACCCACGTCGACGCCGTCGCCGAAAAGCTCGTCCTCGGCTACCCCGCGCGGGACGCGCTTGTCCTCTCGCTGCTCGCGTACGACTTCGAGAAGGACGACTACGACACCCCACGGATCGCGGGCGTTCTTGGAGCCGAGAGCTTCGTCGGGATCGTCCGCCGAGACGCCCTATTGGTCGAAGCGGTGAACGAACCGACGCTGGTCGCGACTTACGAGAGGGATCGACCCGAAGGGATCGACATCGACCTCGCCAATGCCGAGACGGCCGCCCGGACGGCATACGACCTCGACTTCGAACACCCGATCTGTGCGGCCGGCGTCGCGCGCACCGCCGAGGGAATCGAGGTCGCGATCCGGAACGGAGAGGATTGAATCGAGGCTACCTACCTATGCAGCGAGTCATCCGACTGGCGAGAAACCGGTGTGGACCGGGAACAGGTCTAAATCGCTTCCATACTCCTATCGAGGTATGCACGTCGGTGTTCTTTCCGATATCCACGCCAACCGCGTCGCATTGGAGACGGTCTTCGAGGACATAGAGGACCAGTCGGTCGACGCGCTCGTCCATGCCGGCGACGTGGTGGGGTACAACCCCTGGCCGGCCGCGTGCGTCGCGGCGATCCGCGAGCGCTCGGTTCCGACCGTGATGGGCAACCACGACCGGGCCGTCGCGTCGGGAACGACCTTCCAGTTCAACGACATGGCCCGCGCCGGCGTCGAGTACGCCCGCGAGGGGTTGAGCGACGAGGAGTTGGAGTGGCTCGCCGACCGGCCCGCAGAACGCCACGCGTTCGACGGTCGAGTCCATATCGTCCACGGCCACCCCGACGACCCCGATCGGTACACCTACCCACAGGAGTTTTCTACGGATATGGTCCGCGGCGACGCCGACGTCCTCGTATCGGGTCACACCCACGTCCAAGGCTGCGAACGCTTCGAAGAAGAGGGCGAGGCGAAGATCGTGATGAATCCCGGTAGCGTCGGCCAGCCCCGGGACGGCGACCCGCGGGCGGCCTACGCAATCGTCGATCTCGACGCGATGGAAGTCGAGCAGCGCCGCGTTCCGTACGACGTCGATCGGGTGATCGAAGCCGTACGGGAGGCCGGCCTGCCCGAGCGGATCGGAACGCGACTGACACAGGGACGTTGAATCGGGATACGAACACTAAATCCTGGGGCCCCAGGTCCCGGTTCCCGGCTCTTGGCTCTCGACTCCCGATACTCCAGCCCCCCGGCCTCCCGACTCTCAGCGGTGTCAGAACTCCTGTTGGATGATCCCCAAGGCGCGCTCGCGGTCGCCCCATTCGACGAAGACCGCGACCGACGTCGCGCTCGTGATCACGTCGTGGACGCTGATGTGTGCCTCCGCGAGCGGGTCAACGATGCCCCGGACCATCCCCGGCTGGTCGGGTAACACCCCGCCGGTGACCCTGACGACGGCGATGTCCTCGTCGACGGTCACGCTCGAGAGGGCCTCGTCCTCGATGACCGTCCCGTGTAACAGCGCCTCGGTTCGGGTCGCCTCCTCGCCGGCGACGTAGATAGTGATCGAGTCCATCCCGCTGGCGATGGTGTCGATATTGATGCCCGCATCCGAAACCGCCCCCGTCAGGCGGGCGAGCACACCGGGCTGGTTCCGAATCGCCCGGCCCGCAACGGTGAGACAGGCGAGCGGCGTTTCTTCGAGATCGACCAAGCTCTCGAACTCGCCTTCGATGCTGGTTCCGCCAGCGAGCAGACTGCCGTGTTGGTAATGCATCACGCGAACGGCCATCTCGTCGTGTTTGTATGTGAGCGCGCTCGGGGCGATGACCTCCGCGCCGCGAAAGGAGAGGTTCCGTAGTTCGTCGACGGTGATCTTCGCGACGTTTCTCGCGCCTTCGACGACCCGGGGGTCGCCGGTCATCACGCCCTCGACGTCGGTGACGATCACGACCTCGTCGGCGTTCATATACCGACCCAACATGACGGCGCTGGTATCGCTGCCGCCCCGGCCGAGGGTCGTCACTTCGCCGTCGTGGCTTTCGGCGACGAAGCCGGCGATCACGGGGACGACACCTTCTAAGTCGGCGGCCAGCGTGGCCGCGCGTCGCTTGGTTTCTGCGGCGTCGACCTCGCCGCGCTCGTCGGTGACGATCGGCCACTCCTCGCTGCCGGGTTCGAGGAAGACGGCATCGACCCCGCGTGCCGACAGGGCGGCTTTGAGCAGGCGGACGCTCGTGCGCTCGCCCATGCTCACGATCTCGGCTTTGTCCGAGTCCTCGGCGTCGAACTGGATCTCCCGCAGCAGAAAGTCGGTCGTCGAGCCCATTGCGCTCGCGATGACGGCGATCTCGTGGCCCTCCTCGACGGCGGCGGCGACCGAATCGGCCGCCCGGTTGACCCGCTCGCCGCTGCCGAGGCTCGTGCCGCCGAACTTCGCTATGACACGCATCGTATCACGTCCATGGAAACGCTTTTCGGTGAGGCGTTGCTCGGCCCGCCCGGAAATAACTGCTTTCATCGACGACCCCGCGTGAGTTCTCGAGAGTCGACACCGACTCGACGAACGCCGACTGATCGAGTCGCCGACTGGCCGATGGCAACACCGACCACGGATCGTCGGCAGCGCGCACGAATCGAGCGGGATCGCACACAGAGAACGAACGGGAATCGAGCGGTCGGGGGCTTCCGAAACGATCGAAGCAGCTCGTTCCCGATGAACTGCTACCAACACTACCCGTAAAGAGCACCGAACGGTTTTGTCCGACGCTACTGAACGGTCGGGAAATGAGCGGGTCGTTCGAGGAAGCGAGCTATCCCCTTCGCTCCGAGCACCGCGTTCGCACCCTCCGCCTGCTCGCAGCGGGTCCGTGGACGCTCGACGCGCTCGACGCCGAAACCGAGGCCTCGCGAAAGACCCTTCGGCGACTGCTCGGACGCTTCGTCGAATACGGTTGGGTCAGCCGCGAGAACGGCCGGTACGAACTCACCTCCGGGGGAACTCTGCTCGCCGACGCGACCGAGGAGCTGCTGGACGCGGCGACGGCGGCTCGAAGACTCCGGCGGGTCGGCCCGTGGCTGCCCGAGAGCCTTTCGGAACTCGATCCCTCGTGGGTTACCGAGGCCAGCCTTACCCTCCCCGAAAGCGCCGATACCGTCGCGCCGGCCCGGCGGATGGTCGCGGTGATGGACGCCGCCTCGCGGGTTCGTGTCGTCGCCTTCGCCGTCGTCCCCGGAGCCGTGGCGGCCACTCGCAGCGGCACGTCGGGGGCGCTCGTGCTCGCGCCCGAGACGCTCTCGGTTATCGCCGACGACCCGTCGATGGCTGCCGAACTCACAGCAATGTTCGACGCCGGCTTCGAGGTCCGCCGCCACCCGGGACCGATCCCATTCAACGCCGTCGTCGCCGACGAGACGGTCATGGTAGGCCTGGTCGACGAACACGGCGCGCCGAGCGCCCTCGTCGAAACCGAGGCCGAGGCCGTCCGGTCGTGGGCGATATCGCAGTTCGAAGCTCACCGCGAGCGCGCGACGCCCGTCGATCCAGCCCCGTTCCGGCACTGATCGACGCGGTTCGCGACCGATGGCGACGACGCGGTGATCGCCGGCCCGACGGCTCGGCGACCCTGCTAGACAGGATCTGTCCGGACGACACCTTCTGTCCTATGGTCAGCGGATAGGATTATCACGATTTGTCCCCGATACGTTTCCGAGCGGGAGACAATGAACACCACACCACACGCACCGCCTGAAGATCGTTCGGCCGGCGATCGTTCGGCAGACGAGAGCGAGGCGATGGACGCGAGCGGACACGAGGACCGGGATGGGAACGGACGGCGAAACTGTGAGGCGAACGGGAGCGGAGCGGGGGTCGGCCGATGACGCTCGATCTAAACGAGACGTTCGTTCTCGACGCCGTTTCCCATGCCTACAACCTCGACGCGGCGAACGTGTTAGACGAGCGCTACGCCCAGGGCATCGGTGAGATGCTCTTCGGGATGTTGGACCAGGGGATGCCACAGAGTCATCGGATCACCCACGATTCGTTTTTCCGCGATTGGTCCATTGAGGAGGTGGCGACCCTGTTGTTCGCCGAGAGCGACACCGACGTCGCGACCTTCCACCCGATCCTCGCCGCGCCGTTCGAGAACGGACTGGTCGAACCCCACAAGGCCAAACGGATCACCGAGAAATATCCTGATCGCTTTCTGGCCTACGCGACGGTCGACCCCCTGGAGGGGGAGGATGCCCTCGACGAACTCGAACGCCAGGCCGAGGCCTTCGATCCGGTCGGCCTCAAACTGTACCCGTCGAGCTGGGGGACCGGCGAGCACCGCACCTGGCGAATGGACGACCCCAGGATAGCGTATCCGGTTTTCGAGAAGGCCCGCGAGTTGGGCATCGACGTAATCGCGATCCACAAGGCGCTTGCCTTCGGCCCTGTTCCGCGAACGCCGTACGACCCGGCGGACGTCGACGAACCGGCCGAGAACTTTCCCGAACTTGCCTTCGAGGTCGTCCACGGCGGCCTCGCGTTCACCGAAGAAACCGCCTGGCAGGTCGCCCGGTTTCCGAACGTCTACGTGAACATGGAAGGGTACGGCCTGCTCATGGCCGCGAACTCGACAAAGGGCGAGGAGACCTTCGCCGAACTGTTGAGCGTCGGTGGCGAGGCCGTCATGGAGAAACTGTTCTGGGGGACCGGCGTGATGGCCGGCCACGCCCAACCTCAACTCGAAGCGTTCCGGGACTTCGAGCTCTCCGACCGGACCCGGCGGGATGTCGGCGTGCTCGGAAAACTTCCCCAGGTGACCGACGAGCACAAACGCAAAATGTTGGGCGAGAACTACGCCGAGTTACTCGGCCTTGATGTCGACTCGCTGCGCGAGGCGGTCGCCGACGACGAGTTCGCAAAGCGCCGCGCGGCGGATGGGTTGGCCGAACCGTACTCAACGACCGACGCCGAGCGCACCGAGCCGGAGGCCGCGTCGTGAGCACCGACCTGGATGGCCGGCAGGCCGACGCCACGGAGGCCGACGCCGTGGAGACCGATGCTGTGGAGGCCGACGATGCCGTCGTCGATACCGCCGAAACCGACACCACTGATACCGCCACCGCCGTCAACGCCGCTGACGCTACCGATACCGCTGACACGACCGGAACCGACGCCGCGACAACGGTGACGCCGGCAGCGGTGCGCGAGCGGCTGCGGACGGTGATCGATCCGTGTAGCGCGGCGGTCGGGACGGATCTCGATGTCGTCGAAATGGGCATGGTCAATGCGGTGACGGTCGACGACGGCGCGGTTTCCGTCGAGTTGTGTCTCACCTCGCCCGGTTGCATGATGGTCGAGTACTTCGCGCGCGAGGTTGATGCGCAGATCGGCACGCTCGACGGCGTGGATTCCGTAGAGCTAACAACCGATGCCGGGTTCACCTGGACGCGCGGTATGATGAGCGACGCGGCGCGTGAGAAACGCGCCGAGCGGCGGCACGATCTCGCTGAGCGATACGAAGCCGTTGGAACCGTCGAAACCGTGGACGCCGAGGGTGAGGCGGCGGATGACGACTGATCCCGACGACGGCACGAGCGCCGATAGCGACGCCGGTTCCGGGGTCAGTGCCGACGGCGGTACGGCCCCCGACGGTGGGACGGGCACGAGCGCCGGCACGGCGGACCTGACCTACCCGGCGACCGATCTCCGCGGGTTCTTCCGCGAGCACTTCGGGCCGTCGATGCTGTGGGCGCTCATCGGCATCGGCGGCAGCCACGTCCTGCTCGGGCCGATCGTCGCGAGCGCCTTCGGGCTGTTTGCGGTCTGGATGTATCTCTTCATTTTCGCCGTGCGCTACGGCGGCTGGGAACTCGCGGTTCGGTACACCTACGCGACCGGCCGGAGTCCGATCGAAGGCTACCGAAGCCTGCCGGGCCCGAAGAACTGGGCGCTCTGGCTTGCGCTCGCGAACTTCACGATCATCGCGGCGGTCGTCGTCGCTTCCGTTGGGGTAACGAGCGCCGCCTTCGCCGCCGTGGTCGTACCGACGTCATCCGTCGTGCTTCACGTCGCGCTCGTCGGCCTGGCGGCGGTCTTCGTCGGCGTCTCCCGGTACGGCCTGTTAGAACGGGTCCTGACGGGCTTTACCGTCGCCGTGTTCTTGCTGATCGGCCTCGGCGTGCTCGTCGGGCCGCCCTCGCCGGAGGTCATCGGGACGACGCTTCTGAGCGTTCCCGAACTGCCGGTCGGGCTCTACGTCGTCCTGTTCGTCGCGGCCGCCGGCGTCACCCCTGCCGGCTTCTCCAATAGCGTCTTCCTCGGCAGCTGGACCGTCGCCAAGCAGCAAGGCGCTCGCGAACTGACAGAACGCGGCCTCGATCCCGAGAACGAGGCGACCCACGAATACATCCGCGCGTGGGTGCGGACCGGCAAACGCGACTTCAACCTCGGCTACGCCTTTAGCTTCCTGCTGTTGCTCGCAGTGGTTCTACTGGCGGCCAACGTGCTCTATCCCACCATGCCGACCGACGAGAACTTCGCCGTGATGATCGGCTCGATTCTCGGCGAGACGCTCGGCCCGTGGGCCTTCTACGCGATGGTCGTCGGCGGGTTCGCCGCAGTGTTCTCGACGGTGATCGCGCTGCTCGACGGCGCGTCGCGCGCGAGCAGCGAGGTCCTCTCCGTCGTGCTCGATCGGGAGTTCGACGACGATGGAGAGCGGCGCGTCCGCCGGGCGCTCGTCGCCGCGATCGCGCTCGGCGGGATCGTTCCGGTACTGGCCTTTGGCGCGCTGCCGGTGACGTTCGCGCTCGTTATTACCCTCACCGTCGCCGTCGTGGAGGTCTTCTACTACCCAGCGAACTGGTACATCGTCGAGCGCGACCTGCCCGACCCGCTGCGGCCCTCTGCCGGCTGGCGGGCGTACTACGCGGTGTCGATTCTCTTGGTCGTGCTCTTCGGCCTTGCGGCCGCCGCGTCGGAACTCGGCCTCTTAGGGGGTGGGTGATCCACCATGAACGACACGAGCGACACGAGCGAGGCGGACGCCGCGAACGATATGAACGGGGTGCATACCAGCTTGCATCACGTCGGCGGGTTCGTCGAGGACTTCGAGCGTGCGGTTTCGTTCTACGAGACGGCTTTCGACGCCCGATTGTTGACCACCGAGACGATCGAGGGCGTCCTTCGAGTCGCGTTCATGCGCCTGCCGACCCACGAGGTCCACCTGCTCGCCCGGGAAGGACGGGGCATCCCGGCCGACGCAATCTTGGACGAGTTCGAACCTTATCGATATCACGTCGCTTACGAAGTACCGGACGTCGAGCAGGCGATCGACGCCGCGAAGCGTGCGGGCTGTGAAATGTTTCACGACGAGCCGATCGAAGCCGAACTGCGGCCCTGGCGGCGTGCGTTTGCCGAACCGAGTGCGACGCCCTGGATGCCCTTCGAACTGCTCGAACGGGTCGGCGATGAACCGCCGGCGTTCCGGGTCGGGTGATCGTCTCGACTGGGAGCGCCGCTGGAACCGTGTAGCAAGCCCCGAGCGCTCAGCTCGCAGCTCCGCCGTTACCAGCCGACATGTGGTTCGAGACGGTGACGCCGTGACGCACCCGGTCATTTCTACTCCTATTCGGAACGAGTCCTTCGGTCTTCGCCACACCTGAGTATCGCCAATCGTGAGTGGGGTTTAGTTACGCGACGAGGACCGACAGCAACCGCTTCGGGTGGGATTGGAAGAGGCCGGGCGTTCACGGGTGCTTCGCGCCCGTTAGCTCGGGAGAGCGAAGCTCTCCCGTAGGTCGACGAAGGCGGGCGACATAAGCACCGGAGCGAGGGGAGGGAGCAACGAGGAGCATGGTTCGAGACGGCGAAGCCGTCTCGTCATCTGCTCGCGGGCGAAGCCCGCTTGCATGGTCCGTGGGACCTCCGGTCCCACGCTCATTGCGGGACCGAAGGTCCCGCTTGCAGCAAAAACGCTCCGCGTTTTTGCCACATTCACGAGAACTCTGTTCTCGTGAGCAAATCAGAACTCGAAGAGTTCTGATCACATCACAAAAGACGCGAAGCGTCTTTTGAACGACAGCGAGCCCTCCGAGCCGAGCGCGTCGGGGGCTTTCAAACCGTCCTGTACCGCTCTTCTGTCTTTTTGTAGATGAGCGGACACTTCTGGAGGCACGGCGGAAAGCGAGCGCGATCGGCGCTCGTAGTGTCCGAATAGGGTCGCAGTCAAGTCGGTTCGAAGACGTGCAATGGCCACTCTTCCTCGTGGTCGAGCGCGAACTCCCGTTCCTTCTCGGTGAGGTCGCGGACCGTCAGCGAAACGCCCGTCCCGATCTCGACCGCGTCGTAGTCGGCCGCGACCCGACCGGTGAGTCGCGCACCCGAATCGAGTTCGACGATCGCGATCGTGAGCGGTGCGTCGGCCTCAAACGCGGGGGCCGGCCGAGCTACTTCAGTATAAGTGACGATCTCGCCGGTCTTCGATAGCTCCTCGATCGCGATCTCGCGGCTCCCACACGCATAGCAGGCCGGTCGCGGCGGGATCAGTACGGTGTCACACTCAGTGCAGCGCCCGCCGAGCAGCCGTCTTTCGGCGAGCGCCGCAAAGAAACCAGGCAAGGTAAAAGGGCTCTCGGCGGTGAGTTCTTCGGGCGTGACCCGTCCCAGCGACCCGCCGTCGGTCCCGGTGGTTCGGTTGCCGTCGCCGGTGTCGCTCCCGTCGGCTCCATCCGCTTTATCGGCTCCGTCGTGGCCGCTCATCTCAGACCGCCTCCAGGACGTGCGCGACGGTCACGGCGTCCGCGACCCCACCTTCGTTCACGCACAGCGCGCGATTCGCGCCCTCGACTTGCCGGTCGCCGGCGGAACCGGTGAGCTGTTCGTACGCCTCGATCGCTTGGTAGAGCCCGGTGGCACCGATCGGGTGTCCGCGGGCCTTGAGCCCACCGCTCGTGCTCATCTCGACGTCGGTCCACCCCGCCGATCGTTCGGCCGGATCGAGCGCGCTCTCGATTCCCGTCCCTCGCGGCGCGAAGCCGACGGCTTCGGCCAATAGCGCCTCACAGACGGTAAACGCGTCGTGGACCTCCGCGACGTCGACGTCCTCGGCGTCGATCCCCGCCTCGTCGTAGGCCTTCCCTGCCGCTCGGTGAGCGCCTTCGACGAAGGTGAGATCGCGTTCGGCGACCGCGAGGTTGTTCGTCCCCGTGCCGACGCCGGTGACCGCCACCGTTCCGGCGTCCGAATCCGATGGCGAGCCGCCGTCCAGATCCGCAGCGACCTCCTCGCTCGCGACGACGATCACGGCGGCCCCGTCGCTTACCGGCGCGCAGTCGAACAGCTTCAGCGGGCGGGCGACGTATTCGGAGTCGAGGACGGTCTCGGCGTCGATCTCGGACTGGTAGTGCGCCCGCGGGTTCCCGGCGGCGTTGCGGTGGTTCTTAACGGCGACCTGCGCCAGGTCCGCCTCGGTCGCCTCGGTCTCGTGTAGGTAGCGGTTCGCGAGTAGGGCGTACTGGCTCGGCGCGGTGATCCCCGATCGTTGCTCTAACGCGCGGTCGAACGCCGCCGACAGTGCGTCGGTCGCCCCCGCGGTGCCCCCGGCGGTCATCTTCTCGACGCCACAAGCTAACACGACGTCGCACTCACCCGACCTGACGTCGCGCACCGCGTGACGTAATGCGAGCGCGCCTGCCGCGGCACACCCCTCCACGCGTTCGGCGGGTGTGTGACGGAGACCGGCCCACTCCGCGAGGAGCGTGCCGTACATGATCTGGTGTTCGTAGGATTCAGATTGGTTGCCAACGTACAGCCCGTCGACGATTTCGGCGGGGTCCGGAAGCTCCGCGAAGGCTTCGGCGAGCGCGACCGAAAAGAGGTCCCGGCTGGTCAGTTCGCTCTCGCCGGCCGGCGAGGAGCCGACCCCGACGATCCGTGGAAATGACATACGTCCACTACTCACACGAACGCGCTTAAGCGTTCACTCGGCGTGCCGTCTACGGGACGAACAGCGGTTCGGGTAGCTAATCAGTTCGTTGCCCATCTGAAAATCCGTATTCCGAACATCACGAGGCCAGCCAGGATCGTGAGGACACCCGCGATCGTCGCAAAGGGCGGGATCGGGATGAACAACAGCACGACGCCGATTATCAGTACCCACGTTGATCTGTGAACCATATCTATGACTTCCACGTTTGATACATGGCCGTTCGGCTTGCCAGCGCGGCAGTGCTTAGTTGAGCGAGGACCGACGAATCGTCTCGGATGGGGCTGGAAGGGGCCGAGCGTCCGGGGGCTTCCTAGACGGCTCCGACAACTCGCCCTCCGAAAAGCTGCTGAGCTCGACCCCAGCCAGCGCGTCGCTTCAACTCGAACCCGACGACGAGCAGTTCATGCCTCGGTGGCTCTACCCCCCATCATGGCTCGGAACCACCGCGACGAGGCCATCGTTGCGCTAATCGACCGGGATCTCGCGCGGGCGGCGGACGACTACACACGCGCCGCCTACGGCACGCTCGCCGGCGTCGAGTGCGAGGGCGACGGGCGGGACCTCCTCGGCGAAAACGCCCGCTGGGCGGGCTTTGCGCTCTCGTACCTCCTGCTCGCCGGCGCGTGCTACCGTGCGAACGGAGAGAACGACCGCGCGGCTGCCCGGTGTCGAGCGGGGATCGCCGTTGCGCGGGACCTACAGTCAGCGGTCCTCGCCGACCCGCTCGATCGGGCGTGCTGTGCGGAGTTCGTCGGCGACTTCCGCGTCGTCGGCGACGTCGATTCCGCGATCGACGCCGGAACCGACACCGACGGCGACAATGAGATGGATGCCGAGCGAAACGCTGCTGCCTACGAGGAGGCAGCAGATGCCTACGAAGCTGCGACCGCCAAGGCCGACGATCCCCTCTCGTGGGCGAGCGAACCGATGGCGAGCGGGGCGTACCGGGGTCCCCACCAGATCGCGCGGAACGGCTCTCACAGCTTCGAGTGGGACGAGATGCACGGATCGGATCCCGATTCGCTGGCGTACCTCGCTCGCCGGCCGCGATTCAAACGCTCGCGGTTGCCCGCTGCTGTTGAGGGTATCGTCGAGACGGGGTACGTTCATCCGCCGCGGGGGACGACCGAGCACAACAACGCGACCTGGCGCTGTCCGAACTGTGAGCGCAGCGAGGTCAACTGGATCGCGGGCGAGACGATCTGTCTCGATTGCAGCGTCCGCATGGAAGAACAGTAAGCGAGCAGTGATCGAGCGGCAAACGGACGGCGACAGCGAACCAGCGACAGTGACGAAAGGACGGCAGTGACCGGTCGGAGGGGCCGCGTTGGCCGGATCGATACCGGAATTTCCGGCCGTCAGGTCGTCCGGCGGCCGTCGAGCGGGACGTCCGCCAGGTCGATGGTCGCTGGCTCGGGAATCCCCCACCCCACGTCGAGCGCAACGACCGCACGGTCCCCCCGAGCGTCGGCGTCGGGAAGCAGGACCGTTCCCCCGCAGGCGAGCGGCGCGAGCACGCCGGCGACCACGGTACGGGGATCGGCGAGCGGGGCGCGCACCGCCATCTCGATACCGGCTTCGAGGCCGCGTTCGGTGATAAGCCACGCCGCGGCGTCCATCAACTGCCGATGCGTGTACTCCGTTTCGCGTGCTTCGATGGCGATCGCCGCTCCCTCGGGGCCGCCGGGCGGGAAGGTTGGGTTCTCGCTCCAGACGTCCCGTTCGAAGTACGCCACCTCTGGGTCGTCGGGCGTCCCGCCGTAGGCGACGCGTTCGGCGACGTTCACCGGAATCGAATCGATCTCGTCGACCGGGCCGACGAGCACCCGGGCCTCTGCATCCAACGCTTCGGATGCCAACGTATCGGCGGCGACGAAGCGCGTCGGAGCCCCCAGTAGCGCCGCGCCGAAGAGCGTGAGCACCGACTCAGGTGTCAAGGTGTCGGCGACCGCGACCGTCCGCCCGGGACCGACGCCGAGCTGTCGGAGGAAGTTCCCGGTCTTTCGCGCGTCGGTAAGCAAGCGGGCGGCGTCGTACCGGCGCTCGGGATCGCCCGGCGCGCGAAGCGCGGCCGCCTCGGTTCGTAAGTCGCCTCCGCCCCCCTTCCTCTTCCCCTCCCTCTCGCTCTCGGCCTCCCCCTCGTCCGTCGTCGCCTCGCCATCGCCCGCCGTTGCCTCCCCGTCGGCCCGGCGTTCGAGGAGGTCGCCGAGCGTGTCGCCGGTCATACTCGGTGTGACGGACGCGAGGGCAAAAGCGCCCCGACGTTCGGGGGACGACGCCCGAGTCGTGGTGGGCCCTCCGCACTCCGAGATCGTTCTCCGGCCGAAGGACGAACCGACAGGCGAGCGACTACAGGAGCCCGTCGCTGGAGTCGAGCACGTCCGGTGAGCTGGCGATCACGCCGTCGACGCCCCGCTGTTCGAGCGCCCACGCCGCCGATCGCGTGTCGACGGTCCAGGCGTTGACCTCCATCCCGGCGTCGTGTGCCTGGGTAACGAGATCGGTGAGGAGGCACACCGAGGTATGTGGGTGGACGAACTCACAGTCGATCGATTGGGCGAATTCGATGTCGTCGGTCGGCGTGGCGTCGAGCACGTACGCGAGCGAGACGCCCTCGTCGTCCCTGCTGGCCTCGTGGATCGTCTCGGCGTCGAACGAGGAGACGACGACGTGGTTGGGCGCGTTCCGTGCGATCCGTAGCGCCTCGTCGATACACTCCGATGCTTTCAGTTCGAAGTTAACGGCGGTGTCCGCGGGGATTGCGTCGAGGACCCCTTCGAGCGTCTGGATCCCCTCGCCCTCGTGGGCGTCGAGATCCGCGAGCTCCGCTGCGGTGAGGTCGTCCACTCGGGTGATACCGTCGATATCGATGTCGAGGATGTCGTTGTGAGCAACGACGAGTTCACCCGATCGACACCGATGGACGTCGAGTTCGATCATATCCGCTCGGGACGCTGCTTTCCTGACTGCTGCAACGGTGTTCGGGGGATACTCATCGTCGAACCCTCGATGAGCGATGAGGCGCATACGTTCCTTTCTCGTCCTACCAGCAAGGGGCTTTCTACGCGTTCGGATCCGCGAGGCTCGAATCAGCCCTCTCTAACAGCCCCAGGTCTCCGACAGCTCGGCGTTGTCTCCATCCCCACGAGCGTCGCTCTTGTCGGCGGCGGGCGCGACGATCCGGTCGCCTGGTCGGCCGGGAAGCGGGTTCGACCGCGTGCCGAGGATAAGGTTTATTGAGCCGTCGCGCGCGGTATCGGTAACTGTGACTGCGGGCGAACCACCGTTCGAGACAAAGGGAGCCGAAAGCGACCACGGAACCGAGGAGCGGGCACGGCCGCGTGGCGATCGGCCCCCGATCGACGCCGATTCCCCATCCGCCCCGGCGGAGGCGAGCGGAGCCTACGGTTCGAGAGCCGTTAGCCCGACGCAGATCGGCGAGTTCGTCCGCCTCAATGGCTGTCCGCAGTACCACGCCTACGAGTTCACCCCCGGCGCGAAGGAAGCCGAACGCGAGCGCAAGGACTGGAAGGAAGCGTTCGAACCGCTTTCGCCGCTGCTCGCCGTCGAGGGCGAGACCTTCGAGCGCGACTGCGAGCAGCGCCTCGCGGCAGGCACGTTCGACGTCGTCGATCACACGGAGTGTGAGGACCACGAGGGGACGGTGGCGGCGCTTCGGGCAGTCCTTGATCGCGTTCGGTCGCGCCTGCCGGGTAGCGAGCCGATCGTTACCTCCCAGACGTATCTCGATGGAACCATCGGTGCGTGGGCGGTCGCGGGCAACGCCGACTTCCTCGTCTTTCAATCGACACCTCGGGGCGTGCACGTCAGGATATTGGACGCCAAAGCCGCCCACGAGCAGAAGACCTACCAGCAGGTCCAAGTCGCGACCTACACCCTGTTGCTCCGGACGCTGCTCGCCGACATGGAACTACCGTGTGAAGTGCGGGTCTCGGGCGGCGTGCTCACCAGGGAGAGCGACTTCGACGCGGTGACGCCCGAGGAACTACCCGACTTCGACCTCACGCCCCGGGAGACCGACGTCCGACGACTGTTAGTAGCGGGGGGCGTCTTCGATCGCCTCGTCAAGGGCGAAAGCGACGAAGGCGAAAGCGAGGACGGCGAAACGAAGGGAGACGGAAGCGAGGGCGAAGGGGGCGGAACGGGGACGAGAACGAACGAAATCGGAAGCGAACCGGCCTACCAGTTAGGGCCGAAGTGTCACGGCTGTTCGTACAAGGAGGCGTGTTACACGAACGCGATCGAATCGAAGAGCAACGCGCTACTTGGCCTCACTCGTGGCGAACAGGCCCGACTCGCCGAGGCCGGCATCGAGACGATAGCAGAACTCGCGGCGCTTTGTTACCCGCCGGAGAACCCCCGACCGTACGAGTACGACCGGCTCGAACCCGTTCCCGAGCGTCGGGACCAGTACCGAACGCTCGTCGCCGAACCGGGCCTCGGCGAGCGTCTGCCGGGATACGTCCAGCGCGCTCAGGCGATGGTCGGGCGCTTCGACCCCGACCACCTCTACGGCCGGGCCGAACACGAAGCGCCCTGGCTCTTGGGAGCCGGCGACGGCACGCTTCCCGCGGACGACCCGCCGTACGACGCCGAGTTGCCGATTGCCCGCCGGTCGCTGATCCGGGTTTACATCCACGTCGTCTGCGACCACCGTCGGAACCGGATCGCAATGGCGAGCGCCTGTGTCACGAGTTCGCGCCACGGCGATCGAGGATACGACCCAGTGGCGGTCGCCGAACTCACCGCGGGCGTCCCCGACGACCCCGAGGAGGCAGACGCCGTCGAAGCCGCCCTGCTCGAATCGTTCGTCGAGGACTTGTTCGACGCGATCCGGGTCGTCGCCGCCCGGACCGACCGTGCCGGTCGCGCGCCGCTGCACGTCTACTTCTACGCCGACAGCGAGCGCGAGGCGCTCGTCGAGGCAACCAAACGCCACGCCGAGATACCGGAGGCGGCCGCGCTGCGCGACCTGTTAGGGCTTCGCGGGGCCTGTAGCGACGGTCCCGACGCCGACACCGACGACGAGGCAGTCGGGACGACTGGGAGCACGGCGGCCGGAGGGATCGGAGACGGCGGCGGGGCCGGGGACGCCGGAAGCGCCGTCAGCGTCGGGACGGCCCTCGGCGATGGGCCGGCCGCCGATCAGCCGATGGTGTCGGTCGTCGAGCGGGAGTTCCGCGCGCGCAAAGCGTCGAAGATCCCCACTACTGGTATCGTCGCAGCGATCGGCCAGCTCACCCCCGACGAGAACGCCCTCGGCCCGAGCGACTGGACGTACACCCGAACGGATGGTACGAAGGTCGATCTCCGCGAGGCGTTTCGCTATCGCCTCTTCGACGACGAAGTACCCTACCGCGAAACCGGCGACGGTAGCGGGGGCGACGGTTCGGACGGCGGTGTCGAACTGCTCTGTGAGCCGGCGGAAGCCGACGGCTACTACCCCTCGCGGGCCCGCCGGGGTGCCGACGTTCCCTTGGAGTACGTCTGGGCGGCGACCGGCCGGCTCACCGACGACGTCGTCGAGGAGATCACGAGCGGCGAGGGCCACGGCCCGGTCGAGCCGTTCCGGTGGGTCGACGGCGACGGGGAGACCCGTATCGGTCGCGAGGACCTTCTCGAACTCGGCCGAACGCTCGCGGCGGGCGTTGCCCACGTCGAGCGCGGCCTCCGGTATCGCAGCTCGGACGTCACCGAACGCAAACGTCCGATCGACCTCGCCTCGCTCGACTCGTTTTCGCTCGGCGACGCGGCGGTCGGCCGCGGGGCTCGGGACTTCCTCGATATCGAGTACGCGACCGGTCGGCGTGAGGCCCTCTCACATTACGCGTTGCCGGTCGTCCAGCGGATCAGGACCGGCGAGTCGGTTCCGGTCGTCGTCGAACACGTCTCGGAGCACGAGGGAGACCTCCGGGTCGAGGGCCGGCTGCCGTACGACAAACTCTTCGAGGAGGGGGGTCGAGTCGCCCGGTCGTGTCGGGTCAAAGGCGCGGACGAATCGGGTGGCGGCAGTTGGATGGTTGCGAACGAACTCGACCGGGCGGGAAACCCGAAAGGAAGTACCTCCCCGCGGGCGATCGAGTGTGGCGTTCCGGTCACCGTTTCGCATCTCGACCCGGATCGCCGCGAGATCGCCTTCAGCGCGGCCGACCGCTTTCCGCGATCGAGCCGGTACGAGAGCTGGCATCGCGGCTGGACGACTGACGCCACAGAAGCCGACGACCGCACCGTTCACGTCACGGAGGGGGACGTCTTCGTGCTTGACCCCGGCACCGACGACGTGAACGGTCAGCGGGCCTTCGACGTACTCTCGGGGCCCGGCGACGACGCGAACTCCCTGGGAGAACTGCTCGACGACCTCGCGCGGGGCTCCCGAGAGGAACCAACGATCGAGGGAGCCGACGAGGAGGCGATCGCGGCCTTCCTCGACTGGCTGGAAGCGTCGCCGGGCCTGGCCCCGAACCCCGAGCAGAGCGAGTTCGTCCGCGAGACCGAGGGACAGATCAGCCTGCTCCAGGGTCCGCCGGGTACCGGGAAGACCAGCGGCGCGCTCGCGCTCGCGGTTCTCTCGCGGGTGCTCGCTGCCGATTCGTCGGGAACGCCGTTCGCGGGCCTGGTCGTCGGCGAGTCACACAAGGCCGTCGACGAGGTCGCCGCGGACGTCGCCGACTGTTACGAGCGCTACCGTGACGATTCCGGCGCGCCCGGGTCGCTCGCCGACCTCGATATCGTCCGCCTGCGGGACGCGCCCGCGGACACGGACGCCGGGGCCGCCAAAGCCACGGAATCGCCGATCGAGTACCTCGATTACTACGCCGACACCGACCGGGTCGAAGAACTCGCCGGTCGCCTGCTGAGCTCGCAGCGCGGCCCCCAGCGGACGTTCGGCGATCTCGGCGGTTTCGAGGCCGGGGGTTCCGGCGGCTCCAGCGGTTCCTCCGCCGGCGAGGCGAGCGAGACCCCGGTGCTCGTGTTCGCGACGCCGGGACGGCTCTACGGGCTCGTGAAGGCGATCGGGCGGGCCGCACGCGACGTCTCGGAGAACGCGGTGTTCGAGGAGGGCCGGTCGTTTTTCGACCTGCTCGCGGTCGACGAGGCGAGCATGATGCGCCTGCCGAGCTTTCTATTGTGTGGGGCGTTCGTCCACGACGACGCCCAGGTGTTAGTGGCAGGTGACCACCGCCAGATGCCCCCGGTGCGCGTCCACGACTGGGAGGCAGAAGACCGCCGCCCGATCGAGCAAGTCGCCCCGTACTGTTCGGCACTCGACTTCTGTCGGTTGCTCCGGGGCGAGGACGTCGATGGCGTCGATACGGAGGAACTGACGCTTGCGCGCGAGGCGACCCTGCCGGTGACACGGCTCGAAGAGACATACCGGTGTCACGGCGTCGTCGCGGACTTCCTCGCCGAGCACGTCTACCGCCACGACGAGATCGACTACCGATCGTCGGTGACCGAGACGATAGAAACGACGGGAACCGCGGACGGAAGCGACGCCGACCGAAGCGAGGGCCTCGCGGCGGCGCTCGGCGACGCTCCGCTGACGCTCGTGCTCCACGAGGAGGCGGCGAGCCAGCAGGTAAACCCCACCGAGGCGGCACTGACCGCGGCGATCGCCGACTCGCTTCCCGAAGCCGGCGTCGTCACCCCGCACAACGCTCAGAAGGGACTGTTGGGGTCGCACCTCGGCGAGAACGCCGAGGTCGATACGGTCGAACGCTTCCAGGGGGGCGAACGCGAGTCGATCGTGGTCTCCGCGACCGCGAGCGATCCCGATTTCCTGGAGGCCGAACGCGACTTCATCCTCAACCCGAACCGACTGACAGTGGCGATGAGCCGTATGCAGCGAAAGCTCGTCGTGGTCGCGAGTAAATCGGTTTTCGAGGTCGTCCCGCCCGACACCGACGGCTACGAGCGCGCCCGCCTCTGGAAGGGCCTGTACGAGGACTTAGACGTGCTCGATCGCGATCCGGAGTGGTGCGGGACGGTCGGGGACTTCGCCGGCGGCGGTCGCGTCGCACCCGACGGCGGCGACGATATCAACGGCGACGATGGCGACGACGCTGCCTCGGCCGGCGAACCCGGCGGCCGTTCCGCGTCCGGCGCGATCGCCTCGGGCGTTGACGCCGATGCCGGGGTCGAAATCTACTCGCTCGGCTCGTCCCCGTCGTCCCCGACCGACAACAGCGAGTGACGCGGCCCGAACGAACGGACGCGGGACAGCGGGACTCGATTCGATCCGATTCAGTGCGGTGCGGTTCCACTCGAGTCGTGATTCGCGTTCCTCTCGAGGATGCAGGAGCCCTCGATCGCCGGACGCTATCGGAAGTCGGACTCGGACTCGGACTCGGGATAGAAGCCTCGCGAGTCGAACGGTTTCCCTTCGATTCCTGCGAGGACTCCCGCATGTCGCTCTCGACCGCGCTCCGCGACAACCTGCTCGCCGGATTGGTACTCGTCGCGCCGCTCGTCGTCACCGCGTTCGCTCTCAGAATCCTGTTCGGGTGGGTTAGCGCCGCGATCGATCCGA
>PXRY01000068.1:53327-53952 GCA_003022925.1 Halobacteriales archaeon QS_8_65_32 | reverse complement strand
ATCCTTGACCTGAACGTTATTCAGAGCGTTGATGTTGTTTACAGTCACGAGTCCATCGCCACCGACCTGGACGTTCAGGTTCTTGGCGTTCTGCTGAGCAGATGCACCACCGAAGACCCCGAGCCCGGTCGCCGCTACTCCGGTAGCTGCCGCTCCTTTGAGTACTGTCCGTCGCTTCTCGTCGTCTACTTTGTTCTCGTCTGACATTCTAGTTTCACCTTTGCCGTGAACGGGCGATTCCCTCCACGGTCACTGCGCCGTGCTCCCGTAGTTTACTTCAAGCTTCGGGCTGCTTGTGCGAGGGTTGCGCGCTTGTACCGTGATGACTCTTTTTTGTTATAGTTCGTTTGCCTCCGCAGTTCCCAGTAAGGGCGACTGCTCGATCAGTGAAGCTCGAAACCGACCCGATCTTTTCGAACTCGAAGCAACGCGGTGGCCGTATGAACCGGAGGTAGCCGACCCGGCTCTCGTTTCGGATAGATACGAACGTTCGGAGAGGGGAATCCATCGATCGGAGCAAGTCACCGAGGTACCGCTCGACTCACCCGACAGTGAAGAATGGAGTAGTCCGATCGTGATTCTCGAGGAATAGCCGGTCGCCGACGAACCGGCTAACGATCACTGA
>PXRY01000068.1:20027-53315 GCA_003022925.1 Halobacteriales archaeon QS_8_65_32 | reverse complement strand
TGTTCGCCGCGTTCGACGTCGACGCGACAGGGCGGCGAGAGCTTGTTGTACGCCCGGCGGAGGGCGTCTTTCGCAACCTCGGCGTCTTCGGGCTGGCACCAGATCGTAAACAGGCGATCGCCCCGGGGGACGCGTGCAGCAGTGCCGACAATCTTGCCGAAGGCCTGACGCATGCCGTCCGACACCCGATCGGCCCCCGCGCCGGTGGCCTGTTTGTTCTCGCGGATGACGTGATGGGGGAACTTCCGCAGGATCATCTTGTAATTGGGTTTGCCCACCGATTTCAGCAGGTGGCGGTTCGCCGACAGGCGGGCGGATTCGAGCGCGCCGTGGCGGAGTTGGACGTCCTCTTCGACGGCGAGGCTCATCTGGATCGGGTAGGCGTCGGGGTCCGATCCCACGGCACCCATTTTGTACTGGGCGATCTTCGAGCCCGGGATCCCCGTGATGTACTCCCGGCGGGTGTAGGGCTGCTTCGAGATGTTCCGGTACATCGAAGCGGGTTTGTCAGCCATAGTGGTCTCAATAGGTGCCAGGAGTCGAATAAACCCATCGAAGCGCCGGACCGCCTACTCGACTCGAACTAAGCTCGGCCTATTCTCGGAAGGGCATTCGAAGCCCGTAGAGGATACACAGCAGCCCGATCATCTCGCTCACCGATCCCGCAGTGGAGAACACGAAATTTACCGTTCCAAGGACGCTGGGCGCGACTTGAGCGATCCTCGGGATCAACAGGAAACCAGCGAAGAGGAACACCGGTGCTAAAAAGGCGAGGAAGAACCCGATGGCAACGAACAGCATCGGCCGGCTTCTGTTCCGTCGGTAGCCCTGGAACGCGATATAGGCGATCACGAGCCCGAAGACGGTGTTGACGAGACTGAATACGACTCCCAATACCGCTCCGATACCCGAACCACTGAACTGGAGGAGAACGTCTATCATCTCGTTTCACATCTCCTCGACGAACTGTGTGAACCGATCGGCCATTCGCTCACGGCGGGTGAGTCGGCAGTCGAATCCCTCGTCCGTGAGCGAAATCGCGACTCGATCGAGCGTAGCGGAGTACACTTTGTAGTGGTGGCCATCGGCATCGAGTTGGAGTCGCTCCACGATCAGGTCGTGTTCTCCGAACTCGTCGAGTCGGGTACACTCGTCGGCGAGGAGCGTGGCGATGGCAGCCACATCGCGGTCGTCGCTCACTACACACGTCTGTCAGATCGGCTACTTAAAAGATAGCCACGGGTTCAGTAGGCGAACCCATGGGTTCCAATTTATATCCACGGCTGTGTTCTCGTCCGGCATGGCAGCGATCGATCGGGCGATCGGTAGAACAGCGAGGTTCTGACCGTGCCGGGACGAAGTTCAGGGTCGGGAATCGCCGTTTACATCGGCGTGCTCGCCGGTATTATTGGGCTCGTCGGCTACGCCGTCTTCGGCTGGCGGTTCGGATCGTCCAACGGCGTCTTACCGGCGGCATTGGGGATCGCTTTCGTCGTGATCGCGATCGCGATAACCCTCAGGAATCGATAGGAGGCGCGCTACCGCGGGCGGTAACCGCCAGCGGTCCGCTCGGCGCTCGATCAGGACTTCTCGGCGTGCCAGGTGACTCCCCGTTCGAGGGCATCGGTGAACTCGGCGGCGTCGTCGGGTTCTATGGGATAGGAGCGATCGCCGTCGGGACTCGTGACACGCAGTAGCGGCCGCCCGCCTTCGATCAACGAAACGTCGGCGAGGTCGTCCAGCGGGTGACCCTCGGTTTCGACGTGGATGCCGTAGCCGTGCTTGATCTTCAGCAGTCGTGCGTCGGTGAGCACGAGCCGCGAGCGATGGCGCTTGTACAACCCGTCCGAAACCGTAACGGCGAGCACGAACCGTTCGTCGTCCTTGAGCATCGCCGATAGCTGTTCCCGGGTTCGATCGTCGAGCGCGTCAAATGTGTGATAGAGACTCATGATCACGTTACGCGTGGATAGGGTGTTAACGTTCGGTGCTACTGCGAACGGTGCCGAGGCCGAATCCAGACCGAACGATGATCAGCCGACGACCGGCGGTCGGGCGACGACCGACGATCGAGCGGCCGACTGCAGGCCAACGGCGAACGGCACTCGGGCGATACGAACATCGGTACGGGTTGTTGTGGTTCGGCGGACGCAGTCACAAGCGACTCCTCCCTTCGGGTTTACTTCGTCGATGGAGGACGTAAAGAACGACGGCGAGGATCGCGAGCCCCGGCGACAGGAGCGCCAGGAAGACGAACACGCCGCCGAGCACCGGGCCGAACAACGAGGTGGCAGCCGCCCCGACCGCGCCGGATACTGCCGGGATCCAGGCCGGATCGTCGGGTCGTTCGACATCGGGCGTTCCACTGCCGACCGCGTCTTCGGGCCCGACTGGCGCGGCGAAGACGTCTGCGGGGGTCTCGGGACACCGATCGGGGATTTCGGTCGCCGGGTTCGGCGCGACCTCACCGCGGACGTCCCCGGTCTCACCGGTCACGAGGTCGTCGGCCGCTCCACGGACGTCTCGGAGGGCGACCCGCGTCGCCGATTTTTCCCAGGAGTCGTTGCCGACGACGATGCCCGTGCCGTCGGCCATCCGGAACGAGACGTTTTCGATCAGCGCGGACTCGAAGTACACCCAGATCGCTCGGGTCGCGTCCCGACCGCCGCCGCTCGGGGTGCGCCGGTCCTGGACGATCACCGAGTCGCGGACCCACGAGCCGTCGGTACCGACTCGAAAACCGGAGATAGCGTTGTTGTACGAGTAACACTCCTCGATACGGACCGGTCCGCCCCGGCCCGAAACCGGCTTGCCGGGACCGTTGCCCGGGCTCGATCCGTAGACGCCGTTGCCCGGGTAGCGCGCGATGTGACACCGCCGTATCAGGAGAGTGCCGGCGTGGTACGGCGAGACGAAGACCCCGATGGTATCGCGCGAGCCGTCGCCGAGCCAGACGTTCTCGATCACGCCGATCCCATCGGGTTCTTCGACCCGAACGGCAAACGCTGCCGACTCTGAGCCGGGATGACGGCCGACGATTGCGACGTTTCTGACCTCCCAGTTCGAGCCGGTCGCCGTGATGTCGTAGCCCGCCCCCAACGCCGAGACGTCGATCACGAGATCGGAGAGCGAATCGCCGTCTCCGAGCGAGATGTCGAACGTACGCCCCGCGGGCACGCGGACGACCCGCGGGGCGTTCTCGGGCACCGGAGCTGCGGCCGCGCGACCGGCCCCGCTCGCGATCGCTCCGGGAACGAGAACCCCCGCTGTGCTGCCAGCGAGAAAGGCCCGACGCGAGAGGGCGGTCGAATTGTCCGTCCGGTCCCGTTCGTTCACAGTCGTACAAAGGACGGCGAGCTAATAGAACGCGTCGGTGAGGGCGAGGTTCGACGGCAATAGTGTTCAGCTAAGCGATGAAGACGACATAAACTGCCTCGGGTGGGACTGGAAGGCGAACGAGCGAAGTCGTTCGAAAGGCGCGGAGCGCCTTTCGTGATGTGGCAAAAACGCGGAGCGTTTTTGCTGCAAGCGGGAAATCGCAGATTTCCCGCAATGACAAGAGAGCTTCGCTCTCTTGAACCACGAGTGAGGCGAGAAGCGCAACGAGTCGCGGGTAGTCGTTCGAGAGAGCGAAGCTCTCTCCTGATGACGGGAGAACTCCGTTCTCCCGAACCACGCGGGACTCGGAGAGTCCCACGGACCGTGCGAGCGGGCCCCCGGGCCGCGAGCAGAAGCCGAGCGGGAGGGGGCTTCCTGAACGGTCTTAGCGACCCCTTTTCGAACAACTGCCACATCCACCACTACCCAACAGTAGGGTGACGAGGCAACGTTGGTGTCGCCTACACACATATGAACGCCGAGCGCATACGGGCAGGTGTGAATATGTTAGTCGACGGCGACTGGCGGACGAACGCCTACGAGAGTACCGACGACGACGGCGAGTTCGACCGCCAGGAGACGAGCTTTCGGAACTGGGTCGGAGCCGATCCGGACGCCGAATTCCCCGCGGAAGCCGACAGGTATCACCTCTACGTCTCCCATGCCTGTCCGTGGGCTCACCGGGCGCTCACGGTCCGGGCGCTGCGCGGGCTCGAAGACGCGATTTCGGTGGACGTGGTTGACCCCTACCGACAGGACGACGGCTGGGAGTTCGCCCCCGAAAAGGACGGCTGTACGCCCGACTCGATCCACGGGTCGGCGTACCTCCGGGAGGTCTACACCGCCGCCGACCCTGAGTTCACCGGTCGGGTAACGGTGCCCGTGCTCTGGGACCGTGAGAACGAAACGATCGTCAACAACGAATCGAGGGAGATCATCCGGATGTTAGATACCGCCTTCGCCGACTTCGGCCGCGACACCACCCTCTATCCCGAGGGCTATCGAGAGGACGTCGATCGCGTGATCGATGCGATCTACGAGCCAATCAATAACGGCGTCTACCGGGCGGGCTTCGCGGGCACCCAGGACGCACACGAGTCGGCGGTTGCGGAGCTGTTCGACGCGCTCGCCCACTGGGAGGGCGTCCTCGCCGATCAGCGCTACCTCTGTGGCGCACAGCTCACCGAAGCTGACATCTGTATGTTCACGACGCTGATCCGCTTCGATCACGTCTATCACACCCACTTCAAGTGTAACGTCCGGCGGATCCGCGACTACCCGAACCTCTGGAACTACCTGAAAGAGCTGTACCAACTCCCCGGCGTGGCCGAGACGGTGAACCTCGATCACATCACGAACCACTACTACCGGAGCCACACCGATCTGAACCCGAAGGGACTCGTCGCACAGGGCCCGCCCCCGAAATTCGACGAGCCCCACGACCGCGACCGCCTGCCCGGCGGCCCCCCCGAGGCCGTGCTCGCCCCATAGATCGGACCACACCGAACAATAGGACCCTCGGGGAATCGGGGACCACCCGAGCGTCGAGAGTCGCCGGTTTCAGTTTTCGGCGACGTACAGCCGAGCGAACAGCGGCCCACCGATCAGCAGCGCGAAGCCGATACACATGACGAGCGTCCAGATCGGGTCGACTGACGCCGGACCGGCGGCGGACGCGGCGCTCTCGGTCGCCGACGGGTCCGACTCGGTAAGCAACATCAACGCCGAGTCCTGGGGTAAGACCGCTGGGGGTGCCGAGCCGCGCGGGTAGTCGGTGAAACGGATGATGTTCGGCGAGTCGACGTCGGCGGCGCTACCCAACCGTCCGGCGTAGAAGGCGACGGCGGCGACGATGAAGCCGAGCACGCTGACGTCGAGCCCGTGGTAGTCGTCGGAAAGCATTCGAAATCGATCCGTTCTTACGTACGATCCCTAGGAGCCTATACCTCACGCTCGTGCGAGCGGCGCGGACGACTGTGTTTGATCGTGGAGTCACAGAGGGGAGGTCGGTATCGAGCGCCCCCTGATAGGGGAAGGACAAAGACATGCGCGTCGAACGTACGAAATCGGAGTTCACGACCGCTCGACCGGTTCAGTAGGAAGTCTCGACGACGAGTCCGTCGTCCGCGCTGAAGACGGTGACCGTTCTGCCGTCCGTGAGAGCGGATTCGGCGGACCGTACGTTTCGGATGTGGACCGTGGGGTAAGAAAGGAGTTCGATCGATCGAGCGTCGCCGAGTGCTTGCAGTTCGTGTTCTCGCCCGGCGTCGAATCGCACCGTGAACCCGGCGATATCGAGTTCTCCGTCGCCCGTATTTCGGATGTGAACGTGCTGACGATGGTCCCGTTCGCCTCCGTTCGGGTAGACGGTCAGCGCGAGGTCGTCCGAGCGATCCACATCGAGCGTTCCGCGCCGTTCGACAGGTCTCTCGTGCGGGTTTGCCCGGCGATAGTATCTTAGTGACAGTGGGACAGAAGCGGAGTGCAGAACGGTTTGAAAGCTCCTGACGGTTGTTCGACGGACAATCACTCGATTTAATACTATCGACCGGATCACAAAGCTGGTGCGTTTCCGACTCGTACGGCGATGCATGGATCGCCGTACTTCCTGGCTGTTCGCGACGCTTCTCGGCGTCGGAGTCGGGGCCGGGGTGTTCGTCTGGTTGGTGTCCGACTTCCTGTTGGCCGGGACGACGGCGCTGTCCTATGCCGTGGGCACCGGGCTCGCGTTTCGGCACGACGACCTGCTGTTCGGATCGATGCGGAGCCGCGGGCGCAGTGCGTCACTCCGGTCCGGCGCGTTCATCGGCTTTCTCACGCTCGTCGCGTTCTTCGGACCGACCGGACTCCCGATCCCGACCGAACTCGGGTTCGCTATTGGACTGCTCGTCCTCGGCGTCGGGTTCGCCTCGCTCGGGCTCGGAATCGGGATAGCGCGTGCCCATCGCGACGAAGCGACGGACACAGACGGAGGCGCAGCGTTCTCGCAGTCGACACGAAATCTGTAGCCGATATGCCGAAGCGGTGCCGTGATCGATTATGGCTCACATCGACGCCGCCGACCTCCTGCCCGCCGAACGGATTCGAGAGGGGGTACTCGCCGGCGAGGTAACCCAGTTGCATCGCGGCGACGCCCATGCTACGGAGGGCGACACCTTCGAGATTCGGGGAGAGGAGTTCGAAGTCATCGACGTGACCGAACGGCGGTTGGGGGAAGTGACCGACGCCGACGCCCGCGCCGAGGGATCGGCGGACCTCGCGGCCTACCGCGAGCGCATCGAACGCACACACGGCACCGAGTGGGACGACGATCACACCGCTGTCCGGCACCGCTTCGAGCGTCGGGACTAACCTAACGAACGCTCGCGGCTGCTCCGGATCCGTCGGCACCCCAAAAATCGACGGTAGCGATGGACGCGTCCGCGGAGGATAGTCGAAATCGTCAGTCGGTAGCTTCTCCGGACTCGACCTGGGGGTCCGGCGAACCCTCGCCGCCCTCGAACGCCGGGGGTTGTTTCTTCCCGCGGTCGTTGCTAAGGAAGACGAGGCCACCGCCGGCCGCCGAACCGCCGCCGTAGGCACTCCCGACGGTCATGCCCCGCTCGTAAACTGCTGCCCAGAACGAGTACCCGTCGGGGTCGTACGCACCGAGTTCCTCGGGGTTCGCGGGGTCGGTAACATCGTAGACCCGAACGCCGCCTTCGTACCAGGAGGCGTGCAGTCGGTTGTCGGTCACGTCGAAGTTGTGCGACGTCCGGAAGCCCTCGACGTCCGGCGGGTCGATGCGTCCGACCTGTTCGACCGCGCTCAGGTCGCTCGTATCGAAGACCTCGATCCCGCCATAGTCGCTCGTCTCGGGATCGTTCATGACGTACTGTGGGAACGTCTCCGCGCCGACGTACGTATAGTTCCCATCGGGCGAAGGCCGCACGTAATGAGCGTTGCCCTGTCTCGTGTAGTACCGATCAAACGGGAACACTTCGTTGTAGTACTCATGGAACGATTCTTCATTGACGTTCCACGGCTGGATTTCCTCGTCGCCCTGCGGTGCGGCACCGAACTGGGTAACGAATTCGGGACTCGTCGGATCGCTCACGTCGAGAACGACGACGCCGGCGTCCCAGAAGGCGTTGTACGCCAGTCCGTCCTGGACGTAGACGTCGTGGTTCGGATTGACGCCCGCCTTCGCGTAGTCGGGTAGCTTTTCTTTCAAGTACCAGGTCGCCGCGTTCGTCGGGTTCTGCGGATCGGAGATGTCGACGATCTCCAGTCCGACGTCGCCGTAGAGTCGAACGAGGTCGCGCTCGCCGTCGTCGTCGGTGTCGGTGTTCGTCGGCTCGGCGAGGACGAGGTACGCGTGGTCATCCTCGATAAACAGATTGTGGATGTTCGCCGCCGGCTCCGGCTCGTAAAACGAGAGGAACTCCGGGTCAGCGGGATCGCTCACGTCATAAAAACGCCGCTCCACCCGGGCTCTCCGTGTCGTTCGCGAGTCCCGCGACGTCGCCGTCGACTTTGACGTCTTTCACTTCGAGGTCGCCGCTGTCTTCGAGGTCGTCGGCGAGGCCGACCTCGGCGACGGTCTCGGGTCGGCCCTTCCGTTTCCAATCGATGACGGCCATCCCGCTCGCATTCGCACCGTACCTGTCGTTTCTGGCGACGTACGCGTACCCTTTCTGCGTGACCACTTCTGCCGCGCCGTCCACGGCTTGCTCGCTGAACAGTCGCAGACCGCGATCCTTTGGTTGCGCGCTCGCTGTTCCAATCGTCCCTGCTGTTACGGCACCCACACCGAGGGACTTCAGCACCGATCGTCTGGTCGGTTCGATCGTGCTTCGCCAGACAATTCAGAACAGCATATTGGTTGTTTGTATTATATTATTTTACTTATACGTGACGAGTTGGAACGTTTGACATCAGTAACCAGAAAGGCAAAAGAGGGACGATTCCACGTCCCATCCGGCGTCGAAGTCATAGCCATTATTGGGCCAGAACCGGCGTCGTCGGCGTTACGCTCGGGCCGGCGGTTGGAGGGCACCACGTAAGTACCTCCGTCGAATGGTCTTACGGTAATGGTGGACCCGACGTCCGACTTAGAGACCGACGTGACCGAAGAGAGCGCCCCCTGGTGTGCGACCTGCGGCGACCCGATCGCGAACGAATCGACCCATCGCGTCGTGACCTGGATCGATGAGGGCACGGTCGAGACGCGCCACTTCTGTAACGAGGACTGTCGTGAGAACTGGAACGACGAGCGCTGAGGGCCGAGACCCCGAGTTCCGGCAATCGGATCGACCGCGACGGTTCACACGGCTGCGCGTCCGCACCGGTCCACACGACCGCACCGATCCGTCAAGCCTCTACCGATTCGACCGGTCCCGAGTTCGACAACGGCCGGTCGACCGACAGTCCCTCATGCGTTCACTTCGTAACGAGGTGTAATGACCGACCGGAAGGGGACCGCCGACTCGCTCGCCGGTGCCGACGGCGGCAGCACCGGCCAAGGCGACGCGGATGCCGGCCGCACGGACGGCGTGACGAGCGACGACGAGAGCACCGCCGGCGTCGGGACGACGGCCGGCGGCTCGGACGCTACCGACGCGACGAGCGCCGAGGGGAGTGGCGATCCCGCTGTCGAACTGAGCGACGTCCGGAAGACCTACCACCTCGGCGAACCCGTCCACGCGCTCGACGGCGTCTCGCTGACGATCCCGTCGGGATCGTACACCGCGGTCATGGGCCCGAGCGGGTCGGGAAAAAGTACCCTGATGAACCTCGTCGGCTGTCTCGATACGCCCTCCGAAGGACGGGTCGAGGTCGGCGGCGAGGACGTCTCGGGTCTCTCCGAGAACGGCAAGGCAACGCTTCGCGGCGAGAAGGTCGGCTTCGTCTTCCAGACGTTCAATCTGATGCCACGGCTCACCGCCGCCGAAAACGTTGCGCTCCCGATGGTCTTTCGCGATCGCTCGCGAGAGGAGCGGTCCGACCGCGCCGGCGATCTGCTCGCCCAGGTCGGCCTCGGCGACAGACTCGACCACCAGCCATCGGAACTCTCAGGCGGCCAGCGCCAGCGCGTCGCGATCGCCCGTGCGCTCGCGAACGACCCCGAAATCATCCTCGCCGACGAACCCACGGGCAACCTCGATACCGACACCGGCAGCGAGATCTTGGAGCTCTTCCAACGGCTGCACGACGCGGACAACACCGTACTGATGGTCACCCACGAGCGCCACGTCGCCGAACACGCAGCGCGCATCGTCCACCTCTTGGACGGGGAGATCGACGAGATCGAGACGGTCGAGAGCCCCCGACGGGTCGCCGGACGCGACGCCGAGAGCGGGGACGGAAACGAAGGTGAGAGCCAGGACGAGGGCGAACGTGGAGACGAGGGCGAACGCGGGGAGGAGGGCGAGGCCGTCGCGGTCGACGGCGGCACCGGCGACAGAGGGGCCAACAACGACCCGAACGAGGCCGACGGCAGGGCTCGCTGAATGGAACTCGGCGAGTCGCTGCGGATGAGTTGGCGTTCGATCCGCGGGCACAAGCTGCGATCGGCGCTCACGACGCTCGGGGTGATCATCGGCGTCGCGGCGGTGATCGTCTTCGTCACGTTAGGCGTGAGCCTCCAGGCCGACATCGTCGGCCAGGTCACCGGCCAGCAAGAACCCGTGATGAGCGTCTGGGTCGCCCCCGACGAGGGCGGGCCGCCGGGCGAGGGCGCTCAACCCGTCTTCACTGAAGGCGACCTCGTCCGCCTCGAAAACACCTCCGGAGTCGCGGAAGTCATCCCGCGCGGACAGGTCGCCACCGCGGGGCTCTCACAGGGTTCTCAGGCAACGGGTTTCGGCGGAGTGACAGCGACGCCGCCGGCGTTTTTCAACGAAAGCCAGATCGCCGACGGCAGGGTCTATCAGTCGGGTGAACCCGAAGTGATCCTGAACGAAGCCGCAGCGGCGATCTTCCAACCGAACGCTTCGGTCGGTGATTCCTATCAGCTCGCGCTCGCGGACGGCCGGGTGCTCGACGTACGCGTCGTCGGCATCCTGAACAGTTCCTCGGGCCCCGTCGGCGGGTTCGGCAATCAGGCCCCACAAGTATACGTACCGACCGACCCGTTCTATAGCGTCACGAGGCCGGTCCCCGGCACCGACCGCGAGCAGAACGTCTACCCCTTCGTCACGGTCGAAGCCGAGAACTTCTCGGCACTCTCTGCCACCGAGGGGCGGGTACAGGGCTACTTGGAGAACGGCTCCGACGCCCGGCAGCTCAAACCGGGCTCCTATGTGTTCAACGTCCAGACGAACGAGGACCTCCAGGAACAGCTCCAGGAGATAATCGGGACCTTTACCGACTTCATCGTCGGCATCGCGACCATCTCGCTCATCGTCGGCTCGATCGGCATCGCGAACATCATGCTCGTGAGCGTCACCGAACGCACCCGGGAGATCGGCATCATGAAAGCCACCGGGGCTCGCCGCCGAGACGTCCTCCAGTTGTTCATCACCGAAGCCGTCCTCCTGGGCGTGATCGGCGCGCTGTTAGGAGCCGTGGTGGGGGCGATCGGCGGATACGTCGCGACCGATTACGCCGAGATCCCCCTCACGCTCGATCCGCAGTTGTTCGCCGGCGCGATCGCCGTTGGCATCACGGTCGGTGTGCTCGCCGGTGCGTACCCCGCGTGGCGCGCCGCGAGAACCGACCCGATCGACGCGCTACGCTACGAGTAACTGGGTCGTGAGCGATCGGGGCGTTCGAACTCGACGAATCGTCGTCGCCGGAGTCGCCGGGGTTATTAGCGAAAGGAAACTCGAAACCGAGTCGGCTGACAGCCGGTGACGCTGCCCGATTGGCGGAACGTGACCTCGACTCGCCTCACTCGCCGACCGCGCCGTCTTCCCAGCCCTCGCTGACAACGTGGTCGTCGGGTACGCCCAGTTCGTCGAGGCGCTCTTTGGTGTCGACGACCATCTGCGGGACGCCACAGGTGTAATATCGCGTGTTCGCTACGTCGTCGATGTGGTCTTCGATGTGCTCTTGCACGTGGCCGGTCGGGCCGTCCCACTCCTCGTCCGACAGCGAGTAGATCACCGAGAGGTTCTCGTGTTCGGTTTCGAAGGTATCGAGCGTCTCACGGTACATGATCGACTCCTGGGTTTTCTCGCCGTAGAAGAAGTACACCTCGCCGGTCCCTTCTTTGAGGTAGTGGCGCAACATCGGGATCATCGGCGTGATGCCGGTACCGGTCGACACGAACGCGACGTCCTCGTCGGTATCGCGAACCGTGAGGTTGCCTTCCAGTTCGCCCAAGGTGATCGTGTCGCCCGTTTCGCGCTCGTGCATGTAGACCGACGCCGTGCCGTCGTCGTAGCGTTTGATCGCGAGCGTGATCGCGTCGGTTCCCGGGAGGTTCGTCGCGGTGTAGGGCCGGACGACGGTGCCGTCTTCCTCGGCGTCGATGCCGGCCTCGTCAGGGTCGAACTGGACGGTCGTGTGCTGGCCGGGTTCGTACTCGAACTCGCCGTTTGCCTCCACGACGAACTGCTTGACCTCGGGGGTCATCTCGTGGATCGACGTGATCGTTGCCTCGAATGACATACTCGCCAGTGGATTCGATTATACCTAAGGGGCCGGCTTGCACACCCCTGTCCGCTCGTCGGCTGGCGATTTCGACTCATCGATTCGCTCCATTTAGCGGCGACATCAAGGGGAGCCGATCGCCCGGTCACCGGCGGGCGACGATCCGCGAGATGGCGACGCCGAGGCCGACGATCAGGACGCCGATGAGCGCCTGAAGCGCCGCGCCGACGATCTGATCACCGAGCGCGAAGCGGACGGCCCCGCCGAAGAATACCGTCGCGACGAGAACGTGGCCCGCGAGCACGATCCGAGCGGTGTCCATGCGCAAGGAGGGGCGCGCCAGGACAAAAGCGTCCCGACGGCGGGCTCCGACGCCTCGTCGAGGTACCGTTCGATCGCCCGCTTTCGAGGTCGGACCGTCGCCTTCAGGATCGGGGCCCGACACGTCTATTGGTTCGAAGCCCCTCGTGACAACCGTATGCGATCGACCCGTCGCGATCGCGAACGACAGGGGGAGAAGCCGTGAGCGACGGCGAGCGCAATCAGGGGCCCTTCGACGCGCTGAGTCCGGCGCGGTGGGCCGTCGTGATCGGCCTCGGCGCGATCGCCGTCGGCACCCTGCTCGCGCCGGGCCAGTGGCTCGTCGAGGGGGCGGGCCTGTCCCCGCTCGTCGGCATCGGTCTCGTCCTTGCGATCGAGACCGTCGCGGCGATCGGCATCGCGACGGCCGTACTCTGGGAGTCGGACACGACCGAGAGCACCCTCGATAGGGAGCGGGAGTGGGAGTGAAAGCGCTGACAACGGCGGTGAGGAGACCGACCCGCCGGTCGACGTATCGCTCGGGGCGTAGGCTGCGAGCAAGGGGGTGGTGCGATCGGTCGGGCCCGTTCAACGGGCGCTCCGGCACGATCGCCGTCGTAGTACCCTAATATACTGCGGGGAAAACACGTATGCCACTGCCGAGAGTTCGGCGGCCCATGGACCACGGTGATCGACCGAACGTCTTCGTTCTCAGCGCCGATTCGCTGCGAGCGGACGCGTTTAGGGCTCTGATGGACGAGATCCCGGACCTGATCGGCGGCGTCACGTTTACGAACGCGGTGTCGACGGCTAACGCGACGGGGTCGTCGATGCCGAGTCTGGTCGGGGGCGTCTACAGCGAGACGGTTCACGCGGCGACCCGAACCCTGAAGTTCGGCGCGTCGAGCGCCGAGGACGGCATCACGACGACCGCGGAAGCCCTCTCGGAAGCGGGGTACGATTGTCGGCTCTGGAGTTCGAACCACATCGTCGGTGCGGAGCGCCATTACGACCGTGGGTTCGAGAACGACGACGCCGGCGCGCCGAGTTACAAGAAGCGCGCGCAGTTCCTCGTCCAGCGGCTGGGCTCCGAACGCCTGTTCGACGCCGCCCGGTGGGGGTACTTCAACGTGCTCAACCCGCTCGAAGACCGCTTTCTGTCCGACGACACCTACTACGAGGACGCCCGTAGCTTCCATCGCGACGTTCTCTCGTCGCTCGGCGACGAGCGGGCCGGCGGGCAGATGCGCTGGATCCACTACATGGACACGCATCACCCCTTCGACCCGCCGGCCGAATACCTCGAAAAGCGGGACCTCAACACCGAGCGATCCCGCAGCCGACTCGCCGAACTGTCCTCGCGGGCGATCATCACCAACCGTGGAGCGGGTATCTCCGACGAGGACGTCGAAGACATCGAACAGGCGTACCTCGCCGCCTGTGAGCACTGGCGCGACGAACTGGCGATGTTCGTGACCCTGCTCAAGCGACGGGGCCACTTCGTCCCCGGTCGGGACGTCATGATCGTGACCTCCGATCACGGCGAGGGGTTCGACCGCGAGTCCCAGGGGATGATCGGCCACACCCCGACGCCGGCCTTCTGGGAGGACCTCGTGCGCGTTCCCCTCCTCGTTAGCAACCCTGACTGGGAGCCGGGAACGGTGGACCGGCAGGTGAGCCACATCGACGTCATGCCCACGATCCTCGATGCCGTCGGCGTCGACGTCCCCGACTCCATGGAGGGTCGCGTCGCGGCGGAGCCAGCAGACATGGGCCGCGAGCGGGTCTTTTTCAGCTCCGTCGGACCCGAACGAGTCTATCGCGGGATATGCGCGGAGAACGGGTGGAAGCTGTTCAGCGACCGGATCAGGGACGTAGACGTGAACCACTTCACCCACGCCGACGGGGATGGCCACGACCACGTGCGAGTGTTGCTCACTCATTACGACGCCGACAGCGAGACCGTCCGCTTCGAGCGGGAGATCGACGAGGGGACCGTTCCCGACTCGGACCCCCACAGGGAAATCTACGAGAGTCTCCTCGCCGAACTGACCGACCGCCGCGGGGCGCTCGTCACGAACCGGGATGACGAGGGGGTACCCGAAGACGTCGAACAGCAGTTGCGTGACCTGGGCTACGTCGATGACCTCCCACAGCAGTGATGGCGACCAGGAGACAGGGAGCCGACCCGGCTGCAAAGTCAGAACCCGGTGTGGGAGCGACGGAAGCGAGAAGCACGGTGTCGGCGAGAACTCATGGCACTGCGGTCCGGACGGTCGTCGCTACGATAGAGCGAGGCGCGCAACGAACTCTCGAAGGGTTCACACGATCGAAGCGTGCGGGGCAGCAGGGAGGGCACTTTTATATCGTCGCCACCGACAGCCGGTCGTGCTCGGAGCGAGGTTCTTCGCCTGTGAGGAATGCGATACCGTCTTCGCCGATCCCGAGAAGCCACCGCGATGCGGCAGTTGCGACGGCGAGTCCCTCGATGAGATCACAGACAGGTTACAAGCCGACGCGTACTTCACGTCGTAGCGATCGGGACTTTCCTCGTCCGGTCGGCGTCGCCAGTTCGAGATCCGCCGAGGTCCTCCTCGAAGCGCCGTGAAGTCACGAATCGGCCATTACGAACGAGTGAAACTTCCCGATCGGCAGTCGCGACCTCCCCCACTGTCGTGGTGACCTCCGGCGCGACTGCTGCCCGCATCGAAAGCCGAACACTTCGCTTCGCTAACGGGATTCATCCAGGCAGCACCGGACTTGCTGATGTCTCGGTTCGGGGACGTCCTGATCCAGCATGGACCGCCGGGTTGGTTGCCGACGTTCGACACGGTTGGGCAGACGGTATTACTATACAGTCACGGAGCGACTATCACCGGGTCGCTGCTGCTGATCGTTCTCGTCGTTGGGTTCGGGTACTACGTAGGGCAACGGCTTGATCTCGGTAAGGAGTATCGACGGTTGTCCAAAGCGGTCGCGGCCGGGACGACGGTTCCGCTCGTCGCAGCGTGGGCAACAGGGGTTGGAGCCGCCGTTATCGGTGTTTTGAGCGGGTCCAACGTCGTTCTGATAACGGTGCTCGTTCTGCGCCTGTCCGCTACCGCTTCGCTGCCCGTCGTCATCGGCGTGCACGCTGGCGCAGCGCTCGCTCACTTCGCCTCGATCGAATACTCGTCGTCCCACCCGGACGAGGCGAACACTGATACGATACCGACAACGCGCTACTAAATGGTTCTCGGGTAGTCTCCGACCGTGTTCGCCGCTCGCCGAGACGGGTGTGTTGACGCGAGTGCCTCTCGCTGTTGTTTTTAAATAGTCCAATGGAATTTAGCCAGGGGTGGGATTCGAACCCACGAATTCTCGATTACAAATCGAGTGCTTGACCCGCCCAAGCTCCCCTGGCACGAGTAAGACTACTCACGCTCGTTTGTGTGCCTATCGCTTCTCGGTTCCGTCCTTCTCGGAGCCGTTGCCGTCGTCGTCTCCGTCCGTCCGCCCGTCGCCGCCGAGTTCGGAGACGGGCGCTTCGAGTTCGACGCGGTGGGGCCGGTATCCTCGGCGGGCGTAGAGCCGGCGGGCGGCGTCGTTGTTCGCCATCGCTTCGAGCGCGACCCGGTCGACCCCGCTGTCGATCAGCGCGCGTTCGGCGGCGTCTAATAGCGCCGACCCGACCCCCCGACCGCGGTAGTCGGCGCGCACGAAGACGTTCTCGACGATCCCCCGGTCGACCGACTGGTCGTAACTCCCGGTCTCGGGACCGAACATCACGAACCCGACGATCGCTCTCCCGCCGTCGTCGCTGTCGTCGCTGCCGCTGTCATCGGCGTCGGTGCCCGTGTCGGCTTCGAAACCGGCGGCGTCGACGTCAGCGTGAGCGTTGTCTTCCGCCTCGTCACGCCCGCCCGCCTCGCTCGACGGATCGAGGCGGGCAACGAGCAGGCCGTCGGTCACGATGTGGCGGGCCACCGCCTCCTGTATCAACTGTCGATTGGGCTCGCCGAGCAGGTGCGAGCCGTGAGCGCGCTGTTCATCGGCGAGGGCAACCCACCACGTCGCCAACGACTCAGCCGCTTCGACCGGCGGCGCTTCGATCGTGACATCGAGCGACGACGACCGGGAGTCGGTGTCTTGGCCGTCGTTTTCAGGGTGAGCACTGTCCCCGGAGGTGGTCGAGCAGCGAGGCTTTTCGGTCGCCTCCGGGTCGGCGTCAGCGGTCGGGTCCGTCACCGTCGGAGGGCCTCGACGGCGGGCATCTCACCGCCGGTGAGCATCCGGAGGGCGGCCCCGCCACCGGTGCTCACGTGATCGAACCCCGAGATTCCTAGTCGTCGAAGGGCGGCGGCGGTGTCGCCACCGCCGACGATGCTGTGCCCGGCGGCCGTCGCGACGTGGTACAGTTCTTCGGTGCCGCGGGCGAAGGCTTCCTCCTCGAAGACGCCGGCGGGCCCGTTCAGTATCACCGTTCCGGCGTTTTCGAGTATCAGCGAGTAGCCCGCGATGGTCTCCGCGCCGACGTCCTTCGCAGGCGCGTCGGTCGGGAGCGCTTGTACCTTCACCTCCTCGCGGTCGCCGTTACGATCGACGGCGACGTCGGTCGGAAGTTCGACCTCGTCGTATTCTTCGGCGAGGTCGCCCGCCGCGTCGATCTCGTCGAAGTACCCCCCCTCGTAGATGAACTTCGCGTTTTGGGCCCCGAGTTCGACGCCGCTACCCAGGAGAAAGACGTTGCCGACGACGCCGGCGGTGAGCACCCGATCGGCGAGCCCGCGTTCGAGCACGCTGCGGGCGACGTCGATCGAGTCGCCGACTTTCGCCCCGCCGAGCACGTAGACCCGTGGGGTCGGCGACTCGGCGACGGTACCGAGTACCTCCAACTCGCGTTCCATCACGCGCCCGGCGTAGCCCGGCACGACTTCGGGAAACCCGACGAGCGAGGCCTGCGATCGGTGGGCAGCGGCGAAGGCGTCGTTGACGAACAGATCGAAGGCTGGGGCGAGGCGCTCGACCAGGTGGGTCCGGGCCGCCCGCTCGGCGTCGAGGTCCATGTACTCCTCCGAATAGAATCGAGTGTTCTCCAGGACTACTGCCTCGCCGGGCGCGAGCGCCGCGACCCGATCGCGTGCGGCTTCGGAGTGAAGCGCGTCGCAGTACGCGACCGGGAAGTCGAGCAACGCGTCGAGGCGGGCGGCGTGCGGTGCGAGCGAGGAAAAATCCTCGCCGCCCGGTCGCCCCTGGTGGGCGAGCACGGCGACGCGCGCGCCGCGATCGAGCATCTCCGAGAGGGTCTCGACGTGTGCGCGCAGTCGGGCGTCGTCGGCGAGGTCGCCCCCCGAAACCGGACTGTTGACGTCGATACGTACCCCGACGGCGACCCCGTCGAGCGAGGGGTCGTCGAGGGTCTGGATCATTGTCCCGACTCCGGCGTGCCCTGTCAAATCCCTTTCTGTCCGGCGATCCGACGGTTCGGCGATCCGGCTGCTCGGTCGTCCGATCGTGGCGGCCGACTTCGAGTCACACACGGATAGCCGGTGCTGCTAGGAGTCGCCGTCGTGTCCTCACGTCGGGGGTTGGTTCCCGCGTCGAACCCGCGGTTCGCATACGGGCTCAACCCGCCGTGTGGCGGCGAAGCTTTATTCATTCGCGCCGACCGTTCTCGGTACAGTGTGGCAACAATGGGAATAGCAGACACGTATTCGGAAGGACGGCGGTTCGTTATCGACCGCCCGCTTGCGCTCGTCGTTGGCCTGTTCGGGGTGCTCTTGATCGTCGACTTCGTCGGCGGGCTCGCAACCGGACGGATCGCGGTCTCGGCGGTCGCCACGCTGGTCTGGGACGGGCTCATGCAGGGGCTCGTCGTCGGCCTGGCGGGGATCGGCCTCTCGATGACCTACAGCATTCTGAGCTTTGCGAACTTCGCCCACGGCGACTACATTACGAGCGGAGCCTTCTCGGGCTGGGCGGTGACGTACCTGCTTGCGGGCCTCGGCCGCGCCGACATCGGTTCGTTACTGCTCGTCGGTGCCGGCGGGTCGGTCTTCGGCGGCGCACTCGGCATCGGAGCCACCCAGACCCCGATCGCGATCGTCGGCGGACTCGTGATTGCCGGCCTCTTTACGGTGGTGCTCGCGCTGGCCATCGATCGCCTCGTCTACAAGCCGATGCGCGATCAAAGCGGCATTTCGCTGCTGATCGCCTCGGTCGGAGTTGCCTTCGCGCTGCGCTACCTGATCGCGTTCGTCTTCACGACCGAGAACCGTGGGGTCACCGGCGCCGGCGGCGTCCCCGAGATCCAGGGCTACCTCCTCGATGGCTTCGTCGCCGTCAGCGCCCACGACGCTACTCTGTTGGTCATCGCTGTTGGACTAATGGCCGGCGTACACGGCCTGCTCCAGCGGACGAAACTCGGCACCGCCATGCGGGCAATGGCCGACAACGAGGACTTGGCGAAGGTAACGGGCATCCCGACCGAACGGGTCGTGAACGCCACGTGGGTCATCGGCGGCGCGCTCACCGGCATCGCGGGCTACATGTTCGTTCTCTGGAAAGGGACGCTGGGGTTCAACGACGGGTGGTTGCTCCTGCTGCTCGTGTTCGCGGCGGTGATCTTGGGCGGGATCGGATCGGTCTACGGCGCGATCCTCGGCGGGCTCATCATCGGGCTCACGAACTCGCTTTCGGTGCTGTGGATACCGTCGGACTTCGCGCGGGCGGCGGCGTTTCTCGTGATGATTCTCGTCTTGCTGTTCCGTCCCGAGGGGCTGTTCAGCGGGAGGTCAACGGCATGAGCGCCGACCCGAACACTACCGCGGACGACCCGAACGACCCGGATACGACCACGAACGCCTTCGCGAGCGACGGCGGTGCGAACGGCAGCGACGCCGGCGGAAACCGTACCAGCGAGAACCGTACCAGCGAGAACCGGGCCAACGAGAATCAGGCCGGCGACTTCCTGGGCCGGCTGTTCGACCGCGACATCACGGTCATCCTCGCCGTCATTGGGGGGATTTATTTCGCGTACCTGATCACCGGGCTCGCGCTCGGCTTCGAGGTCCGCGGACTCATTAACGTTATCGCCCGGCTGACCTTTCTCATCGGGGTGTTCTCGATGCTCGCGCTCGCGCTCAACCTCCACTGGGGGTACACCGGTCTGTTCAACATCGGGATCGCGGGCTTCATGGCCGTCGGTATGTACACGATGGCGATGGTCTCGAAGCCCGCCAGCACTGGCGGCGCGGCGGGGGTTTCCGGGCTCGGCCTGCCGATCTGGGTCGGCGTTGTTGCCGGCGTAGCCGTCGCTGCACTCTTGGGACTGGTCGTTGCCCTGCCCGCACTGCGGTTGCGTGCCGACTACCTCGCGATTGTTACCATTGCGATGAGCGAGATAGTCCGCTTCATTTACATGTCCGGGCAGTTTCAGGAATTCACCGTCTTCGGCGCGGAACTCGGCACCGGCGGCGGCAGCGGCCTCATCCTGAATTACGGCGACCCGCTCACCGAACTGCTCGATTTCCTCGCGCTCGCCGGCCCGTACGGCGGGCTCGTTGATCTCGTCGGCACGATCATCCCGAGCAACCCCAAACCCGTCGTCGATCAGTTCGCGTACTCGGCACTGCTCATGATCGCCGTTGCCGGGTTCTACTGGCTGCTCAAGCGAACGGGTGAATCGCCCTTCGGCCGAGTGCTCAAAGCGATCCGCGAGGACGAGGACGCGACGGGTTCGCTCGGAAAGAACACCGACCTGTTCAAGATCAAGTCGTTCATGCTCGGTTGTGCGCTCATGGGACTGGGAGGAATCCTCTGGTATATGGGCCAGGGCGCGCTCACGCCGCTGTCGTTCAAACCCAAGCTCACCTTCTTCATCTGGATCGCGCTCATCATCGGCGGCGCGGGCTCGAACACCGGCAGCGTGATCGGGGGGGCGGTCTTCGCCGCGGTGTTGTTCGAGGGCCCGCTGTATTTCAGAAACCTCGTCGTCAGGGTCTTTCCCGTCGGGAACGCGCCGAACACGTTCGGCGAGGCGTTCGCGGCGCTTTCGACGCTCGACGTCGTTCCCCTGATCGCGTTTACGCTCGACAACATGGCGACGCTACGGCTCGTGATCATGGGCGTCGTGCTCGTCTGGATCATACAGAACCGACCGGAGGGGCTAATGGGCCACCGAACCGAGGTCGCCTCCTCGATCGATCTCCGGCGTCGGCCCGAGTCCAGGGGAACGGAGTCGACGCCGCGAGCGGCGGCCGACGGGGGGACCCGCGATGAGTGAGACCGAGACGGGGACCGGGGGCGAGACCCGACACGAGAGCGGTTCGGAAACGGGGACGGACGCTGGAAGCGAAAGCGAAACCGACGCGAGCGCCGACGGCGGGACGGCGGCCGAAGCCGGGACGACGACCGAAGCCGAGCCGGCGGCGAGAACGGAACCGGACGCCGACGTCGCCGCTCGGAACGGGGACGATCTCGACGCCGAGGCGGGCCGTGCGGAGGCGAGCGGCGCGACGGCCGCCGGTTCCCGAGGTTCGACGGCCGACGCGTCCGCGGCCGAGGGAAGAACGGACACCGAGGATCGGAGCGACGGGCGAGCCGACACCGGGCCGGTGGCGGCCTCCGAACAGGCGTCGCCGACCGAAACCCCGCTACGGGTCGAGAACTTACGGAAGAGCTTCAGGGGAATCACGGCCGTCGACGGCGCGAGCTTCGACGTCGAAGCCGGCTCGCTGACGGGCCTCATCGGGCCGAACGGCGCGGGCAAATCCACGACGTTCAACCTCATCACGGGCGCGATTTCTCCCGACGCCGGTCAGGTGTACTTCAACGACGAGGATGTCACAGGACTTTCCCCCCATCGGGTCGCTCGAAAGGGGCTCGTTCGAACGTTCCAGATCGCCCGCCAGCTCGCCGATATGACCGTGCTCGAAAACGTCATGCTCGCCCCCCAGCACCAATCCGGCGAGTCGCTGTGGCGATCGGTGCTGCCGTTCGTTCGCGGCCGCATCCACACCGAAGAGGAGGAACTCCTCACCCGCGCGTGGGACACGCTCGATTTCTTCGACATCGACCATCTCGCTCACGAGGACGCCGGCAACCTCTCCGGCGGTCAGCGCAAGTTACTGGAGTTCGCGCGCGCGCTCTCGACCGAGCCCGAAATGCTGTTGCTCGACGAGCCCTTCGCCGGCGTGAACCCGACGTTAGAAAAGAAACTACTGCGCCACATCCACGACCTCCGCGAGCAGGGCTACACGTTCCTCATCGTCGAACACGACATGGACCTGATCATGGACAACTGCGAGCGCGTGATCGTGATGCATCAAGGCAGAGTGCTCGCCGACGACAGCCCGGAAGCGATCTTGGAGGACGAGCAGGTCATCGACGCCTACCTCGGAGGGAACGTATGAGCGAGAGCGAACCGGCCGGGAGCCGCAAAACGGGGACGGAGGCGGAGGCCGAGGTCGAAGCCGACGCCGATGCCGAACGGGACGGGCGGGACGCGGGCAAGCGGGATGCAGGCGAGCGGGACGCGGCGTCCGGCCCCGAGACGCCCCGGATGGACGCCGACGAATCGCTGTTAGCGGTGCGGAACCTGGACGCGGGCTACGGCGATCTCCAGATCCTCTACGACGTCCAGTTGGACGTCGCGGACGGGGAGTACGTCACCATCGTCGGTCCCAACGGGGCAGGCAAATCCACCGTCATGAAGTCAGTCTTCGGGCTCACGACGTACATGGGCGGATCGGTCACGTTCGGCGGGACGGACATCACCGGCCGCAACCCCGAGGAGATCATCCACGAGGGACTCGGGTACGTCCCCCAGAACGAGAACATCTTTACGAGCCTCTCGGTCGCCGAGAACCTGGCGATGGGTGCGTACATCCTGGACGACGTGCCCGAAGGCGCGCTCGCGGAGGTCTACGAGCGCTTTCCGATCCTCGATGAACGTCGCGACCAGGAGGCCGGCACCATGAGCGGCGGCCAGCGCCAGATGCTTGCGATGGGCCGGGCGCTCATGTTAGAGCCCGATCTCTTGCTTCTCGACGAGCCTTCCGCCGGGTTGGCACCCGATCTGGTGGATGAAATGTTCGATAAGATCGACGAAATTAACGCAAGCGGTACGGCGATCCTCATGGTCGAACAGAACGCGAAAGAAGCCCTCCGGCGGTGCAATCGCGGGTACGTGTTCGTCCAGGGCAGAAATCGCTTCGTCGACTCCGGGCGAGCGCTGCTCAACGACGAGGAGGTTCGCCGAGAGTTCCTCGGCGGCTGAGCCGGTTGGCCGGTTCGCTGGCACTCCGCGCTTCTGCGCTCCGCCCGATCGATGTCGCCCAGAACGTAGCGTATCGCAGCCGCGGCTCGCAGTTCGCAGCGATCGAAAGAAAGGAAGAGGGAACGGGAGCGAGAGCGAGAATGAGGGCTCGATTCGGCCGTTAGCTCGACAGCGCCTGCTCGATCACCGAGGTATAGGAGGACTCCCCGATGTTGAACGCGACCTGTTGGGAGACGCTCCCGTCGAACTCGTTTTCGAAGACCTCCGCGAACCGGTTCGAAAGCTGCTGGCCGTACTCGTTGTTGACGAACAGCGTCGCCGCGTTCGACGTGCTCAGGCGATCGGACCCGACCTGGGCCATGACGCGGCCCTGCAGGAAGTCCGACGGCGCGGTCCGGAAGATGAAGTCATCGTCCTCCAAGTTCGTGACGTTGAGCGCCGTACTGGAGGGCGAACACCCGACGACCTGGTTCGGGATGAGGACCTGCTGGGAGACGGGGACGTTCACGCCCGAGGAGGCGGTGCCACACACTGCGGGCACGCCGGCGTTGACGAGCGCTTCCGCGCCGCTGATGCCGGCTTCCGGCTGGGTCTGGGTGTCTTGCACCTGAGCGTCCACCGAAAGCCCCAGATCCGAGTCGTTGACCTCCTTGACCGGGAGCTGGGCTGCCTGGATCATCGGCCCACCGACCGACGCCAGGTCGCCGGTCTCGGGCAACAAGATGCCGACCTGCACCGTTCGGTCCATGCTACTGCCGGGAATGGAATCGGCTGACGGACCGCTGCCCTCGGGGGAGTCGCCCTCGAAGGTCTGGGTCGTGACCGTCGAGGTGTCGTTTTGCTGGCGAGCGAACTCCCAAATGGCATAGGCCGCCGACGCCGGGTCGCCGTTCTCGTCGAAGTTCACGCTGCTCGACGCGCCCTGGTAGTCGACGTCCTCGCCGTTCGCGACCGCCTCGACACCTTCGACGAAGTTGCTTGGCCCGACGGCCATCCCCGGCGGGTTGGCGATATTTCGCATCTGCGATTGGATCGCCGACCCGCTGTTCTCGCCGGCGGCGACGTTCGCTAGGATCAGCGTCGCGACCGAGTCGTACGACTGGGAGGTAAAGACTCCCGGCGGCCCACCGTATTCGCTCTGAAACATCTGGGTGAACGCCTGCTGGTTCGGCCCGCCGGCTGCGGGCGCGGTGCCAGTGACGTTGTTCATGTCGTTGCCGACCTGGTTCGGGAGCGCGCCGTCGCGCAGGCCGTCGGGAACCAGGATGTTCTCGTCAGTCGTACTCCGGCTGTAGTAGTCGCGGAACAGCTGAATCCCGCTTTCGGGGTAGCCAATGACGACGAGTAATCCCGGCCCGCCGCCGCTCCCGCCACCACCACCGCCGCCGCCACCGCTCCCGTTGCCGCCACCGCCTCCGCCGCCGCTGCCGTTGTTCCCGCTGCCGTTACCACTGCCACCGCCACCGCCACCGTCGGGGCTTCCGATGCAACCGGCTGCTGTGACGATTCCCGCTGCGCCGGCTCCCGCGAGGAAGTCACGGCGTTTGATCTCACGTGCCATGTCCGACCGATGGTTTGGGGGTACGGGTTATAAATGTATCCGGAAAAGGGCCGGCGTAACGCCCGGTCGGACGAGGAGTCCGCGGTATCGGCAGCGACACGGCTCCGATTCGCCTCGAACGGCCACGGATGAACCGACTCCGGACGAAGAACCGAGCGGACGAGGGAATTGACGGTACGAGGGTACGAAGGAGCCAGGAGAACGATCGGACGAGCGGATCGGATATGGGGCGGGATGAGATGAGACAGGATGAAAGACGGAGCGCGGCGACGACGCTACACGTCCCGACAGTCCGGACAGAGCAGCTGTCCGTCGGCGTCTGACAGCGAGTGCGAGAGCGTCCCGCAGGACTCACAGATGCTCTGGAGGGTGTCGTCGGCGGTTCGATCCGTTCGGTTCGTTCGATCGGCTCCATCGATCGGATCGGTCCGGTCGGCGTCCTGTCCGTCGCCCGCTTCGAATGCCTCGAACCCGCCGGCACCGACTGCAGGGTCGTCGGCCTCGTAGTCGTGGTCGTACACGCCCCTGCCGGACTCAAGCGAGTACGCGAGCGCCGTCGCGACGTCACGGTAGGTGAGCAGGCCGATCGGCCGGTCGCTGCCGGTTTCGAGCACGACGAGTTGGGAGGCGGCCGTCGCCGAGAGTCGATCGATGGCTACCACCAGGTCCTGGTCGGAGCGAACCGACGCCGTCCGTTCGCCCATCGCGTCGGCGACCGTCGCCGTCTCCACGCGCCCATCGTCGAGCACCAGCGAGAGTACGTCGCGGTCGGTCACCGTCCCGACCGGGTCGCTGCCGCGGAGCACGACCGCACAGTCGGCGTCCTCGTCGAGCATGAGCCGGACGGTTTCGGATATCGGATCGGATTCGCTCACCCCGACGAACTCCCGGCTCATCACGTCCCTGATCGTTATGTCGGCATTCATGCGTGCCGATACCGCACACAGTAATAAAAAACCACGTCAGAAACGGTTAAGGCCGCTCCTGGCGTATTCCATTGGTCGGAGGCGGCGATCGTGGTCGGAAAACGGCGATCGTGGTCGGAAAACGGCGATCGTGGTCGGAAAACGGCGATCGTGGTTGGCGGTGATCCGTGATCCGAGGCTGTGACTCGGGTTACGGATCGGTGCGAGCGCAACGTCGATGCCGCGCGATCGTTCCCGGCGCGGTCGACGCCCCGAAGGGCCGGTGTTCCGGCGACGACGTGCTCCCGGCGGTGACGGACTTCCAATGGCGGTTGGCGACGGGTCGTTAGTCGACGGCGAGTTCGACCTCGCTGCCGCCGTCCCGACAGACTTCGAGGGCGTGTTTCGCGGCCATGCCGGCGCGCTGGGCGGTGCGACCGCGCCCGACGCCGACTTTCAGTTCGACGTCGACCGCGTTGCGGACGTGTTCGATCGCGTCCCAGTAGTCAGCCTCGTTGAGGGTCGGACACGTGGCGATAACGTTGTCGCCGCCGACGAAAAACGACAGCGAGTCGTGCGTATCGTACATGTATCGCATGAGTTCGGTGTATCCGCGCTGGATCTCGACGAAGGTGTCGAATTCGCTCAACTGGTCGGTGTACTGGCCGGTGGCGTCGTTCACATCGAAGTGTGCCATCCGCAGGTCCTCGGCGGTGCGTGCCGACTCGCCGATCACCTGTCCGCGCAGGATCTCCTGGCGGGCGGCGTCCTGGGCGCTGCCGGCGCGCTGGAGGCGTTCGGAAGCCGTCCCGAGCGCCGTTGCCGGGCTCTCATCTGTTGCGACCGAGAGGCTCACCGTTACTGGATAGCGGTTCGCGATCGACTCCTGAAAGAGACCGTGGGCGTCCATGTCGAGCCCGTTCGTGACCGCGATCATGTTGTCGAAGCGGGTGAAGAAGACGTATCCCTCCCGCGTGCCGATCAGTTGGGCGAGGTCGGCGTACAGGCGCGACTGGAGCGTCTGGAGATCGACCTCCCGACGGGGTTCGGGCGTGACCGTCCAGGGTCCGTAGTTATCGATCTGGATGAGGGTGATCTGCGTGTTCGTCACGATTACCAATCGTATCACTCGAAGCAGTATCGTTCTTTGGTTAGGGGAACCTCATTTGATGCAGGGGCTTCGTTCGCTCGCCACCGAACGCTGTGTTTTCGATTGCTGCTCGAACGATTATGAGTGAAGACGAGTTCGAGCGTGAAACGGACGGAAACTACCTATCAGTTAGCCTCGATCGTCATCGAGTCGAGGTCAATAATCAACTGCGAAATCTCCGGTGTATAGACGATACCTCCGTCTTCGCGGTTGTAGCTCTTTTCGAGAATCTCCGCCTCAACCAATGTCTTGAGAGCGGCGTGGATGGACTGTCTTCGTCGCTGCTCGTACTGACTGGTGAATAGCTCGTGAGCACGCTTACTCGTTAGAGAACCTCTATCTGAGACGATAGAAACGAGATTGAGTCGAGTCGCGTTAGACAGGGCAGAACATACCTCGCTAATTTCCATATCTCGTACCTGCGTGAACGCAATAAGAAGATTCGTAATTTACGCAATAGACGAGTCAATTACTTGTCTGACGTGATTTCATACGGTTACGTAGGCACTTCCAGCGCATGTCGGAGTGGGTGGATCGCCTGAAGGCGTGTAGTGTATCAACCGATGGTGGATCGTATAGTGCGGAGGACTTCGAGAACGTTCTGCACGATCGTTTCGATGGCTTCTCGTGGGATTACACAGGAATGTTGAAAAGCAGCGGCGATACTATATCGATCCCGAAGGTTTCGAATTGCGTGACAGCTATCTTTGAGGTTGATGCCGTCGAAACGGCAGAGGAGATGGCAGATGACCTGAACACGTCTTTCATCGAACTCGAACACTCCCGTCAATATCCGGACGCCACGCTTCGAGGCGGAGTTTTCGACGACCGCCTCATCGCACTCGACATCAAGACTGCTCGCCGCAACTCGAACGGGAAACGGATTAGCGGAATGACTCTCGGAAGCTATGGGCAGTACTTCTCGAATCCCGACACGGACACTCAATGGACACGATTTCCGTACGGTGAGTACGACGAACACTGGGGTAATCAGTCGAATTAGCTTCTCTGTCGCCAGGGTAGTTGATCAGTAGATCAAAATTACGGTAATTTGCTGATCGAAGCCGCTTAACTAGACAGTGCCGAGAGGTGGTATATGACGTCAAGATGATTGTTGGGCAGAAATGGGAACTCGCTTCCCGAAGTTCAGGCAGTAGAACAACGACCGCCATCGGTTCGCAGAAGAGCATAGAATCCCTCATGAATCGCGAAGCCGTCTTCGATTCGGAAGAACAGTTGAGGTGTACTGGCGAAACTATGGCAACAACTGATAGCTTGTAAAATAGTCAATTGACGAGTTAACAGCAAAAATGACAGACCAAATGAGATTCAACACCGGCAACGGGAGCGAGGACCTGTACGTAATCTCAGCCGCTGAATTCCCATCGACACGTTACCAAGGAAGCAAGCGAAAGATAGCCGAATGGATATGGGAGCACACTTCTAAAGTCGAGTTCGATTCACTGCTTGATGCCTTCGGCGGAACCGGCGCTATTGCTCATAAAGCAAAACAGTTCAATAAGCGCGTGGTCTACAACGATCTGTTGAGATTCAATCATTCGGGGGCTCTATTTCACAGATGAAGAGAACGAATGGCTTGACCGGATGCACCTAAACATCGGCGAGTTGAACAACGAGTACAAGCGGGCTATCGCCTACAGTGCTCTGTGTCAGACTTGTCTTGCCAAGCGTCCGTACAATCTGTTCCACCGAGCGAATCTCTACATGCGAACGCAGGATGTCGAGCGGTCGTTCGGCAACAAGACGACGTGGGACCGGTCGTTTGACGACCACTTTCGACAGTATGTCGTCGAATTTAATGAGGGGGTGTTCAGCAATGGTCGCGACAACAGGGCCTTCAACCGAGACGTGCTGGACGGAGGGCTCGAAGGAGCTGACCTCGTCTACTTGGATCCCCCGTACTACGATCGAACGAAGCAAAACGGTGCAACCAACTACCAATTCTATTATTACTTTTTAGAAGGGTATTTACAGTACAGTGATCGGTCAGATATGATCGATAACAGTGTTGAAAGTAAGCGGCTCATATGCGACCCATCGCCTTGGACCGATCGAGATAGAATCTACGACGCATTCGAGGAGTTGTTCGATCAGTTCTCGGAGAATAAACTCGCAGTCTCGTATAATACTGCAGGCCTTCCTACTCCGGCGGAACTGAAAGAGATGCTTGGGGAACACAAAGAGCAGGTTCATATAGAGGCTCGAAAGCACCAGTATGCCCTATCGACAGCAGAGGACAGTGCTGATGAGGTCCTTCTCATTGCACATGACTAACTGGGCTTGTGTGTCGAGTCGCTTTTGAGGGTGATTTAGGCTCAGCGGAACGCCTCAGTCCAGTTCGGGGCTCGTCTCGCCGACGCACCCGAGCACATCGAGCTGATGGGCAATGTAGACCAGTTCGCCGATGTCGAGTTGCTCATGGCGGCGCTCACGCCATTCCGCGAGCGTCTTAGTGGTAAGCTCGCTCTCGGCGTCGTCGGCGAGCGCGTCGGCGACCGTATCGACAATGAAGCGCAAGAACAGCTCCTCGTCGGCCGGGTACCCGCCGTCGCTGGCGTCGGTGCCGTCAGCGGTACCACCGTCGTCAGCACCGTCGATATCGCGAGCGTCGCCGTCGTTACCACTGCCCTCTGCCTCATGCTCGCCGTGAGCGTGAACCACCCAGTCCGAACTCCCGGCGGCGAGCACCGACGCGTCCTCCCGTGACAGTCCCGTCAGCAGGTGGCGGCCGGCCCGGCTGTCCCCGCCGCTGCGGTCGATGTGGTCGTGAAACGCCCGTTCGAGATCGGCCGGCGCGAGGACGTCGGTCGCCGGCTCGAAGACCGTCCCGCCGTCGAACGTGATCGGAAAGTAACACAACCCTCCAGGTTCGAGCGCCGAGAGCAGGTCCGGAAGCGCCTCGTCGAGGTCGAACAGGTCGAGGAAAGCCTGACCAACTAACAGGTCCCATTCGCCCTCCTCGACCACCTGAAAGGCGTCGGCGACGCGTACCTCGACGTCGATCGTCCGACTCTCGGCCTCGACCCGGAACTCCGGGTCGCCCGGATCGCCGGCACTGCCGCCGGACCCGTCGGCGAGGTCGGTGACGTCGTAGCCCGCAGCGCGCGCCCACTCCGGGAGGCGCTCGCGGGCGGCGGCGGCGTTCGCCTCGCGCACGTCGACGAGCGTGCAGGTCACGCCCACGCCTGCCGGGAAGACGTCGCGTTCGATCAGGCGTGCTGCCGCGCCGCCGATCCCGGCTCCGAGGTTGAGCACGTGGAGGCGACTTCGGTCTCGATCCCGGCTCCGTTCGCGGAGTTCGCTCGCGAGCCGCCGGAGCACGCGCTCGTTGATCGCCCGGTCGTCGACGCTGCGTTTCGCCGCGAGGTAGCGCGGGTAATCCGACTTAAGCGACGGCATGGGACACCTCCCCGGCGTCGCTCCCCTCACCATCGTGGCCGTCGCTGCTGTCGTCGCCGCCACCGCCGTCGTTTCCGTCGCCGTCCATGATGGATCCCGTTGGTACCTCGCTCGCAACGACCCGATCGAGGAACGCCCCTACCTGCGCCGCGCTATCGGCCCAGGAAGGGTGGGCGTCGTAGCGCTCGCGCGCCGCGACGCCGAGTTCTGCGAGCAGCGTGCGATCCTCGACGAGCCCTCGAAGCCGGCGAGCGAGGTCGCCGACGTCGCCTGGCGCACACAGGAAGCCGGTCTCGCCGTGGGTCACGACCTCGCGCGCGCCGCCGGCGGTCGTCGCGAGCGCCGGCAGGCCGAAACTCATACCCTCCAAGTACGCGATACCGAAACCCTCGTGAGTGGAAGGGATCGCGAGAACGTGGTTCCCCCGGAGGCACGCCTCGAGGTCGTCGTCGGGAAGCGTTCCCATTGTTTCAATTCGGTCGCGAACGCCTAACCGTGAGGCTGTCCGGCGAACGCGCCGGGTGTACGCCGGATTTGTCCCCACGTCGCCGACGACGGTCAGCCGCCAGCGCTCGTCGGGCAGCCGGGCGAGGGCTTCGATCAGCGTGTGCAGGCCCTTGCGGGGGACGACGCTGCCGAGGAAGACGACCCGGAGGGGTCCGTCCTGCGCGCGTTCGGTGATCATCGCGGCGTCGATCGCCGGGTCGAAGCGATCCCCGGCCGGCGGGACGACCGTCGTCGCCAGGGGGGCGAGGTCGGTCACGGTTTCGCGGGTAAAGGCGCTGTTGCAGATCGCGGCGTCGACGCTCCGGAGGTAGCGTTGCTCGACGGCGCGGTAGAGTGCTGTCTCCGGTCGGGGATGGGCCTCGCTACACCGCAGGTGGTGGACGATCGAGACGATCGGGCCCTCGAAGCGGCGTCGGAGCCCGGCGTTAGCCGAGACGAGCGTGGGATGGGCGAGTTCGTCCTGTACGAGGACGTCGAAGCTCCCGACGGAATCGAACTCGTCGCCGAGCCCGCGGACCCGCCGAACGGCTCCATCGAACAGCCCGTGGGCGTAGCTCGGCCAGGGGAGTTCGATCACCGCTACCGTATCCCCGCGCTCGCGCAGACCCTCGATCAGCTTCCGGTCGTAAAAGAAGCCCCCCGAGGTGGTCTCGATGTCGCCGTAGACGACGAAGCCGACGTTCATCTCGTCGTCCTCGCTCGCGCCGTCGTCCGTCCGTCTATGGTCGCCTTCGGGTTCGCCCTTGCACTCATGCGACCGACCGTTCGTAGGCTGCCCACGCGGTTTCGTCCTCGTGGAGGGTGACTTCGAGGCGTTCGACGGTCTCGACGCTGCCTAACTCCATCGACTCGACGACTTGGGTCGAGATCTCCCGACAGAAGCGCTCGACGCTCGGATTGGCGTCTTCGAACTCCGGGAGGTCGTTGATCAACTGGTCGGTGTAGCGCTCTTTGACCTCCGATAGGGCGGCTTTCGCCGCGTCGATGTCGAGGAGGTAGCCGTACTCGTCGAGTTCCGGGCCGGAAAAGGTTAGTTCGACGCCGTACTCCCGAGAATGCGGGTCGCCCTCGGGGCCGGCGTTCGGCACTGTCAGGAAGTACTGCGCGATAAACCGATCGCGCACCGTGACGGTGTACATACCGTCCGAACAGGGGCCCGGGTAACAAAGGTTGGCGACGCGGCAGCAGTAGTAATTAGTTGAGCAGTACCAATGGTGACGACCGACGAGACCGTTTCGGAAGCCCCCTCCCGCTCGACCGGCCGCGGCTCGCTGTGCGCTTCGCTCCCTCGCTGCGCTCGGTCGCTGCAGTGCTTACTTCCCCGGGGCCGGACCGAGCGGTCGGCCCCTTCCGGCCCCACCCAAATGGCTCGCAGCAATCGTCGCCTCTTGATCGGATACAGCAGCCCTGGATCGACAAAGCGGAAAGAGTCAGGATACGATCAGTCGTAGGTCAACACGACGCCGATCGCCTCCTCGGGGCGCTCGTCGAGCAGTCGGTAGGCCTCAGGTGCCCGATCGACCGGCACCCGGTGGGTAAGCAGTTCCGAGCCGTCGATCCCCCCGAGGAGGTTCCAGGCGGTAGCAACCCGCCGATCCTTGTCCCACCGGCCGGAGCGTTCGGGGTCGATCGTGCTGACCTGACTCGACTGAAGGCGGATCCGGCTCCGGTGAAACTCGTGGCCGAGATCGAGTTCCGCGCGCTTCTCGCCGTACCACGAGCCGATCACGACCCGACCGGCATACCCCGTCGCGTCGATCGCCGCGTCCAGCGCTTCGGGATTGCCCGACAGTTCGTACGCCAGATCCGCGCCCGCCGGCTCCCCTGCGTCGCCGTCGAGCCGACCGTCGAGATCGTCCGTCGGGGTAACGCTTTCGTCCGCGCCGAGCGCCTCGGAGAGCGTCCGGCGACGCGCAATAGCGTCGACAGTAAGCAGAGTATCGAGCGGGTAGCAGTCGAGCAGCGCCGTCGTCAGCAGACCGACGATCCCCTGGCCGTAGACGGCGACCCGCTCGCCGACCGTCGGCCCGCCGTCGAGCGCGAAGGAGATCGCGGTCTCGGCGTTCGCGAGCAGCGCCGCCGTCTCGGAGGGGATCGTCTCTGGGACAGCGACGAGCTCGTCGACCGGGAAGCAGAAGTGACTCTCGTGGGGGTGAAAGGTGAAGACCCGACGGCCGTTCCAGTCGGCAGGGACGTCCTCGCCGACGCGCTCGACGACGCCGACGGCCGCGTAGCCGTAGCGAAGGGGGTACTCGAAAGTGCCCGAAAGCGCCTCGATCGTCTCGTCGGCGGCCATCTCGTCGGGGACTTCGTTGCGGTAGAGCAGCAACTCGGTGCCGGGACTGATCGCCGACACCTCCGTCCTGACACGTACCTCCCCGGCGTCGGGGTCGGGAACGTCGCGCTCATCGACGCGTACCTCGCGCGGGCCGGCGAACTCGACCGATCGGGCGGTCATTTCCCGCCCCACGAGGCCCGCGAAGTCCACGAAGTTCGCGAGATCCGCGAGGCCCGCAAAGCCTGCGAACTCGGCGAACGTTCCGAGCAGCGACGGTCCGACCGACGACCGACACGACGGCGATCGTCCGGATCGCAGTCGTTCGAGCGTCGCCGCTCGGTCACGTGCTCATGCGACGTTCTCGCAGCGTCGATAGCGATACGGGGCGTTGCGACGCGCCGCCCAGGAGGCCCCCCTGTCATCGCCCGAGAACACGGTACTCATCCGCAAAAAACCTCGTATGGCGATCTGCCGGTGACGCCCCCGGTCGAAACCCGACTCCGGCCCCCGGCCTCGGTTTCGGTTCCGGTTTCCGTTCCAGTACCGATGTTAGTGTTAGTACTAGTGCCGGTCCCGATTTCACGCGAGCAGGCGTAGGTACCGCCAGCGATGCGTCCAGAGCTGGTAGGCGATCGACGCGCCGATCACCGCGAGGAAGGCACTCGCGACGAGTAGGGAACTGACCTCGGCGAGCAGCGGCACGCCGATCTCGCTCGCGACGATCGAAAACAGCGCAAATACCCCCAGACTCCGGTAGTATTCACCCCAGGTGATCCCGTACTCAGTGACGACCTCCATGTAGAGGTCGACCTCGCGGGCGCGCCCGTCGATAGTGATGTCCTTTCGGTCACTGTCGCAACGCACGACGCCCAGCGAATCGAGCTTCGGAAGGTGGGGCTGGTGCAAGGAGTTGTAGACGCTCTCGCGGATGTTGCGTGGGGGCGGGGTCTCGCC
>PXRY01000068.1:0-19789 GCA_003022925.1 Halobacteriales archaeon QS_8_65_32 | reverse complement strand
TCGGGTGTCCGTGAATTCAGGCATGCCCACGGTCGGGGTTCTCGCTCTCGGAGTCGTAGTCCCAAAACCCCTCCTCGCGCATCGTCTCGCCGACGGTCGTATGAAAGTCCGGGAAGTCACTGAACTCCTCGCGATCGATCGTCTCGAAGACCTCCGCGACGCTCACGACCCGTTCGTGGTTGAGCCGGACCGGCTCCTCGCCGTGGGCGTCGACGAACTCGGCGGTCGACAGCGGGAAGTCCTCCTCTTCGTCGATCTTCTTCGCGAGGATCGCCTGTCCGTATTTGCGCATACCCTCGCTTCCGTTCTCGCCGTCGGGGTCGTGTGGCCAGTCCATGCCTCACCTTCGGCGGCGACCCTCAAAGGCTCCTGGGGTCCCGTTTTCGCTCGCGCGTGTCGCCGGACGACGGACCGGCGGGCCGGCGAACCGGCAGACCGACGGCGCGGGCACGACCCGACACCGGATCACCGAGGCCAATCGGCGGCCGCGCGATCGGCTAATCGCTCCAGCCGCGTTCGTCCACGACGCTCGCCGCACACTCGTCACAGAAGGTGTACTCCTTGTTCTGCTCCGAGCCGCCCGGCCCGAAGCGAAACGTCGAGTGGGGTTTCACAGTGAAGAAGTCGGTACACTCCTCGCAGACGTATCCTTCCGGCATGTGAGAACGACACACGGCCGTCGATATAGGTTTTTTCCGTACGCTACGGCGCGAGGTCGGTTCGAGGTCGAATGATCGGTCCGCTCGGGAACGAGCCGTTCGCCGAGCGGTCCTAACGGAAGGGTCACGTCCGCTACGGAACGACCGTCAGCCTCAGCGTCTCGAAATCGTCCGAACCGTTGGTGAACACGTGTTCTATGTCGTTCGACGCACAGAGCGCACCGGACAGGCGATCGACGAACGAGACCGCCCTGTCGTCGCATCGCTCGAATCGTTCGCACGTGTCGTCGAACACCGGGTCGTCCACGCGAAGGACCCGGAACGAGTCGGCGTTTCGGATCTCCTCGAGCGCACGGACGGCCTTCGCGTGTCCGTCGTTCGCGTCGTACCTGAACAACGTCGCCGTCTCCGAGAGGACGTATCGGGAGGTGAACAACGACCGGAACCGGCGCCCGTCCCGGATCTCCGAAAAGAGCCGCTATTCACTGTTCGTCGATCCAGACACCAGTGACCGGCGTAGAGACGTCGACGGAGAACGGCCGCCAAACCAGCGCTTTTCAGTGGTGCTGGCGTAGCCGGCGGCGCATGAAAGCTGTACGAGTTCCGGACGCGGGCGCGGAGTTCGAAGTCGTCGATATGAACGTCCCGGAGCCGGGTCCCGGGGAAGTTCGGATCGCAGTCGAGGCCTGTGGTATCTGTCACTCCGACGTCTTCGTGAAGGAAGGCCAGTTTCCCGGGATCGACTACCCGCGAGTCCCGGGCCACGAGGTCGTCGGCCGCGTGGACGCGATCGGCGAGGGGGTCAACGCATGGGACGACGGCCAGCGTGTCGGCGTCGGCTGGCACGGCGGGCACTGCTTTTCCTGTGAGCCGTGTCGCCGGGGCGATTTCATCTCCTGTAAGAACGGGCAGGTGACTGGGATCGCCTCCGACGGCGGCTACGCCGAGTACATGACCGCGCCGGCCGAAGCCGTCGCGGCGGTGCCCGACGATCTGGAGTCGGCGGCGGCCGCGCCGCTGATGTGTGCGGGTATCACGACCTACAACGCGCTGCGGAACGCCGGTGCGAAACCGGGCGACCTCGTGGCCGTCCAGGGGGTCGGCGGCCTCGGGCACCTGGGGATCCAGTACGCTCACGCCGCCGGCTTCGAGACCGTCGCCGTCTCCCGCGGTACCGACAAACGCGACCTGGCGATGGATCTCGGCGCGGATCACTACGTCGACAGCGAGGCCGAGGACCCGGGTGAAGCGCTCGTGGAGCTGGGCGGCGCGCGGATAGTTTTGGCTACGGCCCCGAACACCGACGCCATCGAGAGCGTCGTCTCCGGCCTCGGCGTCGACGGCGAGGTCCTCGCCGTGGGCATCCCCGGCGAACCGGTAGAAGTGTCGGTTCAGGACCTCGTGATGGGTCGGCGATCGGTCGCCGGGTGGCCCTCGGGGGACGCCCGGGACTCGCAGGACACCCTGGAGTTCAGCGCGCTGCGCGATATCGAACCGATGATCGAGAGCTATCCCCTCGAAGAGGCGGCCGACGCCTACGAGCGCATGCTGTCGAACGACGCGCGATTCAGGGTCGTTCTCGAACCGTGAGTCGCCGACCGTAGATGGCAGCAAACGATCGGGTCGCATCGGTGCTCGAAACGGTCTTTCCCGACCGAACGGTCGCGGCCGTGCGCTCGACCGGTCCCTCCTGGAACGAGCGGAACCGAACCGTCGGCATCGAGTTCGCCGACAGGGAGGAAATCTACCTGAAGATCGCCACCGACAGGGACGGCTCGCGGATCGCGCGCGAACGGGCGGCGATTACCTACGTCGGCGCACGCGACGACATACCGGTGTCCGTCCCCGAAATCGTCGCGAGCGAAATCGAAGGTACGGTGCCGTACCTCGCGACCGCGCCGATGGCCGGCGAGCCTTTGATCGACGCCTGGGCCGAAGCGGACGAAGCGAGTGATGCGGACGATGTGAAACGAACTGAGCTAACCCAGGCGGTCGGGGCGGCGCTGGCGGGCGTTCACGACCGCCGCTTCGCCGACCACGGCCACGTTGTCGGCGGCGACGCCGAGGGCCTCGACCTCGATACGGGGTCGTGGACCACAGTGCTCACGGAGGCAATCGCCGAACTCCGAGTTCTCGCACCGTCCGATCGGTTCGACGAGCATTTCGATCGGGTGATCGATGCCGTTCGCTCGAACCACGAACTACTGGACGACGCGCCGGCCGCGCTCTGTCACGGCGATCCCGCCCGGCCGAACTGCGTTTACAATCGGGGAGCGATCGGACTGCTCGACTGGGAACTCGCGCACGTCGGCGACCCGGCCCGGGATCTCCATCGCGCACGGAGCCAGCAGCTCGACCCGCCGCGCGGAGAGGCCTCGGAAGAACTGGCAGCGGCGCTCTACGATGGATATCGGGAGCGCGCAGGTGGCCTCCCGGCCGGCTTCGAGGCCCGACGTCCGGCGTACGCGGCGGTGCGCCTGTTAGGGGTGTCGGGATTCTTCGAGCGGTGGGCGGCCTATGCCGACGCACCGACCGCCGAACTGGCGACGTGGCTCGACGCCGAGATGGACCGACGCCTCGCCGCTATCCGGTAGTCCGAACGGACCGGACAGTCGGGTCGGTCGCCGCCGGGAAGACCCGTTGCCGGTCGGTTGTGCTTTTCATCCGTCTATCCGCGTCAGCGGCGGGCCAAGAACTTTGTATCACCTGCTACTACCGTTTAGTGGTATGAGCCGAAACGATACCGACGGGAACGACGAACTCGAACCGTTCAGCGACGTCGGTGAGGCCGACGTCACCCGTGCGATCGGTCAGGAGTGGATGTCGGACTTCATGAACTTTTCCGACAGCGACGTGATCGTCGTCGGCGGGGGGCCTTCGGGGCTGATGGCGGCGACCGAACTCGCCGAACGCGGGGTGCAGACGATGGTCGTCGAGAAGAACAACTACCTGGGGGGTGGCTTCTGGCTCGGCGGATTCTTGATGAACAAGGTCACCGTGCGTTCGCCCGCTCAGTCGGTACTCGACGGTCTCGATGTCGATTACAAGCGGGCCGAAGACACCGAGGGTCTGTACGTCGCGAACGGGCCGCATGCCTGCTCGGCGCTAATCAAGGCGGCGTGTGACGCCGGTGCAAAGATACAGAATATGACCGAGTTCACCGACATCGTGATCCGTGAGGACCACCGGGTCGGCGGGATCGTAATGAACTGGACGCCGGTGCACTCATTGCCGCGGGAGATCACCTGCGTCGACCCGGTCGCCATCGAGGGCACGCTCGTGATCGACGCGACCGGTCACGACGCGATGGCCGTCTCGAAGCTCCACGAACGCGGCGTGCTCGACGCACCGGGAATCGGCGACGCGGCGGCGAGCGCGACGGGTATGGACGCGACTGATGACGACAGCTACGGCGCACCGGGCCACGACTCGCCCGGCCACGACTCGATGTGGGTCGGGAAGAGCGAGGACGCGGTCGTCGAGCACACCGGCCTCGTCCATCCCGGCCTGATCGCCACGGGGATGGCGGTTGCGACCACCTACGGCCTGCCGCGGATGGGTCCGACTTTCGGCGCGATGTTGCTGTCAGGCAAACGCGCCGCCCAGGCCGCGATCGACGAACTCAGCGTCGACGTGGAGCCGGTCGCAATGACCTCGCGAGCGTCGCCCGCCGACGATTGAAACCCCGGGATACGTGATCCTGTGAGCGACACCGACTCCGGGGACGACTGTGACGTCGTGCTCTATCGCGCGCCGACTACCGTCGTCGACAGCGAGGCGATCGCTGCTTGGCTTCGCGAGCGGGTCGCTGGTGACATCGAACTCCGGGATCGATTCCTCGACTGCTATGGCGACGAGGACCTGCCAGAGGAACTCGCCGCGGCGCGCGTGCTCGACCCCTACGAGCGCGAGACGGGAAACACGATGCTCGGGATCGTCCGCTACGAAGAGCGTGCGCTGGAGCACCCTGAGCGGGCGGGCGGCGTGTGTTACGACGGCCTCGCCGTCCAGCATGCGCTCAACACCCGGTTGCCCGCGAGCGAGGCTTGCGAGGCGCTCCACGTCGCTGTCCTCGATCGTGTCGTGGCTACGTGGGGCGACCACGACGGGCGGTGGCACAAGCGGGTGAACGTGTTAGGCCAACCCGCGCTCGTCTCGGTTCCCGGACTGGCAGAAGCGCCTGCCAGGCCCGAGCGCTACTATCGTGCCCAACAGCGCCACGCCCTGCTGTCAGGCGACGCGCCACCCCGAGAGGCCCTGGAAGAGGAAGTCGAAGGCGCCTTCCTCGTCGCCGGGGACCCTCGCACGACCGAGGTACTGAAGGGCTACGTCCTGCAGGCGATACACTTCTGGACGACCAGCGAAGCCTTCTGCGACCGGGAGAACTGTCGGCTCTACAACGCCCACCGCCAGCCCGCACTCGTCGAAGCACAGCTGCGCGATCCCGACTTTTGCGACACGCACGCCGAACGGTACGGGACGTGAGCGTCGCTCGGACGGGTGCCGTCCGCGGGGAGACGTCGGTAGACGAGACCCGAGAAGGAACGGCTTTTAAAACGCGAGCAGCGGGCCGATCACGACGAGGACGACCGCGAGCACGGCTTTAAGCTGCCGTTCGGGCACGCGGTGAGCGACCCCCCAGCCGATGACGACGCCAACGAGCTGGGGTACGCCGACGACGGCGGCGAGGGCCGGCGAGACCGTACCGGCCGCCAGGTACGTCGCCGCGGCGGTTCCCGAGAGCACGATCGACTGGACCTGTGCGGCGGCGAGCGCGACGAGCATCGGCGTTCCGCTAATGACGAGCGCCGGCACGGCGATCACCGGGCCGCCGATCCCTAACAGTCCCCCTAAGAGGCCGACGACGAAGCCGATCGCGGCGACCGCTACCCGTCCGCCCGGCGTTTCGGCGTCGAGCGCGAACGCCGGGCCCAGCCCCTGACGCTCGCGGTAGGCGATGATACCGCCGACGAGTACGCAAAAGCCCCCGAGCAGGAGGTCGAAGACGCCCTCGGGCAGCGCGGTGTTCACGAGCGCGCCGCCGATCGCGCCGAGCACGCTCGCGGCGCTCAATACGATCGTGAGCTGCCGGCCTTCGCCGGTCAGTTCGCCCGAGCGGAAGTAGACGTAGCTGCCGAGCAGACCGGCGAAGACGTACGCCACGTGGACGGTGCCGGCGACCGTGCTCGCGGGCAGCGCGGTGAGGCCGGCGAGCCCGACGGTTGTAAAGATCCCGCCCGGGCCGATCGCGGTGATCCCGATCCCCGCGAGAAAGGCAACGACGACGAGCGCGAGCAGCGTCGGCGTCTCGACGCCGGTCCCGGCGGCGATCGCGGGAAGGGAGACGAGACCGTTCGTGGCGTTTTCGAGAACGACGACGGGCCCGGCCACGGCTATCGGCGCTCCGAAGAACGGCAGGGGAAAGAGGGACACGAAAGGAGGCTATCCACGTTCGATTCGGACTCGGTTCAGGCCGCCGCGCTTTCCATCCAGGGCAGTTGGGAGGCCCCGACGTACCGGACGATCGTCGAGGAGAGATACCCTAAAACCCCGATGGTGATCATGCCGACGAAGATCACCGGATACGAGCCACCGGTGTACGCCGACCAGGTCATGAACCCTAGTCCACCGCCCGAGATCATCTCCGCGGCGACGAGGTTCACCCAGGCGAGGCCCATCCCGACGACCATCCCGGTGTGCACCGACGGCAGCGCGCCGGGGTAGATCACGTGTCGGAAGGTCTGCCAGTCCGCCGCGCCCAGCGAGTGCGCGGCCCGGGAGTACTCGTCGTCGATCCCGCGCACCCCTTCGATCCCGTTCAGGAGGATCGGGAAAAAGGCCCCAAGGAAGGTGATGAACACGACCGTCGTCTGGACTTCGAAGTTGGCGAACCCCAACGAGAACGCGAGCGTCGGCAATACGAGAATGCCGAAGGGTATCCAAGCGATCGGCGGGATCGGCCGGATCAGTTCGAGCGCCGGATAGGTGAAATCGCCGAAGACGACGTTCCAGCCGATGAGCAACCCCAAGGGGACGCCGATCAGTACCGCGAGCACGAACGTGCCGAGCACCCGTGCCGTACTCAAGCCGACTGCGCTCCAGTACACTGGGTCCACGACGTATTCGGCGAAGGTCGTGGCCACCGCTATCGGTCCGGGCAACGTCTCCGGACCGACGGCCGACACGACGAACCACACGACCAGGATGCTTGCGATCGAGATACCCCGTTTGGCTAGTCTGGCCGCGTCCATTCTCAGGCCTCCTGTGTTTCCTGTTGTTTCTGTTCCATCGCGCGTTCTGCCTCGTCGTGGATAAGGTCGCTCGCGCGCTCCTGGTACTCGTTGAACGCCTCGCTCGTGAGTACTGACGAATCACGCGGCCGGCCGATGTCGACGTCGATGACGTCTTTGATCTGGCCGGGACGGGCGGTCATCACGACGACGCGATCGGCGAGGAAGATGGCTTCGGCGACATCGTGAGTGATGAAAAGCACCGTGCGGTCCTCCTCTTCCCAGATGTCCAAGAGCATCTCCTGCATCAGCTCTTTCGTCATCGCGTCGAGTCCGCTGAAGGGCTCGTCCATGAGCATGATGTCGGGATCGTTCGCGAGCAAGCGCACGAGTTCGGCCCGTTGTTGCATTCCGCCCGACAGTTCGTGTGGATAGGAGTCCTCGAAGCCGGTGAGGCCCGTATCGTCGAGCAACTGCTGGATGCGGTCGTCGTCGACCGCGTTTCGCATCTGGGGGCCAAAGCGGGCGTTCTGCCCGATCGTTTTCCAGGGAAACAGGCGATTGGATTGGAAGACTACGCCTCGGGAGGGGTCGGGTCCCGCCACGGGATCGCCGTTGACGAGTACCTCACCCTCGGTGGGTTCGAGGTAGCCGGCGATGCACTCCATGAGCGTGCTTTTCCCACAGCCCGACGGCCCGAGCACGGTAACGAACTCGTTGTCACCGATGTCGAGGTCTAAGTCCTCGACGGCAGTGACGTGCGCGCCGTCGGGGTCGTAGATCTTCCTCAGCTCGTTGATCTCGACGAGGGCATCGCCCGTCGCCCGTGCTCGGCCGTCGCCGCCCTCGCGTTCGCGTCGGCCTTCGGTCCCGGTCTCGTGGCCGCTCCGTCCGTTCCGCAGGCCGTCGTATTCGCCCGTGGTCCGCTGGCTGTTCTCGTTTCGATCGTCGGTGGTTTGCTTTCGTTCACTCATGTGTAATCACCCCGTAGTTTCGATGTCGCTCCACGGCGTCGCGTAGTCGGCGAGTCGTGCGACGAACGCCGACGAGGCGTAGCCGAGCGTCCCGATTACGACCATGCCGACCGCGATGACGTCCGTTGCGAGCAGCCGGTACGCCTGATACGTGATGTATCCCAGCCCGTAGTTGCCGGCGATGATCTCCGCGGCGACCACCGTGATCCACCCGAGACCGATCCCCAGCGAGAGGCCCGTGAGGATCGAGGGCAGCGCCGCCGGGAAGATCACGTGCCTGAACACCTGCCGGTTGCTGGCACCGAGGCTCTGGGCCGCGCGGCGGAACTCGTCGTCGAGATTGCGAACGCCCTCGACGGTGTTCACCAGAATCGGGAAGAAGGCCCCGATGAACACGACGAACAACACCGCCGTGTTGACCGAAAAGCCGAGAACGGGAACGATCGGGAACAGGAGGATGCTCGCTGGCACCCACGCGACCGGCGGGATCGGCCGCAGCGACTCCAACCCCGGGTAGAGGTAACTGTCCCAGTCGATGCCCGCTCCGGCTTTGGCGCTGATCCCGATTACCAGTCCCAACGGGATCGCAGTGAGCGCCGCGAGGCCAACACCGGCGACGACGCGGTACGTCGAGTACGCTGCATGGACGTAGATCGACTGCGTGCCGCCGGCAACCGGTTCGCCCGCCAGGTAGCCGACGAGCGCGGTCAACGTCGCGATCGGGCTGACGAACAAGCCGAAGTTGAGGAAGCCGAATTGCACCGCGGCCCACCAGAACACGAGAAATCCGATTACGGAGATCGCCCACCGCACGCCCCGCGGCGGCAGCGGCACTTCCCGGCCCAGCAGTCGGCGGCGATCGACGCCGAGGACGCGTTCTCGTGTACTCATCGATCAGGCACTCGAGTTGCTGCTGTTCGTTCCATCGCCCGAACTCGATCCGTTCTGCATGCCGCCGGCGGGCGTCCAGTCGACTTGGCCTTCGAGCTCGCTGACGGCTTGGTTGAGCGGGTCGAGGTTGTACCGATCCGAGCCAGGGATCTCCTGGATGAACCCCTGAGATTTCAGGTACTGCGGGCCGTTCTGCTTCAATAGGGTGCCGGCCGCGTCGACCGCCTCGTAGTCGGTAACGAAATCGAGCCGTTTGACGTCAGGGTTGATGTCTAAGCTCGTGTACATGACGTCCTCTATGACCTGGCGGTCGTAGTCCGTGATCTCTTCTTCTTGCGAACAGAGATCGGCCGCCCGCTGGGGTTCGGTCCGCATGATGTGTTTGGCCTCGAGTTCGGCTTTCATCCAGGCTTTCGCGACCTCCGGACTGTCGTTGATGATCGAGTCGGGCATGATTATCCCTGCGGCGTCGGGGATGTCGTAGGGCGCACCGGACAACAGGAACTCCCCTTGGCTTTCCTGCTGGACGAGGCGGGTCATCGTTGGCTCCCAGCCGAACCCGACCGCGAGGTTGCCCTGGCGGACGCCGGCGAGAATCGAGTTGATCCCCTGGTCCTTGATATTGAAATCGAGGCCCTCCTGTTCTGCCATTCGGAGCATAAATCGGTGGGTACACGCGCCCGTCGTGACGCCCCAGGTACCCCCGTCGATGTCCTCGACGCTCTGGACATCGGAATCCATCGGAATCGCGGCCAGGTTACACTGTTGGCCCTGCGAGAAGCCCGCTAGGCCGACCGCGGAGATCGGCGTCTCGTTGTTCGCGATCGCGGTGATCGTCGGCATATCGCCCGTATAGCCGACCTGGTTCTTGCCGGCGATCATCCGATTGCCGACGACCGATCCTTGCAGTGCGATCTGCCAGCTGCCGACCTCCACGCCGTCGGGGAGGTACTTCTGGGCCAAGTCGGCGTGTTTGATGACCAGTGCCGACCAGGACTCGGTATAGTACGGCTGATAGCCGATCGTCAGCGACGTGGTACCGCCACCACCGCCGCCGCTTTCGTTGCCGCCGCCACCGCCGCCTCCGCCCCCATCGCTGGTGTTAACACAACCGGCCAGCAGTCCGGCACCGACGGCGGTCGATGCGCCGAGGAAGGCTCGGCGGTTCGTTACAGAGTCTGTTACGTCGCTTCTATCGTCGTCGCGCTCGTTTGCACACATGGTTTGTAGACGTTTGAGCCGGTACGCCCTGCCGACTCCGATGGTCGCCCGGGGAGGGTCCCCACTGGTTGATACGCACCCTTTTTAGACAGGCCATCGGTTTCCGTTCCCAGCCTTCGTTGGCAGGGTGCTTACAATACCCCCTTTGTTGCCACATGGTATAAATCACCCGATTACCTCCGCGACGAACATCCGGTTCCGCGTTCCACCGGAGCGTCTTCGTCCGCCCGTTCAGCCGCCGGCCAAGGACTCCAGCAAAAAATCAGGCGTCCGCCAGCCGGCTTTATTGGAAAAGTCGCTTCTGTTTAGAAAGTTGCTTATCTGGAACACTCAGAGTGCGCCTCAACGGCGGTAGCAGAGGACGTTCGTTTCTGCGTTAAAAAAGTCGGCTGGGAAAAAGGACCTTCTAAACAAAGCCCCGCCAGCCGTAAAGTACATGCCGTCGGAACCGTATTGTCCCGCTGGAAGCGTACATGGACGAGTCGACGGTGATCTACACCCGTGTCGCGTCGAGACAGCGATCGACCGCCGATCAACGCCAGCAAGCACTCGATTACGCGACCGAGGTGATCGGTCTAGGCGCCGAAGACGTACTCGTCCTGTCCGACCGGGGGGCCGAGGCGCGAGCGGACGACTCCTCGGGGTACCAGCGACTCTCCTCGCTCGTGGTGGCCGGCGAGATTGACCGCGTTATTATCACCGACGCCTCGCGTATCGCGACGAACATCCAGGATTTGAAGCAGGTCGTGAGCCGCCTCGTTGAACATGACGTTGCCGTCCACGTGATCGACGACGACCTCCGGATCGGCGAACCGACCGACGCCGAACCCGACGACGAGTCCGGAGACGGCGGGTCAGACACCGAGTCCGCCGGTCCAGGCGACGAGACGGTGTTATGGGCGCTCGAAGTCGCCGCCCGGCTGGACGAGTCGATCGGTGCCGAACGAACTAAAGAGGGGATCGACACCGCGAAGGCGAGCGGCAAACACGTCGGCCGGCCGCCCTTCGGGTTCGACAGCCAGGCTGGACGACTGGTGCCCAACGGCGACTTCGAAACCGCCGTCGACGTCATCGAACGGATCGAGGCCGGCGAGAGCACGCGGTCGACCGCCCGCTACGCCGACGTTAGCCGCGCGACGGTCAAGAACATCGTGGACCGAAAGGACGTCTACGCGGAGCACGACGATCGCGCGGAGGTCGTTCACGAGTAAGTCCGCGCCGGTCGCGCGTCGGCACGCAGTCGTCATCGGATCGTGACCGACGGGAACGGTCGACCTTCGGCCAACGGCCGGAACCCGATCGACGATCGGAACGTGGCCGAAGAACCGGCACTCGGTCGTGAGACCGGCGTTCGACCGACCGACTGATTGGCGGCCGGTCAGCGGACGGTGCCCGCCGCGAGGTGGACGAACCCGAGCCCGTGAGTCGTCCGTTCGACGTCCGGACACCGCGCGGCGAGCGTCCCGCGTGCGGCGTCGACCCGGCGGTCGAGTTCCGCCCAGGGCGGGTCGTCGTACCGGACTTTGAGTGTGGGCGGCGTCGAGGCGACGACGAACCCCCGGAAGGCGAGGTCGAACGGACGGGCGACCGGGTGGGAGCTCCGAGCTGCGTCGAGCAGACAGAGCCGGCCGCCGGGTCGGACGAGCGACGCCCACCGCTCGACGACCGGTTCGGGTTCGGCGAACATTCCGACGACGAAGCTCGCAAGCACCGCGTCGACGCCGGCCGAACCGACGGCCTCCGTGTTCGCCGGGTCGACGCTCGACGGATCGCGGTCGTCGGTTCCCCCGTCTGTCGCGTCGCCACCGGCCGGCGTTCGGAACGGCGCTCCGATCGGCGGGCGAGCGGCGTCGGCCCGCACGAGCGAGACGTTCTCCCAGCCGCGTCGTTCGATTCGGGTAGCGGCGACGGCGAGCATCCCGGCGGTGAGGTCGACGCCGACGAGCGTGCCTTCGGGTCCGATGCGCTCGCGCACGTGCGGAAAATTCGCGCCGGTGCCACAACCCATTTCGACGACCGTATCGCCCGCGTCGAGCGCGAGCGCGTCGGCGGCGGCCACGCGCCAGGCCCCGACGCCGGGAAAGCGGGCGATCCGGTCGTACAGCCCCGCCCACCGGCCGTAAAACGCCTGGAGGTCATCGCTCATCGGGACGTCACGCTCGCAACCGCTGCTGGGTGAAAGCGGGTCACACCAACTCGCGGACGAGCGCGGCGGCGCTCGGGGCATCGGCGGCGAGCAGGTACGTTACGGGTTCGATGCCGAATCCGCCGGTCTGATAGAGCACGACCGGCGGATCGTCGTCTATGGCGTCGCTCACCGAGCCGGTGTCTCCGAAACCGCCGTCGGCCCCGTCGGTCCCATCGGTCTCATCGGTCCTGTCGATCCCACCGGCTACGTCGATCGCGTCGGTCCCGTCGGCCAGTGCCGCTTCGATCGCAGGTTCCACGTCGGTGTCGGCGTCGAACTCGATCGTCCGGCACTCGCTCAGGCGGGCGAGCAACGCGGGATCGTAGCGTACGTCGAGCGCTGCCCGGACGTCGAGACCGCCCGCGCGTGCGGCGAGCAACACGCTCGCGACGTGTTCGGAGACGCCGAATTCGGGACTCCCGGGAACCGTCGCCCGGCCCTTAACGTCGAAGATTCGCCCGGGGACGCCGGCCACGTCGTCGATGCCGGTCGCACCCGGCAGGCATTCGACGAGATTGGAGCCGACATCGGGGATCAGCCCCGCGAAACCGCTCGTGTTCTCCAACGTGCGGAGCCCACGGCGGACCGACGCGCGGACCCGCTCGGCCGACCGGAGATCGCTTTCGGGATCGTGGATCGCGAAGCCGCCGTTCTCGGCGAGGGCGGGCATCGCTTTTTCCTGGAGTTCCGCGAGCAGATCGCCGCGTTCGAGCCGGCGGATGAGGACTTCGCTCTCGACGAGCGCGCCGGCTGGGGTAACGTCGCCGGTCGCGAGGCCCGTCGCGAGGTCCGCCACGAGGTCGACGACTCTCCCGTCGGCGAGCACGCGCTCGTTGCGCGCGACCTCGCCGTGGGCGTACTTCGAGACCGCGGACTGGCTAATGCCTAAGATGTCCGCCACCTCGCTCTGAGTGAGTCCGCGCTCGCGCAACTCCTCGGCGAGCATCGAGCGGAAGGTGGGCAGGAACTGCTCGACGACGATCTCCTCTATAAACCTCATCGATCCGCCTCGCTGCCGTTCGTGGTCCCCGACTGATCCATGGTGCTCGATCGATCCGTGGTTCCCGATCGGTCCACGTGTTCGTCGAGTCTGCCCTGTCGGCCGCCGAACTCCGAATCGCCCTGGATGCGTGAGGCCTGCGGGCCGCTTTGATCCTGATATTTCGACCCCCGCTTGGGACCGTACGGTCGCTCCGCGGGCGAGGAAAGTTCGGTGAAGGTGAGCTGTGAGACGCGCATCCCGGGCGTGAGCGCTACCGGCGCAGTACCTAGATTCGAGAGTTCGAGCGTTATCTTTCCACGGAAACCCGGATCACACAAACCTGCAGTTGCGTGAATCACGATCGCGAGCCGCCCGAGCGACGAGCGCCCCTCGACGTGAGCGATGAGATCGTCGGGGATCGCCACGCGTTCGATCGTCGTGCCGAGGACGAAGTCGTTCGGGTGGAGAACGAACTCCTCGCCTTCCTCGACCTCCGTCTCGGTGACGTACTCGCCGACTTCCTGCTCGCTATTGGGATGGATGCAGGGGATGTTCGTGCGCTGGAACTCGAGGAAGTCCGTGCCGAGCCGGAGGTCGACGCTCGCGGGCTGGATCTGGAGGTCGCGGTCGGCGAGCGGTTCGATGCGGAGGTCCCCCCCTTCCAAGCGTCGGAGAACGTCCACGTCCGAGAGGATCATATCGAGTAACCGGCGGCAGGTGGTGTAAAATCCCCGGTCGGCCCTCGGTTCGCGACCGCCGCCCCCCGTCTTCGCCCCCGCCGTTTGCGCTCCCACCGTTTCTATTCGCTGCCGTTCCCGTTCGCCGTTGCCGACCATCACTCGTCGTTGCCCGTTCCCGTTCACGCGAGGTCCGCGTCCGCGAGCGCCTCGTCTATGTCCTCGCGGATCACCTCCCCCATCCCCCTGTCACCGGCGGTGGTCACTAATCGGTTCTCCTGGACGCTCGACCCGTCCTTCAGCCGCAGCCGGAGGTTGCCGTTGGCGTCTGCCCGGGTCGCCGCCGCGTGAACGCCCCCACCGGCCGCACCCCCGGCTTCGATCGGGCCTGGGACGATCTTCTTTACGTGGGGGTGGCCCGCGACCGTCGCGAGCGCGTTTCGCCCCTGCCGCCCGCCGATGAGCGTGGTGTGCGTGCCGCTAATCTTCTCGGCGGGCGTGCCTTCGACCACGTCGGGGGAGGACTCGCCCTGTCGATCACACACCGCCGCGACGGGATCGTCGGCACCGACGCCCACCCGCTTCAGTTCGTACGACAGGTCGCGATGGAGCCGGGAGATAACCACGCGATCGCCGGCGGCGTAGACGTCCTCGGGGCGTTTCCGGTGCACTTCGTCGACGATCAGCCCCGCGAAGTTGCGTAACTCGACGCCACCCTCGTCGCTTGCTGCGGTTTCGGGCGTGGTCGTGATCTCGGTCGTGCCGACCCGTTCGTCGCCGCGTAGCGCAGTCACGCGTGCCCGATCGCGCTCGGCGTCGATCACGACGCTGTCGGCGTTTTCGGTTCGACAGACCAGACAGTGATCGCCCGGCCGCGCGAGCGACGCGCCACACCGCCAACACTCCATACGACGAGTACGTGCTGGGGCGGATAAGCGGGCCGATTCCCGACGACGGCGCCTCGCCGGCCGCTGATCGTGCAGGCGGGCGTGGACCGAGGATCGCTCGCGTTCGCGGTTCCGAGTCCAACCGCCGCCCGTACTCCGAAGCCCTCGCCGACGATCGCGACGCTCGCACGGAAGTCGTATGCCGAGCCGAGTCCGCTGGCACCGTCGATTAGGAGAGCGCCAGTCACGGTCGCTCCGATCGGGGACGCGATGGTCCACCGGTCGGCGGAGTCGCCGTCGGCGCGCTCAGTCGGCGAGGAACTGACCGACGATCATCGATTGGGACCCGTGCTCGCCGTCCGATGCCGGCCGTGCGAGCCGGTCGGCCCCGAGTTCGATTCTGGTGATTTCGAGCAGGTACGCCGGGACGTCGGGGTGAGCCGACCCCAGATCGTGTCGGCCGACGACCGCGACGTGCTCGTCGGTCGCCTCCGAGGCGAGGTGTTCGAACCTCGTCCCGGCATCGTTCCGACCGCCGTCCGCGCTTCCCTCCCGTCCGCGCGCCGTCACGCCCGATCCCCCCTCGTCGATCGGTCATTGATCGAACCGATCACTGCGCTGTTAGGAGTCGACGACCGCGCGGCGCTCGCGATCGGTGCTCTCAATTGGGGCATATTCGTACACCGACGTACTCGCTGCTGGTATATAATAGTTTGTTACTCGGGTCCGACTACCGCGCCACCGGCCGTCGCTCGCCGATCGTCGTCCCGTCGGTCGAGCGATCGACCGCCCGCCGTCGTTCTCATCCGAGGTGTTCGGGCGGTGCCTTCAGGTACTCGCGTAACAGCGTCGTCGCATACGACCCCTTCGGCAGGCGAAAGCGAAAGCGAAGCGGGTCCTCGCCGACCGTGACGTCGGTTCGGAGGCAGATCGCACGGCGCGTGCCGCTCGAATAGTACGGTTCGGGGAGGTCGAAATCCGCTGTCGAGAGCCCCGCTTCCGCCAACACCTCGCGTTCGATCGCGCCCGGTTCGCCGTCCGAGAGTTCGGTCTCGGTGCCGATCAGCGGCGCTGTCACGAACGCCTGCCCCCGCGCGCAGTGACGGTCGACGATCCCTACCCGGTCCTCGCTCACGCGCTGCGTTCGACCTACGTCCGGGAGCGGGAGGTCGTCGGGAGCGTCCCGATCGGCGAAACAGACGACGTCGCCGGGGACGACCCGATCGAAGGGGAGGCCGCGTTCGAGACGTTCGGTGACGACTCGGTTGAACAGCGAGGACTGGGCGGCGTTGACGAACAGCCGCTGGAGGTTTCGTGGGAGGACGTCGAGTGCTGCGCGGAAGTCCTCGGGACCCGCGGTGCCGGCGTTCGTGCCCGCCTTCCCTTCGCGCTTGCGTTCGCGTTCGGCCAACCGCTCGCAGAGCGCCCGCTCGTAGCGAAGTCCGCCGGGGAACTCGCCGATCGCCGCCGTCCAGTCGCGGGTTTCCGAGACGAACCGACGGGCTTCCTGCGTCGCGGCGGGTTCGGCCTCGTGAGGGTTCCCGACATAGCTCATGACCGCCTCCTCCCAGTTTCCACGTGCGATAGCCAGGCCGACCGTGTGGGTCACCGGCCGGCGGCTGCCGAACCGCTGTTGGCCGAAGTAGTTCGGAACGCCGATCGTCGCATATCCCTCGTCGCCGTTGCCCTGGCTGGTTTCGCTCTCGGGGCCACCCTCGTGCTCCGGATCGGTACCGGAGCCACCGAACGCCCGGAGTTCGTCGGTGATCGCCGCGGCGTTTTCCGGGCTCCGGGGTTCGTTCACGGCCACCTCGAAGGCGTTACCCGCGAGATCGCCGAAGCGAAGCCCGCGTCCCGCCCGGCCGACGGGTTCGATCTCGGCGTTCGCGACCGGCGGGACGTCCCCGGGGTCGAGATCGGGCCCGCGAACCGAGACGAGCTGGGTGGAAATCGCGCGTTTGTCCTTCGTGCCGGCCCAGTCGACGCGCTCGCGGCTCATCCCCAGTCGATTCGATAGCTCCCGGGCGAAGTCGTTCGTGTCCCACCCTCGAAGTGTGACCCGACAGACGAGATGCGGGTAGGCGTCCGGATCGGCGTCGAGCGGTCGGGTATCGAAGCGTTCGATCTCGCGAACCCGGAAATCGGCCGGCGACGCCCGTAGCGACCCGCCGGTCCCGTCGGTCTCGCTCGCATAGTAGCCCATCCCGACCGCCCGTTCTATCGAATGCGCCTCGCGCATTACCCGTTCTCCCGCGCGTCCCGTCGGTCCATGCCCTCCCCTCGCCCGCGGGTCGGATAAGTACTATACCTCGTATTGGCCGTCGGCCGAACGATTCCGAGCCGTTGCCCGAACTCGATTCGCCGGCTGCCGTTCGCGACGAACGGACCAGGAGCGGGAACCGAAGTGTGGGCGAGAACCGGACCGCGAACGAGAGTCGAAACGCAGGTGAGAACCGGACCGCAGGCGAGTCGGAAGACGATCGGGACTCGGGCGGCGAGCGAGGGTCGGAACGCGAAAGTACCTCGCCGACGAGAGCCGCGGGTATGACCGATACCGATCTCCCCGAGGAGGCCCGTGAGCTACCGATCCTCGACTCGGCGCTCGAAAACGCCGCCGACCGGAACGACGTCCCGCTCAGGGAACTGACCGATGCGCTGGTCGTTCTCGATGCCGACCTCCGCGGTCGGCACTCGACGTACGAGACGAACTACGAGTACGTCACCGTCGATGGAGTTCGGGCGTACCTCGCGGACGCCGAGGCCTGGGCGGCGTTGGTCGCCGACTTCGATCTCGATTCGACCGTCGAAGACGCCGTACGCGCGGCTCACACCGAGAGCGCCCAGCTGCTTCGCGACCGCGCAGTCGAGAACCCACAGTTCGCCGAGGAGACCGTCGGCATCGTCGTCGGCGTCGACACCGCGGAGGAGATAGGCTGACGCCGGAGCCGCCCGGTCGGGATGGTCACGACGAAGCGGCAATCGGGATAGCAATGTCGGTCCGATCGACTCGATCCCGTCACCCCGGCTCGGTCGCCTCGAGCCAGTCACGCTGGACCGGTCGCTGTGGAGCGGTCACGACGGTTCGGTCGCCACGGAACGATCACGACGGAGCGGGGGCCGCTCAGTACAGCGAGAGGTCGCCGGTCACGCCGTCGATCACGCGATCCGCGCCGGGCCCGATCGCGAGCGCCGTCACCGTACCCGGCTCCAATTGGGTGTGACCCGCGTCGCGGATCACGGCGTAGGGCAGGCCTTCGCGGTCGGCGGCGTCGGCGAGTTCGAAGAGCTGCGATTCGCCCGTTCCCTTCAGGACGACCTTCTTCTGACCGCTTCCCTTCCATTCCGTCCGAGTTCGTTCGTCGGTGTCCTCGGAGGCCGACAGCGCGGCGTGAGCGACTTGGGCGGCGAGCTTGCCGGTCCCCATGCCGACGTCCGTTCTGGCGACGATCGCCTGCTTCATGCCGGGAGTCCGTCGAGAGCGAGTAAAGCGCTGGTGGCTTCGGACGGGAGCGTTCGATCCGATGGGTTCCGTCGATATCGGTCGTCGGTAGCCGTCGAACGTGGCCGGATCAGAGGATCAGAACCACGCCGCCGACCGTCGCGACCGCGCCCAAGCCGGTGCAGACGATCCAGAAGGGAACCCGCTCGACGAGTCGCATCAGGGCGTCGATCGTGAGATAGCCCACGACGGCGCTCGTTGCGAGCCCGACGACGGCGACCGACGGGCGAAGCGAGGGCAGGCCACCGACGTCGAGGGCGACGAGCGCGGCCGCCCCGAGCGCGGCGGGAATCGAGAGCAGAAAGGACAGGCGAAACGCCTCGGTGCCGTCGTAACCCCGGAGGAGCAGCGCGCCGGTCGTTACGCCCGATCGCGAGACGCCCGGCAGCACCGCGAGTCCCTGAAGCGCGCCGACAAGCACCGCGTCGAGTCCGGTGGGAATCGAGCGTGCGCCGAGCGCGACGCCGCCGACGCGCTGAAACAGGCCAGTGGCGACGAGCAACACGCCGATGAACACGACGAAGGCCCCGCCGGTCAGCGCGGAGACGAACGAAGTGAGCACGAGGTAGGCCCCGAGGCCAACACAGAACGAGGCGAGCGTCGCCACGAGCAGGAAGGACAACTCCGCACTCGATCGGTCGAAGGCGGCCCGCGGTCGCCAGGTCGGGAGCGTTCGTAGCACTTCGCCGATCGTCCCGCGGTAGTACGCCGCCGCGGCGACGGCGGTGCCGGCGTGTAAAAAGAGCGAGAGTTCGACCGCGTCGGCCGCTGGAAGCTCGAAGAAAACGGTGAGAACGAGCGCTAAGTTCCCCTCACTGGAGATCGGAAGCCACTCGAACACACCCTGGAGAACGCCGAGGACGAACGCGACGACCGCCGAGACTTCTGCCATGATTTCTCTATTTTCAGCGCTGATAAAAGGTTTTGGAACGGGTCGCGGTTTCCCTCCGGCTACCGATCGTTCGACGTGCTCACAGGGATCGCCTACTGAATCAGCCCTGGAAGGGAAGGACGCCGACGTATCTCGAAACGGCGGTATGGACTGCGTCGCTCGATTCGTCCGGATGGCTTCGAACTCGCTCGCAACCTCCCGCGGAACAAAGAGTAAGTGAGAGTAGCACCCTATTCGTACGACCACCGGACGAACGATCACTCTCACTCACGAGGACGAGTAGTGGGTCGCGCTCGACGAGGAGACCGACATCGCCAGCCAGGGGCGGACACGGAGCGAGGCGCTCGAAAACCTCGACGACGCGATCGCCGGCTCGCTCGCCGCTCTCGACGCTGATACGCCTGGCCCCCGAACCGACGGTACCCTGGTTCGAGATCGACTCGGACGGCGACCTGAACGAGGGGTAGTCGAAGCGGTGGTCACGCGCGATTTCTCAAAAAAGTATGTCCGATCAGTCGTGCTTAGTTTAGCGAGTTTAGGAGAACGAACCACCGAGACCGTTTCGGAAGCCCCCGACACGCTCGGCTCGGGGGCTCGTTGCGCGCCTCGGCTCGCTCACTCCGTTCGCTCGCTGTCGCCGAGCGGTCGGCCCCCTCCGGTCCCGCCCGTGATGATCCGTGGCAGCGTCG
>PXRY01000067.1:41736-45358 GCA_003022925.1 Halobacteriales archaeon QS_8_65_32 | reverse complement strand
GGCGTGTACGATCTCCGCGAGGACACCGTCTCCTGGTTGAGCGACGGTACTGCCGTCGAAGAACCCGTGAGCGTTTCGCCCGACGGGAAACGGGCCGTCGCGCTCCGTACTCGCGAGGCCGCGACCGTGCCCGTAGTATACGACCTCGCAGCCGACGAGAGTCGGGAACTCGACCTCCGAGAAGGTGTATCCCGCCCGGTCGGGGGCCGCGACGGCGGGTTCGTCGGGCGAAGCCGGTTGCTTTGCACCCACCAGACGGGGACGAAGCGCAGCGAGGTCGTCGGTTACGATCTCGACGCGGACGGAGTAGAGACGGTGTTGGCCGCGGAGTACGGCGACGTCGACCCTGCGGCGTTCGTCGCCCCGGAGTACGTTACCTACGAGTCGGCGGACGGATTGGAGATCGGCGCGTTGCTGTACGAACCCCGCGAAGAGCCGGGTCCCGCGATCGTGAAGGTTCACGGCGGACCGACCGCCCGGTCGAAGCGGGGGTTCGATCGCTACACGCAGTTCCTCGTGAACCAGGGGTACGCCGTGCTCGATCCGAACTACCGCGGTTCGACCGGCCGGGGACGGGAGTTCCGAAATCGCATCCGGAACGACTGGGGCGGCATGGAACAGGTCGACGTCCGCCGTGGAGCCGAGTGGCTGGCCGAGCGCGATTCGGTGGCCCCGGATCGGATCGCGGTCTTCGGTGTGTCGTACGGCGGCTACTCGACGTACTGTCAGTTGACCATGCATCCGGAACCGTGGGCCTGTGGCGTCGCGTGGGTCGGGATGACCGATCTCCTGGCGCTGTACGACGAATCGATGGCACACTTCCAGTCGTATCTGGAGGATCAACTCGGCGATCCGGCGACGAACGAGGCGTTCTATCGCGAGCGCTCACCGATCGCCCACGTCGCAAACGTCGACGCACCGATCTGCATGCTGCACGGGACAAACGATCCCCGGTGTCCGATCTCACAGGCCCGTCGCCTCCGCGATGCGCTCGAAGAACGCGGCCTGGAGGCGGGTGAGGACGGCATGTTCGAGTACACCGAACTCAGCGCGGAGGGTCACGGCTCGACCGACGTCGAACAGAAGGTCCGTGCGTTCTCGTTGCTGGCGGACTTCCTCAACCGTCGGCTGTAAGACCCTCGCCTCCCCGAGAGCGTCGTCGGCAGGAACCGAATCGGATCGACGGGCTGATCTCACACTTCTTTACCGCCGGCAACCGTCGAGCGCGTATGGAGAAAGTGAACGTAGCGGAGGCGTTCGGATCGTTCGACGAGCAGTGGTCCCCGCGTCTCGCCGCCGAGGCGAACGGTCAGGAAGTCAAACTCGCGAAAGTCGACGGGGAGTTCGTCTGGCACCGCCACGACGACGCCGACGAACTGTTCTTCCTCATCGACGGGCGACTACGGATCGAACTCCGCGAGGAGGCCGACGTCGTGTTAGAGGAAGGTGAGTTCGTCGTCGTCCCCCGGGGTATCGAGCATCGCCCGGTCGCGCCTGACGGCGAGACTCGAATCCTACTGTTCGAACCCGGTGGGACGAGAAACACCGGGAACGTCGAGAACGAGCGGACGGTGACGGATACGGAGCGGCTCCGATAGGGAACTCGCCCCTCGGCGAACTCGTAGGCGACTCGGACGGCGATGTTCAATCAAGCGAGGAAGACCGACGGGAATCGATTCGGGTTGGGACTGGAAGGGGCCGACCGGTCGGCGAACCCCGGCGATGCAAGCACCACAGGAGCGAGCGCAGCGAGTGACGAGGAGCGCAATGAGCCGCGGGTAGTCGTTCGAGAGAGCGAAGCTCTTTCGTGATGACGGGAGAACGGAGTTCTCCCGAACCACGTAGGACTCTCCAAGTCCCGCGGACCATGCGAACGGGCCTCCGGCCCGTGAGCAGAAGCCGAGCGTGTCGGAGGCCTCCGAAACGGTCTGGGCGGCTTTTCTCCTGGAAGCTGCTATGCGGAAACACGGCCACCCGGACGCCGGCCGGTTTTATCCCGTTCGACCCCGAGCGTGAAGGTATGGCAAGCGAGCGCGATCGCGCCGACGACGGCGAGGATGGGGATAGGGCTGGGAATCGACCGGCCGACGAGTACGCCTTCCTCGCCGACTCCCTCGACGACGGGCAGGTGTCCGTCGGCTCCTCGGACCGGGAGAACCACGCCGGCGACTGGGGCACGCCCGACGACCGAAAAGTCAGACCCGACGCCGTAGTGTGGCCCGAATCTACGGCCGAGATCTCGGCGGTGCTCGAAGCGGCGAACGACTGGGGAATACCCGTCACGCCGTACGCCGCGGGCACCGGCCTGGAGGGCAACGCCACGCCCGCTTACGGCGGGATCAGCATGGACCTCACGCGGATGGACGCGATTCTCGACGTCCGACCCGACGACTTCCAAGTGGACGTCGAGGCCGGCGTGATCGGCTCCGCCGTCGACGAAGCGGTTTCCTCGGCGGGCCTCACCTTCCCGCCGTTGCCCTCATCGGGCGACATCTCGACGATCGGCGGGATGATCGCGACCGACGCGAGCGGGATGCAGACGGTGAGGTACGGCGAGGTGCGCGATTGGGTCTTGGAGATCGAAGCCGTTCTCGCCGACGGCACCGTCATCACCGCCGGTAGCAAGGCCGTCAAGACCTCCAGTGGCTACAACCTGAAGGACCTCCTCGTCGGTAGCGAGGGCACCCTGGGAGTGGTGACCCGCGCGACGCTCCGGCTCGCCGGCCGACCCGAGCAAATCCGCGGCGGCCGGGCGATCTTCGAGAATCTGGACGACGCCGCCGAAGCGGTTTTCGACGCCGTTCGGTCGGGCGTCGACGTCGCGCGGATCGAACTGTTGGACGACGTCAGTACTGGGATGGCGAACGCCTACCTCGATACCGGCTTGCCTGACGCGCCGATGGTTTTTCTCGAATTTCACGCGAACCACGGGATCGACGAGGAGATCGACTTCTGTCGGTCGATCTTCGAGGCTCACGACGTCTCCCGCTTCGAGATGGCCGCAGAAGGGACCGAGATGGCCACGCTGTGGAAAGCCCGCCGGGAGTTGGCGTATGCGGTCCAGTCGTTCGACCCCGACCTCGTGCCGCTCCATCCCGGCGACGTCACCGTTCCGATCTCGAGATATCCTGAGATGGTCCGGTACATCAAGGAACTCGGCGGGGAGTACGACCTGTTGGTGCCGTGTTTCGGCCATGCGGGCGACGGCAACGTCCACTACTCGGTAATGGTCGGACGCGGGGACAGCGATGAAGAAGAACGCGGCGAGGACCTCTATCGCCGGATCGTCGAGCGCGCGATCGAGGAGGGCGGGACGGCGACGGGCGAACACGGGATCGGCCAGGGCAAACGCGAGTACTTAGAGACCGAACACGGCGCGGAAAGCGTCGAGGCGATGCGCGCGATCAAGCGGGCGCTCGATCCGAACGACACGCTGAATCCGGGCAAGATATTCCCCGAGACCGCGGATGGAAAACGGGTCACAACACCGGCTGCAAGCGACGACTGACCGGCGTGATCACGACTCGTAGGTCGAATCGAGCGAGGGTTGCATATCCGAACTCTCCGGGTGCTCGGTGTCAGCCGATCGGTGCCGAAGTACCGAGGCAGGTAGTGGTCGGTT
>PXRY01000067.1:0-41711 GCA_003022925.1 Halobacteriales archaeon QS_8_65_32 | reverse complement strand
ATCGCACCGCGATCCTGTGACGACGCAAGCACGTGAGCGAGCACAGTCGTTCAAACGGCGAAGCCGTTTCGTGATGTGGCAAAAACGCAGAGCGTTTTTGCTGCAAGCGGGAAATTGAAGATTTCCCGCAGTGATAAAAGGCTCGGAGCGCCTTTTGAACCACGAGCGAACGCACGCAGCGAGCCGCGGGAGTCGAGCACTCGGCGGCTCCCTAAACGGTTTCCACAACTCCGTCTAGAAATTGCTAAATGCTACTGTCGAGAGGTCCCGAACAGCTATTCACTGGGAACGAAAATTAGCACCGACGATCGATGACCGAGACCGATGATACCGTCCGGATGGAAGAACTCACCTGGCAGGCCTTCGAGGATCGAATCGACGATGGTCCGGTGTTCGTCCCTATTGGCAGCACCGAACAGCACGGCCCGCACCTCCCGTTGAGCGTCGATACGGTGATCGCGATCGAGATCGCCGAGCGGACCGCACACGAGGCGGGCGGCATGGTCGCACCGCCGCTGCACTACGGCTACACGTCTCAGCCCGGAAGCGGCGGCGGACCGGAGTTCGTCGCGACGACGAGCGTGCACGGCGACACCCTCCGCCGACAGGTAGGAAACATCGTCGCCGACCTCGCGCGCGACGGGGTTCGCGAGTTCGTGATCGTCAATGGCCACTTCGAAAACGAGTACGCGATCCGGGAGGCGATCGACCGCCACCTGGAGAACGGTCTCGACGACCGCTTCGTAATTGCGAGCTGGTGGGACCTCCTCTCGGCGTCGACCCGGGGGCCAATATTCGAGAACGTTCCCGGCGGCTTTCCCGGCTGGGAGGCCGAACACGCCGGGGTCGTCGAGACGTCGCTCATGCTGTATCTCCGGCCCGATCTGGTGGACGAGGACGCCATTGTCGACGACGGATCGTCGCGCAACCCGCCATACGTTCTCAAGCCTGCACCCGAAGACACGATCCCCGACTCAGGCGTCTTCTACAAAGCGACGCACGCGACGGCTGAGACCGGCGAGCGAGTCCTCATGGAGGTCGTCGAAGTTCTCGCGAACGCCATCGAAGACGAGTGGGGAACGTAAGCGATCGCCGTTTCCGGACTATCAATCGTCGTTCCTGTCAGCGTGCCGTCCAGCCGCCGTCGACCGTCAGCACCGAGCCCGTAACGAACGAAGCGGCGTCGCTCGCGAGAAAGAGGGCTGCGCCAGCGATCTCCTCGGGGTCGGCGAACCGTTCCATGGGGGTGCGCTCCTCGATCGACGCCGCCAGCGACCCGTTCCCGCGCAGGTCGTCGGTGAGGTCGGTTGCGACGTACCCCGGCGCGACGGCGTTGACCCTGACGTCGGGTGCCCAGTCGAGCGCTAAGCTCTTCGTCATGCCGACGAGCCCGTGTTTCGAGGCCACGTAGGGGTGTTGGCGGGGCAGTCCCACTAAACCGCCGACGCTCGCGACGTTGACGACCGAGCCGCCGCGGTCGGCGAGCGAGGGTGCAGCGGCATGGGTACAGCGAAAGACCCCGGTGAGATTCACATCGATCAGGCGCGAGAACGCCTCGGGATCGACGTCCTCGGGCGTGCCGAGTGCCGCCGTCGGGTTCGCGCCAGCGTTGTTCACGAGGACGTCGATGCCGCCCAGTTCGCGCTCGACGCGATCGACGAGATCGGCAACAGCTCCCTCGTCGGTAACGTCGGCGGTCGCGGCGAGCGCCGTTCCCCCGCGGTCTTCTGCCTCGGTGGCGACTTCTCGTACTTCCTCGTCAGTCCGCGAGACGGGGACGACCGCAGCCCCGGCGTCGGCGAGGCCCAGCGCGACCGCGCGCCCGATCCCCCGACCGCCGCCGGTGACGACTGCCGTCTCGCCGTCCAGCCCGAACAATTCGGAAAGCGTCATACGGTCGCTGGTACGCCTATGGATATAAGCACCGGAGACCGTCGCTCCGTCGCCGATCCACGCCGCTCAGGCGGGAATCGTACCGGGGATCGGTGCGGGGAGCGATATTTTGACACCGCTCGCGCCGCTTCGATCCCTATGCGAATCCACTGGCACCGACGGGACCTCCGGGCGGCCGACAACAAGGGGCTCGCCGCGGCCGCGGAAAGCGAGGCGCTGCCCGTTTTCGTCTTCGATCCCGCCATATTGGATCACGGCGCACCGCCGCGCGTGGCCTTCCTCCTGGAATCCCTCGCCAACCTTCGCGAGACCTATCGCGAGCACGGAAGCGACCTCTTCGTCGCACACGGCGACCCAGCGGAGGAACTCCCGCGGCTGGTCGAGGAATACGACGCTGACGGCGTGGTCTGGAACTTCGACTACTCGGGACTCGCCCGCGAGCGCGACCGAGACGTCGAAGACGCCCTCGCCGACGCCGGCTCGGAGTACGAGCGCTTTCACGACGCCGTCTGTCACGAACCGGGCTCGATCACGACCAACAACGGCGATCCTTACTCGGTGTTTACCTACTTCGGCAACAAGTGGCTCGACCGCGACAAAGAGGAGCCCTACCCCGAACCCGACGGCGACGGCCTGGCGGCGGTTGCCGACGACGGGGAGTTCGGCGAGGAGCTACCGACGCTCGACGACTTGGGCTTCGACGAACTCGACGGGGAGATTCCCGACGCCGGCACCGACGCCGCACGCGAACGCCTCGAAGCGTTCTGTTCCGCGGACGCCTATCGCTACGACGAGCGGCGTGATTACCCCGCGGAGGGAACGACCTCGCGGCTCTCCCAGGACCTGAAGTACGGGACGATCGGTATCCGAGAGGTCTACGAGCGAACCGCAGAAGCGATGGACGACGCCGACAGCGACGAGGAGCGCGAATCGGTCGAGGCCTACCAGGAGGAACTCGCCTGGCGGGAGTTCTACACACAGGTACTGTACTACAACCCGAACGTGGTGAACGAGAACTACAAGGAATACGAACACGAGATCGAGTGGCGTGAGAGCGACGAAGACCTAGAGGCCTGGAAGGCCGGCGAGACGGGCTATCCGATCGTCGACGCCGGGATGCGCCAACTCAAACGCGAGTCGTACATGCACAACCGGCTGCGGATGATCGTCGCTTCGTTTCTCACGAAGGACCTCATGCTCGACTGGCGGGCGGGCTACGATCACTTCCGCGAGCGCCTCGTCGATCACGACACCGGCAACGACAACGGCGGCTGGCAGTGGGCCGCCTCGACCGGGACGGACGCCCAGCCCTATTTCAGGGTCTTCAACCCGATGACCCAGGGCGAACGCTTCGATCCCAACTGCGAGTACATCACCGAGTACGTCCCCGAACTGGAAGGCATCGATCCCGAGACGATCCACTCCTGGCACGAGCTCGACGACGACGAACGCGAGGAGCGTGCTCCGGAGTACCCCGCGCCGATCGCCGACCACTCCGAACGGCGCGAGGAGGCGATTGCGATGTTCGAGCGGGCACGCGGCGACGACGAGGACTGAACCGCTGTCCGATCACCGAAACCGGCGGACGGCACGTCGAGTTCGTCGTTCGGCCGATGCAGCAGCCCGCCGTTCGAGCACCTACTCGGCCGAGACAACGGGCAAAAGAACATGAGAAGGGTGATCCGCGTCGTGGTAGAACGTATCGGTTTCCCATCTTCAACCCGTAGTGGTGACTGAACGGAGCGTCAACGATCGGTGAGTCCCCCGGGACCACTCCGATGCGGATCCGGTGACCTTCCGGGAACACGTACGAGGTCGGCCAGACTTCGATTCGGAACTCGTAGAGTTCACCCGGTTCGAGCGACTTCGGGTCTTGGTGTGGGTGATACGGTCGCCCCAGCGTGCTACGGTTCTCATCGAACGCACGATGGGATGCCTTCAGCCATCCCCGTGTCACCACCGTCGCCTCCGGTGGGACCTCGCCGACGAGGCGTCGCTGGACCATTCGTTGAATCGTGCTCGTCGGTTTCTGATCCGACACCCGGATAAAGAAGTCCGTATCGGGTTGGTCGGAAGAGGCATACAGCACCATCTCGATCGGGCCGGTGATCTCTAAATCCGAGGACAACGGGTCGCTCGTGAACGTGAGGATTTTCGCCACCGAACTCGGCATCCCTCGATCGTTGAACGTAGCCGTGCCGACCTCCTAGTCCGGGTCCGGTAGGTGATGGAAGTCGATTCGACTGCGGACGCGGCCTCGCGACCCTGCACGAACACGATGACCGGTGGATCGTTCATGATACCGTTCTCGTAGCCCTTGAGCCAGCGGTCGTACCACGGAAGCAACACTCGAGCCCCTCCCACGTACCGATCGAATAGGTGGGAACGCAGATCTGCTCTAGCTGTGAGACGACCGACCGCCTTCGATACCACGCGTCGTCGATCCGATGGGTGAGGACCTCGTTCATGAGGTCGTACTCCATGCTCTCCGCGTTCAGCGGCTCCGGTTGATCGAGCAAGTGGTTCGCTCGACGCGTGAACGGCCATGTGGCGATGAAATTGCTGCTCATAATCCCGCCGTGATAGACGGCGTCCCGGTATAGGTCGACGAGCCCATCGAAAGGTGCAATACATTCGAGATGTGGGGGGTCCTGAGCGGCAGCCAGCCATTGGATAATAGCGTAGTAGGACTCACCGATCATACCGACCTTTCCGGTACACCACGACTGATCGGCGATCCATTCGATCGTGTCGTAGGTGTCGTGCTGTTCATGCTGATCGAAAAAGCGCCATGAGCCCTCCGAATTCCCCGAGCCACGGGTATCGGCGAGAACGTAGGCGTGGCCCCGCTCAACGTACCACTCGATCGGTCCCGTTTCGCGCCATCGGAATGTAGGAACTGCGGGGAGCTCTGCTTCGTCCTTCAGGTACGGAGCGACCGCGTAGAGGGCGGATAGGGCCTCCTCGGCGGGATGGTAGATGTCTAGTGCAATATGCGTCCCGTCACGCATCGTAACGAAAACGTCCTTCTCAATGGTAACCTCGTGACGCGGTTTCGATCGCTCGGCGTCGGCGGTTCGTGAGGCGTTTCGTCGCTGTTCGTCCAGAGCACTAGTTGCAAGCGGTGGTTTCCGGCACTGAGAGCGGTTTCGAGGTTCTGCTGGGTGGTTCGTTTCGCCATTGTAGCCAACGACGGTTCGAACGAGAATCAGAATTCACGGGAACATATTCGGGTGAAAGTCGAACGTCTATATGTGGTGCGGAGGGAGCAGTTCCATGCCACGAGTCCGGCTGAAAATCACACTTCCGGAGGGTACATGGCTCGAGACGGTATCGACTGCATTCGATGAAAACGACTTCCGAATACTCTATGCTCGCAACACTGAGGACGGGATTGTCGGAGTGGTAAAAGTACGGGAGGTCGACGCTGCGGACATCGTCCATCACATCGATGTTGCATCCGAGGCCATGTCCGCTGAGCTCACTCACAGTGACGGGGAGGTTGCGCTGATACGATACGTGATGGCGGTCCTGGCGGTTTGTGAGCCAGTGCTCGAATCAGGTAGTTTAACCCACCTACCCGGTTCGAGTGCGGAACGGAGAGATGTTCGCCGAACTCACCACCTCGCAGCATCGGCTATCCGAACTCGCGGAGCAACTGACGACGAGGAGGGTTATCGTACGAGGTAGCACAGCTCTCACAGTCGACGGACATAGCGACGCTACTGACCGACCGATAACGACAGTTCGTTGTCGAGGCAGTCGAACGTGGATTCTACGAGATTCCGCGAAGGTGTTCACTTACTGAACTAGCGAGCGAACTGGGCGTAAGCCCTTCAACTGCGAGCGGAATTCTTCGCCGAGGTGAACGGCAAATGATCACGAGTTCGTGCTGGATGCGGTAGGAGAAACGTCGAAGGTGTAATCATCAGCGTAGCTATACGATCCGAACGGTACAGTCAGAAGAAACTCGGAGGCATAGAACACTTGTGCCGGTTTCACACGTCGAAGGACTCAGGGAAGGTCGATCGACTGCGATTCCCGTTCGGGCGTCGTGAAGGGCGTGATCGCGGTGGTTCGCCGGGTCACGACCGCGATCCGGAGCACGAACGCGAAGAGGATCGCGAGTGGCACGAGGCCGACTAGGACGAGCATCGGGAGCACGCCAATCGGAAGGGTCGCGAGCGACGTCGTATCGGGCGAACTCAACATCATTAATAACATCCCCACGGCGACGAGTTCGGCCGGGGTGCCGACGCATATCAGTATCAGAGAGATACGACAGCTCCGCTTGCATGTAAAGCGTCTTGAAGTACTGTCTGGCAACGTCGATCTGCTGGAGGTGGCCGACGGTCCGGTCGATGCCCTCAATGCCCGCGATGCCCGCGTCGTGCAGGTCGTCCGCGTACTGTGTCTCGATCGTCCGCACCTGGTGAATCATGTTCGCGTAGTTCGTCGTCAACGGCGGAGTACGTACAACTGGGGTTCGACGCGATCGAAGGGAGTCTCTCACGTTTCGTCGCGAAAGAGCGGACGACCGACGATTCCCTCTCCCCGCTCCGGTACCGACGATCGGGGGATGCCCGGCGGTGTCGTATCGATGTACCCGACTGTCCGCCAAGCGACTGCCGCGGGGAGGGTAATCCCCGTAGAAGACGCTTCGCGTCTTCCGGACAACCCCGTTAAGGAGGAGACCTCCGCGCTGTAGTAAACTGGACGCCACTGACCGGTCTCACCAGAAGGTGTCTGCACAATCGTAGACGACTCCGTGGTTCGAGCAGACGTACTTGCAGTGTCGATGGATCATCCCCTCACCACAGAACGGACACGGCCGTCCGCGTCCGCCCCCGTTCTCCTCTGCCTCGGATGTGCGCTTTCCGGACATCCGCTCTCGGGACACATCCGTGAAGTCGGCACCGGGACGCTTGAGCGTTTTCCCGACCCGCCCCTAACCCGTCGTCAGGACGCCGCGCTGTCGCTCGGTCGCTCGGCTGCCAGATCGCTCGTCGGCGGGTCGTTCGGTCACCGCCCGTGACGTTCGGGGCCGATTCTAGAGAAAGTTCGGACAAGGTTCATACAGGGAAACCGACGAGTTATACTATGCCGAAGACACCCTCCCTCGACCTCCCTCGAACCCTGGGACTCCGAGCGATCCTCGCCGGTGTCGCCGGGCTCGCGGGGTCGTACGCGGTCGCGGGACAGACCCCGACTTTCGTCGCCGCGCCGATCGAGTCCTGGCTCGCCGCCACGGTGCCCGACGTCCTCTTACGGATCGCGATCACCATCGTGACGCCGCTCGGAGAGTCCCTCGGCATCGAGCACCTCGGCCAGGCACTGAACCTCGGCTTCGCGCTCGTTCTCGGAGTTGGCCTGCTGAGCGCACTCGCGCTCGCGGCGCTCGCCACCGGTCGGGTCCGCGGGGACCGTGCGACGACCGTCGCGCTCGCGCTCGTATTGCCCTGGCTCGCCGTCTTCGTCCTGACAGCGGACCTAGCGAGCGCGCTCGGAGCCGGTCTCGCGAGCGCCGTCGTCGTCTCGCTAGGTGAACTCGCCGACTCGGGGCTCGTTGCCTCCATCGGCGCGGCCGACGCGGCCGGTGCGGACACCGACGGCGGCAGACGCGATCTGCTCGGCTCGCTCGCGGGCGCCGTCGTCGTCGCGCTCGGCGGCTTTTTCATCGGTAACCGTTCGGCGGGTTCGGAAACCGCACGGAGCCCCCAACCGCTCTCGGAACTGGGTGGGAATCGCAGCGCCAACGCCACCCGCGCCGCCGGAACCGACACCGCCACGCCCACGGAGAACGGCCCCAACGCCGGTAATAGCGGCGACGGATCCGGTCCTGACGGCACCGAGACCGACGGTACCGACGAGGCGAACGGCGACGGCGAGGCGGACGGCAACGGGGGCGGCAGCCCCGCCGGGATCGACCAGTTGCTCGCAACGGCACGGCGGCGGTCGCTATCGGTCCCGGACCTCGAAGGCCTGCTCAGCGGCGAGGACTTCTACGAGGTCGACATCAACTCGATCGACCCCGACGTGCGTGCAGCCGACTGGTCGCTTTCGATCTCGGGGGCGGTCGAGAACGAAATCTCGATCGGCTACGACGACCTCACGTCGATGGCGGCTGAACACCGCTTCGCAACGCTCCGGTGTGTCAGCGATACACTCAATGGCGCGGAGGCGGATACTGCGCTCTGGACCGGCGTGCCGGTTTCCGGTCTCTTAGAACGGGCCGAATCGACGGGCAAACACCTCCGGATCGACGCGGCTGACGACTACTTCCAGGGCTTTTCGATCGACGAACTCGAAAACGCGATGATCGTCTATGGCATGGACGGGATGACCCTTCCCCGGGGTCACGGTGCGCCGGTGCGACTGCTCGTCCCCGGCCACTGGGGCGAGATCCAGGTCAAGTGGCTCGAATCGATCGAGGTGCGCACCCAACCTGTCAAAGGGTTTTGGGAACGGCGGGGCTGGCACGGGACCGGCGAGGCCCACACGGTCGCAAAACTGCACGCGCGAAACCGCCTCGGCGACGGTCGCGTCCAGGTCGGTGGCCACGCCTATGCGGGTGCGCGGGGCGTAAAGCGAGTCGAACTCTCGATCGACGGCGGCGACTGGCGGGAAACCGAGTTGTCGAAGCCGCTGCCGGCGGCCCCGAGCGAACGCGAGCGCGGACTACCGGCTGCGGAAGCCGCCTGGCGGCAGTGGACTCACACCTACGACCCACCAGACGCCGCACACGAGGTCCGCGTCCGCGCCGTCGAAGCCGACGGGACGATCCAACCCCGGGAGGTCGCAGAGCCCTACCCCCGGGGCGCGACCGGGTGGGTGTCGGTGACCGTCGAACCCTGACTCGATAGCCCGGCCCCCCGATCGCGGTTTTTGATCTTCGAGCCTCGGCTTTCCGTTCTTCTCACTGGCACCGGTCGGCCGGCCCTACTGGCGAACGAATGCTGGACGGCCCGATCGTCGACGGTCGAACCACGCTTCGAGTCGAGATGCCCTGCGCAGAGGCCTGTGAGTCACGTGTGTCTTGTGGCGTCGGAATCACCTCAACATTCCGACCAGCCACAGGCCTCACACGTCTTACAGCCCTCCGAGAAGTACAGCGAGAAAGCACCACAGCTCGGACACTCGGGGCTCTCGCCGGAGTCGATGATCGCCATTGCTCCCGAATCCGAATCCGAATTCGACTCGCCGGCCGCGTCGGCGCTCCCGTTCCCTACGAGGTCACCGTCGGTCGTCGCGGAATCGGTTCCCGAATCAAGCGTCGTCGCGCCGCCGTCGGTCTCGTGTTCGGCGGTCGCATCGGTCGTCTCGGCGCTCGATTCCTGCTTCTCTCCATCCCCGCCATCCCTGCTGGCGGACGAGTCGGTGCTCGTCTCGCTCGCCCTACCTCCGGACGACCCCGCAGCGGCGTCGCTGTCCGCGGCGACTTCGGTGAGGTTCTGCTGCTTGGGGTAAGGCTTGTCCACCTCGCTGTCGAGGTAGCGACGCATCGCAACGCCGATCGCGTCGGGGATCGAGTTGATCTGCTCGCCTTTGTCCCAGGCGACCTTCGGGCTGCGGATCCCCTGGAGCTTGTTTGCGAGCTCGCGCGGGTCGACGCCCGAACGAAGCGCCACTGAGAGGCTTTTAGCGAGCGCTTCGGTGAACGACCCGGTGAAGCCGCCGCTCATGCCCGTGTTCGCAAACAGTTCGAAAGGTTGGTCGCGTTCGACGTCCTCGTTGATCGTCACGTAGATCCGCCCATAGCCCGTCTCGATGCGTTGTGTGACCCCCCGGAGGACGTCCGGGCGCTGTTGTTTCGTCGCGTAGGCCCCCATCTCCGGTTCGGGCTCCGCGACGGTCGGTGGTGTCGACGCGGCGGTGTCCTCGGCGACGAGCGAGGCGATCTCGGCTTCGACGCTCGACCGGACCTCCTCGTGGTCCAGAAAGCCCTCGATCCCGCCGAATACCTCCTCGATCCGATCGACGAGCACGGCGACCGCCTCTTCCTCGTCGGCGAACTCGGCGTTCTCCGCGCGCGTCGTCAGCACCTGCTTCGATCGAGTGCCGTCCCGGTAGACGGTGACGCCCTTCCCACCGTGGTCGTAGATGTAGCGATAGACCTCCTCCATGTCCTCCTTCGTTGCGGAGTTGGGGAAGTTGCACGTCTTCGAAATCGCACTATCTACCCCCTTCTGACAGGCACACTGGACGCTCGCGTGATCCTTGCCAGTGAGGTCGGCGGTGATAACGAACAGTTCGCCGATCGCGGTCGGAACGGTTTCCAGGCCTTCGACGCCGTCGAATTCGTTCGCACCCATCTGTTCCTGGGCTTCGCGCTTGACCGCATTGACGTCGATGTCGTTCGCCTCCAGGACTCGCAGGAAGTAGTCGTCGAACTCGACGAGCATCTCATCGCCCTGCACGTCGTCGGAGACGTTCTTGTAGTACGCGACGTTGTAGATGGGCTCGCAGCCACCTGTCGTATTTCCAACCATTGAAGTCGTTCCGGTCGGGGCAATGGTGGTCGTATTGTGATTTCTGATCGAGTACCCGTTCGCCCATTCGTCGGCGGACTCGCCGGTCTGGGTCTCGAACCACTCGCGGTACTCCGTTGGCGAAGCGTACTTCGAGTCCGCCCAGTCGGCGAAGGAGCCGCGCTCGTCGGCGATGGCGTGGGAGGTCCGCTTCGAGCCGTGATTAATGTGAGTCATGAGCTGGCGGGCGATCTCATTGCCCGGCTCCGAGCCGTAGCGCACGCCCAGCTGGATGTACAGTTGGGCGAGGCCCATGATCCCGAGGCCGATCTTTCGCATCTCCCTGACCTTCTGCTCGATCGCGGGCACTGGGAAGTCGCTCATCGTCACCACGTTTTCGAGGAAACGGGTCCCCCACGCGATGCGGTGGTCGAACTCCTCGGTGTCGATCGCTTCCTCCAGGAAGGCTTCGACCGCCGCCGCAAGCGAGTCGTACTCGCCTTCGTGCTCCGCGGACCAGACCCGCCAGTCCGGCGCGTTCTCGGCGGCGAGCGTCGAGAGGTTGATATGGCCGAGATTGCAGGCCTCGTACTCCTCTAAGGGTTGTTCGCCGCAGTTCGCAACGTTGAGGAAGCGGTCTTCGTCGCCTGCAGCCTCGGTACGACAGAAGTAGTTGTGGTGCTCGGAGACGGTAATATTGTAGACGTCCGCTGTGCCGGCCTCTTCGACGTACGCGACTGTCAGCGTCTCGTGTGCCGGTTCGCCGACCGCCTCGCCGGTATAGGCGATTACGCTCTCGCCGCCCTCGAAGGTCTCTGCCTCGACGTACCCGTCCGGCGTCCGTACTTCGTGATCGGGCGTACAGACGATCGAGGGGCCGGCTTCGGTCTGGACGCGAACGACTTCGGCGTTCTCGCGCGTGAGACGTGGTTCGACACCTTCACGAATGCATGTTCGTCCCGTTTCCTGATCCCGGCAGAGTACCTCGATCGCGCTTCCGTCAGCGGCGAGATCGGCGATCGTTGCCGTCTCACCCTCGGGACACAGCAGTTCGGTTTCACCGACGAAGCAGGGATTAGTGGCGAGTATTCGGTGGTCAGGGTGTTCATCTACGTCGAAGGAGTGTTCATCGTTCACCCGTTCTAAGTAGATCACGCCCGGCTCGCCGTTCTCGTGTGCGCCGGCGACGACGTGTTCCCAGAGTTCGTTGGCGGGAATCGAGAGTTCCTCGCCGACTTCGACGTAGTGCCCCAAGTCGTACCGCTCGTACATCTCTTTCGTCTCTGCGGTCGCGACGTGGGGTTCTTCGGTGCGGGGGTTGGTGAAGGTGAAGTCCTCGTCGGCGTACAGCGCGTCCATGAAGCCGTCGGTGACGCCCACCGAGATGTTGAAATTGGACAGGTGGCCCTCGACGGCGTTGCGCAGGTGTTTGGGTACGCGGCCGTCATCGTCGATGAGTCCGCGTGCCTCCTCCAAGGCGTCGTTGAAGCTCGTATAGGTGTAGTCGTCGGGGTCGTTCAAGCGAAGGCAATGAGCGAGCGAGACGTCCTTGTTCTTCGCGTGGATGAACTCGATGACGTCCGGGTGCGAGACGCGCATGACGGCCATCTGAGCGCCCCGCCGAGTCCCCCCTTGGGCAATCGTTTCACACATCTGATCAAAGGTCCTCATAAATGTGATAGGACCGCTCGCGATCCCGCCAGTAGAGCCGACAGCATCGCCGTAGGGCCGGAGTTTCCAGAAAGCATATCCCATACCACCTCCGCTCTGAAACACTTGTGCAGCTTCAGTGGCGGTTTCGTGGATGTTGGTCAAATCGTCTCCGGGAGAATCGACGAAACACGCAGAAAGCTGCTGGAGTTCGCCGCCCGCATTCATCAAGGTCGGACTGTTATGGCTCACGAACCCCTCGACGAGGTAGGTGTTCCGGCGTGGAACCTGCATGTCCTCGACGGCCATCGTCCCGACTTCCCTGACCCCTGATACCGTCTCGTAAAACTGGTCGCGCTGGACGAATTCGGCGACTGGCGCGTCCCACAACTCGGGGTACTCCTCAGCGTATCGTTCGAAGACTCCGACGTTGATTTCCTGGTGATAGTTCGAATCCGGATCGATCAGGAACTGGGATAGGTCGCGGTACGCGTCGAGTCCCAGATCGGTCCCTCGGAACCACTCGTGTAGCTGCTCGGTCTGATTCGGTATCTTCACTGACGTAGCGTTTGCCGATACCGTCTCGAACCGCCGCGCAGCGGCCTGTTTTCGCTCGCTAATGAATCCGACGCGGTCCACGAATCGTTTCCCACAGACGTTCTTCCGGATCGTAACCCGATATCCGTCTCTCTTCTCGTTGAGCGACGAGCGGACGCCGAGTCCGAGCAGGAGCGTCTGTACGTGGTGTGCGAGCGATTCGCTGTGGGTATACAGCTCGATGGATCGCTCTCCGACCGTACCGTCGGCTTCGAACAATCCCCGAAGGAAACTCGCAATAGATGTTCGACCCGATTCGAGAACCGGTTCGGGGATCGTAGCGGTACTCGAAGTCTCGTTTAGTAGGTCGTTTCGATCGAGGAATTCGTAGAGATCACGCCGAGACGCCTGCCCAATCTCGCAGGCCGCGTCGCTCCGAGTCCGCGAGGTCGGTTCGAAGCCGAACACCGACTCGGTCAGCGCACGCCAGTGGTCGAGGAGGTCGGTGTCCTGCTCGTCGAACGCGACTCTGACACCGCTTTCGCGTGCTGTTCCGTCCCCGGTGTAGAGTCCGAGCCACTCGGCGAGTTCGGGCGTCACCGCATCCGGAACTTCGAACTCCGCTCTCGGCCGTCCGAGATCGTTCCCGCTCGCTCTCGTGACGGCAGCTCCACCGTCCGCCGCCACGGGGGAACGCAACTCAGCCGGAGAGCCGTCGTCGTCGAGGAAGTCCCTCTGAACGACGATCGCGTCGTCCGATTCTATGTCTTTTACCTGCCGCCACTCGTACTCGCCTGCGTCGGTGATGACACGGAAGTAGTGCTCAGGCGTCGCCCGAACGGAATATCCGCTGTCCGTTTCGATTTCGACGACTCGCTTCTCGCCGTTTTCGTACTTCGACTCGACCTGAGCGTTCCCGTCTTCATCATCGTAGACGCGCTCACCCGGTTCAACGTCCGTCAGCGGCTTGAGACCACCTCCGGCCGCGACGAGCGAATCCGGCGGTACGCAGTTCGGCGTGAACGACAGCGACTCCATGAGTTCCTGGAACTCCCGACGGACGGTTTCGACGCGCCGTCTCGCCTCGGCCGGCAGCTCGGGAACGACCGTCTCGTAGGCGAACTTGCTGACGTTCTCGGGGGTGAGTGCGGTTTCCGTGTCGTCCGCGGCCGTCGCGCCAGCCCCGAACACTTCTTCGGCCAGCTCGTCCCGGCGCGGGTGATCGGGTTTCAGTTGGCTCGGCGAAACTGAGATCTCGGTCCCCCCGCGGTCGGCCTCGAAGGCCGCTTCGGCGAGCGCGATGTTCTTCGCGACGCGGGCAAAGAGGTCCTCGGGTTCTTCGACGACGTTCCCGTCGGCGTCGCGTTGCAAGTATCGCGCCGGCAGGATGTTCTCGTAGGCGGTCGTCGTGAGTCGTTCAGCCAGCGTCTCCCCGTCGGTGCGCTTGACCGGAAGCGTGACCGCCTCCGCGGAGTCCGCGTCCGTCTCTCTCCCCGTGCCCGTGTTCGCGTCGGTGCTTTCGTCGGTACCAGTATCGGTACCTGCGGGCTCGTTCGCGTTGCTCATCTGTTCGACCTCCGGCGACGGCGTTCCGTCGCCTCCCGTCCGTTCCCGTCTCCTTGTCGTTCCATGATCAGAGCGTTTGCTGTCGGCATAGATGTGACTTCCCGTTCGGTGCGGGCGATCCAGCTACTGCGGGTTCGCGTACGGACCAACTAATGACGCCAGTCCCTCTTAATACTGACCGGACCGGAGTGAAAGTGGTTGCGCTTCGCCCGAAACCGCTCGACGAAAGCCCGATATACACCCGAAGTGGTAGGGGGTTGTACCGCGATACGGACCAGTTAATGCATCACTATTGCAAGTAAATATAATGATTAAAACGCCTACGAAGCCGGTGGCGGGTTCGGCGGTCGCCACTCGCCTGTTCATCCGTCTATCCGTCACTCGATGCGCGCTAAGAAGTTCCCGATCAGGTCGTGGCCGACGCCGGTAAGCACGCTTTCAGGGTGAAACTGGACGCACTCGATCGGGTACTCGCGGTGGCGAATTCCCATAACGAGGGTCTCGCCGTCGCCCTCGACGGTCGCCGTCACGGCGAAACAGTCCGGCACTTCGCTGGCGATCAACGAGTGGTACCGACCGGCCGGAAACCCCCCCTCGATGCCGGCGAAGATCCCCGTCCCGTCGTGGTCGATCGGCGTCGCCTTCCCATGGATCGGGGCCGGCGCGCGCCCGACCGACCCGCCATAGGCGTACGCCGCGGCTTCGAGACCGAGACAGACCCCAAGCGTCGGAACGTGGGGGCTCACCTCCCGTAACACGTCGATCGTGACCCCGACATCGCGGGCGTTCGCCGGGTGACCCGGTCCGGGGCTGATCACAATCGCGTCCGGATCGATCGCGCGGACGTCGGCGAGCGAGACGGTGTTGCGAACCACCGTGGTCTCGATCTCGCTCCCGATACCGCGACCGGAATTCCGACCGTCATCAGGATCGCCCCCGTCGATTCGCTGGTCGTCGATCTCGTCAGCGCCGTCGATTCCGTCGGTTCCCTCGACGGGGTTGGCGGTGTCGACCGCCTCCGCAGCGGTCGCCTGAGCGCGCAGGGCTTCCTCGACGTACTCGACGAGATTATAGGTGAACGAGTCGAAGTTGTCGATGAACAGCACGTGGGGCGTCGTCGGTGTCGCCGTCCCGGTCTTCCCCTCTCCTCCGGTTCGCCCGTCACCGCTGGTTCGCTCGTCGCCTTCGGTGCGCCCGTCGCCCTCAGTTCTCCTGTCGTCCGTCCGCTCGTCGACTCCGATTCGTTCGCCGTTCGTCAGTTCTTCGCGCGGACGGTCGGCGCTCATCGCGTCGCCTCCGCGGGAGCCTTCGAACGTTCGATCCGTCGTAGCGCCACGAGCACTCCGTTCATCTTGCGTTCGGTCTCGTCGTACTCGCTCGCCGGGTCGCTGTCGGCGACGATCCCTGCCCCCGCCCGGACGGTGATCCGATCCCGCGCTCGACCATCACCGTCGTTGCCGTCAGTGGCCTCAGTGGTCTCGGTGGCGTCGATATCGGCGGCGTCGCCGGCGACCCCGTGTTCGATCGTCGCCGTGCGGATCACGATCGCGAGGTCGGCGTCACCCGTCCAGGAGAAGTACCCTACTCCGCCGCCGTACAGTCCTCGGGGCTCGGTTTCTAACGCGTCGATGATCTCCATCGCGCGGATCTTCGGCGCGCCCGAGAGGGTGCCCGCGGGAAAGGCCGCCCGCACTGCGTCGAAGGCGTCCCGGTTCTCGTGGAGGTCGCCGGTAACCGTTGACTCGATGTGCTGGACGTGTGAGTACTTGAGCACGTTCATGAACTCCGGTACGCGCACGCTGCCCGACCGTGCGACCCGGCGGACGTCGTTGCGCGCGAGGTCGACGAGCATCGTGTGCTCGGATCGTTCCTTGCCGTCGGCGAGCATCTCGCCGGCGAGCCGGCGGTCCTCGACAGGACTCGCGCCCCGGGAACAGGTACCGGCGATCGGGTTCGAGACGATCTCGGTACCGCTGACTGACAACAGCGTCTCGGGGCTCGCGCCGACCACGCTTCCGTCCCCGTTTTCGAGCAGGTACATGTACGGAGAGGGGTTCACCGCGCGCAGCGCCTCGTACAGGCCCAGCGGATCGACCCGCCCGTCGTACTCGCGAGCACGCGAGAGCACGCCCTGATAGATGTCACCGTCCAGGACGTGTTCGTTGGCCCGCGCGACCGCCGCCTCGTACTCGGCGCGCGACCCCGCGTGCTCGCTGGTGCGCCGGAAGCCGCCGGTTTCGATGGGGCCGGCGGCCGAAAGCACCTGCTCGACGCGTTCTGCTTCGGCTCGGAGCGCGTCGTAGATCGCCCCCGGATCGTCGTCGGGCCTGACGACCGGCGTGAATACGAGCGAGACGACGGGACCAGTCCTGCCTCCACTCGCGCTCCTGTCTTCGCCTTGCGTGTCGCTTTCGGCTCCCAGTTCGGGCGTGTGGTCGAACACCACGGTCTTGGTCGTGAGCACGAACTGGGCGTCGGGCACTGACGAGGGCGGCCGCTCCAAGCCGACCTCCCGGAGGTGCAGGTCGTACACCGCGTCGTAGGCCAGAAAGCCGACGAGGCCGCCGTCGAGCAACTGGCGGTCGGTCTCGGGAAATCCCGCGAGCCGCACGCCCGAGAGCACCTCCCGGAGGTGATCGAGCGTATCGGGAGCGCCCGCGTGCTCGGTCGTCCCGTCGGATGGACTCCGATCGCCGCCGGTCTCCTTATTACCCGCGTCGTGGCTCGCTCGACCGAGTTCGACGAGCCCGGCGTAGCGGCCGTCGAAGACCTCCGTATCGATCTGGCCGTCGTCGATCGTCACCACCGCCGCGGGGTCGTACCCGACGAACGAGTACCGGGCGTGATCGGTTTCGGCGCTTTCGGCCGGCGCGAACGCCCCCGCCGGATCGGACGACGCGACCTTCTCGGCGCTTTCGAGCAGAAACGAGTACCGCTCATCCTCACCCGACGCGTCGGTTCGGCCAGTGTCGTCGGCTTTGTTCGTCTCGTCGGCCCCATCGCTTCCGTCGCTCTCACCGCTTTCGTCTGGGTATCCCGAGAGGGCGGCGTACGCCGCGAGCGGTTCGGTCTCGACGTCGAGGGTCGCTCCAGCCCGAACGACGGCGGGTCGCTCGTCGCCCTCGTCGTTCGCGGTACCGGTAGCGTGGTCGACGAACTCCGCGCGGCTCGTATCGAGGTTCACGACCGTACCGCTGCCCCCGGCCGCGTAGCGGTCGCGCGTGCGACGAACGCTCGTACGGCGTCGTGGTCCTTCACCCCGCCGTGTTTCTCGACGCCGCTCGCGACGTCGACCGCGAACGGCTGGGCCCGCTCGACCGCCCTGCTGAGGTTCTCGGGGTCGAGCCCGCCGGCGAGGATCACCGGCACTGTGCTCTCGGCGACGATTTCCCGAGCGCGCTCCCAGTCGCCGGTCTCGCCGGTCCCGCCCGCACCGGCCGCGTCGAGCGAGTCGACGAGCAGCGCGTCGGCTGCCTCCGAGAACTCGGCGGAATCGGCTCTGGCGTCGATCGCCGCGATCACCGGCACCGTAATCGCCACCCGGATCGAAGCCACCTCCTCGGGGCTCGCGGCGTGGACCTGTAGCGCGTCGGGATTCGCTTCCTCGACGAGCGAGACCGCCCGTTCGGTGGCGTCGGCCGCGTCAGCCATCGTCACGACGACGCTCGACACGGACGGCGGCACCGCCGCGACCAGTTCGCGGGCGCGTTCGGGCGCGATCTCCCGGGGAGAGTCGACCGACACGCCAACGACGAACCCGACGGCGTCCGCGCCCGCGTCGACCGCGGCGGCCAGATCGGCTTCGTTCGTGAGCCCGCAGATCTTCGTTCCGGTCGTGCCGGCCGTCGTTGCGCCGACCGTCGACGCGTTGGTCGCTGTCGCCCCCGTGTCGGTCCCTATTCCGGTCATCATGCCGGTCGCCTCCGCGCCGATCGGTCCGGTAGAGTCAGTCATCGCGCTTCGAGTTCGGCGTCGGGTCCGGACTCGGCTCCCGCCGTCGTTCCCGCTTCGCCGTCGCTCTCGACCGGTCGCCGGAGGGCGTCGAGCGTGTTCGCCGCCTCGCCTGCATCGATCGCCTCGCGTGCGCGTTCGACCCCCGCTTCGAGCGAGTCGGCCCGGCCGGCGACGTAGATCGCCGCCCCGGCGTTCGCGAGGACGATCTCGCGTCTCGCGCCCGTGACCTCGCCGGCGACGACCCCCCGGGTCGCCGCGGCGTTCTCCCGGGGACTCCCGCCGGCGACGCGCTCGATGTCGTAGCACTCCAGTCCGAGGTCAGCCGGTTCGATGGTGTATTCGGTAACGTGCTCGCCATCGACTTCCGCGACGGTGGTCGCATCGTGTAGTGCGATCTCGTCCATGCCCGATCCGTGGACGACGAGCGCACGGGAGACATTGAGCCGGGCGAGCGCGCGGGCACACACCGGGACCAACTCGGGATCGTAGACCCCAACCACTTGGGCGTCCGCGCCGGCGGGGTTCGTGAGCGGGCCGAGCGCGTTGAAGATCGTCCGCATCCCCAACTCCTTCCGAGGGCCGATAACAGCCTTCATCGCCGGGTGGAACACCGGTGCGAGCATGAAGCCGATCCCACGCTCCTCGATCGTGCGCTCGACGTCCGGGGGAGAAGCATCGATCGTGACCCCTAACTCGTCGAGCACGTCGGCGCTGCCTGACGCGGAGGACACCGAGTAGTTGCCGTGTTTCGCGACCGCGACGCCTGCGCCCGCCGCGACGATATCCCCGCCGGTGCCACAGGTATCGACGAGCGGCTTTCGATCCGGGGAGATCGTCCGGGCGGCTTCGCGCATCCCCGCGGCGAAGCCCGCAATCTCGGTCTCGGTCTCGCCCTTCGCGCGCAGCGCGGCCAGCAGCGCGCCGATCTGTGCCTCGGTCGCCCCCTCGAAAATGGCGGTCGCGGCCTCACGCGCCTCTGCGAACGACAGATCCACGCCGTCGGTTACCGCTTCGATGTATGCCTGCATTGGGATCACTGATGAACTCTTTTGGGCTACGATGTACAAATTCATACATCAATTTAAGATTGTCGCACCGGATCGCATTATCGATACGGCCGTGTGGCGGTGCTGTCGGGCGGGACTGAAAGGGGCCGTGGCTCCTCGATCGGTCCCGGGCGTTCACGAGAGCGAAGTGGTTCAAGAGAGCGGAGCTCTCTTGTCATGCCGAGAGACGCGAAGCGTCTCTTGTAGCACTCTCGTGAGCCAACAGGATCGCGACGAGAAACGCGAAGAGTCTCTCGAACCAGGAGCGAACGCGCGTAGCGAGCCCCGGACTGTCGAGAGCCGCGGGAGCTTTCGAGAACACTGCTTCGATTGAATCACCGAACCCTCGTTCCGAAACGTTCTAATGGGCCGGTTGCCAACGACGGAGCGCATATAGGCGAGGGTTCGTGGTCTAGGCTGGTTATGACACCTCCTTGACATGGAGGAGGCCGGCGGTTCAAATCCGCCCGAACCCATTGGCTTTTCGCGATTCAGTAGGGTGAACGAGCACCATGAGCGAACGAGCAGGCCAAGCGTTTTGATACTTGGCTCACAACGTACACACGGATGAGCAGCGACAAACGACGGGTGCAGTTTCGCGCCTCGGAGAAGCTCGTCGAGCGGGCCGACGTGCTCGCAACGGTGCTCGGGACCGACCGTACCGAGGTCCTGACCGACGCGCTACGGGAGTACCTCCGCGATGCCGCGGGCGACGACCGGCTCGTCCAGGAGATAGCCGGCGCGTACTACGACGAGGAGATCACATTCGACCAGTTACGGGAACTGGCCGGTCCCGAACGGGCGGCGAACTTCCGCGTGCTGAAACGCCAACTCGACGACGACCTCATCGAGGAGCTGGCTGACCTGTAGATAACGACCGTCGTCGCCGACACGTCAGCCCTCGTAAGCTTCGGCGTCGTGGCCGGTCACGATCCCTCGCCGCTCGATGTTCTCTTGAACAAATACACCGCCCTCACCGCTTCCGAAGTGATCGCGGAACTCCACACGACAGCATCGTACGCGGGCGATCACGGACGCGTTGCGGGAGCAGTGCTCGACCGACGCGATCGGATCGATGTGCGGGATGTCGACCTCGATACGGCCTTTCCGCTTGACGGCGGCGAGAACGCGGCCGTTACGCTCGCCAACGAGGTCGGGGCGGCAATGTTCCTCTGCGACGAGTTCGACGAACTAGCGATCGTCCACGCGTCGCTCGTCGGTTGTCGACTGGTGACCACGCCGAAGCTGATCGCCGTGCTCGTTCGCAAGCACCTACTCGCCGAAGACGAGGCGACGGCGGCTCTCAATCGGATGCGCGACGTCCGCAGCTGGACGAACAACAGCTACGCTCAGCGAGCGCGCGAGACGTTCGAGTAGATCGAGCGAACGGCTCGGTGCACACGGCGTCGTCGCCCGCTCGCCCGGGAATCAGCCGATCGGTTACCCGTCACCGGCGGCCGTTCTCTCGGAGGGGAACGTTGATCCGATCCCCGCCGCTTCCAGACGCTATGCGTGCGATCGAGAACGGCGTCGTCCACACGGTCACCGGAGCAGGGACGATCGACGACGGAATCGTAGTGATCGACGGCGACGAGATCAGCGCGGTCGGCGAGAACGCCGAGATACCGGCCGACGCGACCGTCATCGACGCCGACGGCGGGCACGTCACGCCCGGTTTGATCGATGCCCACAGCCACGCCGGGATGGCCGAATGGGGTGAACCCGAGGACGCCGACATCAACAAGGGCACCGATCCGGTAACCCCACACGTCAACGCGATCGACGGCTTTCACCCCCGGGACGACGAACTCAGGCGAGCCTTCCAGGGCGGCGTGACGACCGTGAGCGCCCGGATGGGCAGCGGCAACGTGATCGGCGGCGTGATCTGTTCGATGAAGACCTACGGGAACGTCGCCGACGAGATGCACATCAGAGAGGACGGCATGAAGGCCGCGATGGGCGAGAACCCCAAACGGTTCCACGGCGAACGGGCCGAGCGCCAACCCGCGACCCGCCCGGGGGTGGCGGCGACGCTGCGCCAGGCGCTCATGGACGCCGAAGACTACGCCGACCGTCGCGCCCGTGCCACAGAGGAGGACGACCCCTTCGAGCGCGATCTGGGCATGGCAAACCTCGCACGAGTGGTCGAGGACGACCTGGCTCTCCGCGTCCACGCCCATCGCGCCGACGACATCAGTACCGTCTTTCGTATCGCCGACGAGTTCGATATTACCGACCTCTCGATCGAGCACGCGACTGAGGGCCACCTCGTCGCCGAGGAGTTCGCGAAACGCGACGTCCCCGCGGTCTGTGGGCCGTCGCTGTACTCCGGTGCGAAATACGAACTCCGGAACATCACCTTCGAGACACCGGGGCTGCTCCACGAGGCGGGCGTCGAGGTCGCCATACAGACCGACGCGCCGGTGCTCCCCCAGGAACACTTAGATGTGTGTGTCGGCCTCGCGATCCGCGAGGGCCTCCCCGCCGAGGTCGCGATCGAAACGGTGACCCGCACCCCCGCCGAAATCCTCGGCATCGACGACCGGGTCGGCACGCTCGACGTCGGCACCGACGCCGACCTCGTCGTCTGGGACGGCCCGCCCTTCGAGATCGGAACCGACGCGCGGGAGGTCTTCGTCGACGGCGAACACGTCTACGACCGCGCAAGCGACGATCGTGATCCCCGCGAGGAGTGGGCCTGGTAGTCGATCGTCCTCGGCCGACCGCTCTCGATCGGCGACTTCCGGTCGACGGCTCCCCGGAATCGACCGGCACGTGGCGCGTCCCGGGGCCAGCTCGTTGCCTTGGCGGTGTCAGTTAGGCGATGAGGACCGACGGGGATCGGCTCGGAAAAGCGAACGGGGAGCAACGACCCGTGAGCGGGCCGCAGGCCCGTGAGCAGATAACGAAAGGCGCTTCCCGCCCTTCGAACTATGAGCGCCGAAGGCGCGAGCGAGGAAACTCGACGTAAAGAAGGTGCGTGTTAGGACTTGAGCGCCCCGCCGATCGCCCCGCCGATCGCGCTGTCGAGCGCGAGGAGGAATCCGAGGAGCAACGCAACGGTCGCGAGTCCCGCCCCGCCGAACAGCGCGCCGACCGGATCGACGACGCCGGTGAGTCCGAGCAACGCGCTGCCGATAGCGACGAACATGGCGATGAGGAGTCCGCCGAGCGCACCCGAAAGCAGCCCGTGCCAGGCACCCCGGCCGAGCCCCGGGCCAGCGAGATAGCCTGCGACGAACCCGCCGATGAGTCCGCCGCCGATCTGACCGAACGGCGGCAACACGAGTCCGAGAACGCTGATTATCAACCCTACGACGAACCCGGTAATTACCGATAACCAACGAACCATATCCATTTATAAGAGCGTCCGGTACAAAAGCCTCGCGGGGTGTCATCGCCGGATCGTCGCGGAGAATCGGGCTTCGAGTTCCGGGTATCGAGCTTCGGGCACCGAGCGCTGGAGCGCTGGGGCCCACCGATAACCGACCCTCGCTCCCCGACGGCCGACGCTCGGCACTCGACCGTCGACAACGAGCGCGAAGTCGACTGGCGGGCCGACCACGATCGGCCCGGTCAGGAGCCGTCGAGTCGCTCGACGGCCGTCGAATCGCAGTACGGACAGTCCGGCTCCGAAAATCGCACCCGGTAGACGAACTTCCGACCGCAGTTCGTACAGCGATAGCGGAGACCGTCGTCCATGTCGGGCCCGAACGCGTCCCGAAAGGCCTGGAGCAGACCCATAGTGACTACTCCTTCGTTTCGTCCCCGGTAAAAGAAACTTCCGTGCTACGGCCGGGCGACCCCACATTATGGCCGGGCCCGGGCGATTCCCTTCTGCGACCGGCCGGTCTAAGCAGATGGGGACGAACGACCGCCACCGACCGCTCCCCCGGCCGAAGACGTTACGTCGACGCGGTGTCGCGCTGACGGGGAGCGTCGCGCCGATAGAGGTGTTCCGCCGACGGAAGCGTCGCGACGCTACGGAGCCTGCGGGGCTGACTCAGAAGGGCGCGTCGACATCGGGTTCGGCACCGGCGTCGGATTCGCTATTGTCGCCCGAGCCGGTTTCCAAGTCGTACTCCCAGGCGCGATACCCCCCCTCTAAGCTCGCGACGCGGGCGTCGTCGGGGACACCCTCGTACGAACCGAGTAGTCGGGCAGCTTGGACCGAACTCTCGCCGATCGGGCAGGCGACGACGACGTCCTCGCCCCACTCGTGGCGTTCGATCTCGCTCGCAAAGCGGCTCATCGGGACGTTTACCGCACCCGGAACGTGACCCTCCTCGTATTCGCGCTCCGAACGGATGTCCACCACCTGTACCTCCTCGCCGGCTTCGAGGCGTTCGTGAAGCGACTCAGTGGATTCTTCGTCGACCATACCACCTCTGGGCCAGCCAAGCGCTAAAACCCACCGTCGTCGACCTGGGGCCGTAATCGGGGCGACCACCAGCGGGCTTTTGCGCCTCGGCCGGGAAGAACGGGTATGACGGGTCTCAGCCTCGACGGCACGCAACTCGATCGCTACTCCAGACACATCATCATGGACGAGGTCGGCCCCGAGGGCCAGAAGGCGCTGCTCGACGGTCGGGTGCTCGTGGTCGGCGCAGGCGGCCTCGGCGCGCCGGTCATCGAGTACCTCGCGGCGGCGGGCGTCGGTACCTTAGGAATCGCCGACGACGACGCCGTCGAACGTTCCAATCTCCAACGCCAGGTGATCCACCGGGACGCCGACGTCGGCCGGAAGAAGGCAGACAGCGCCGCGGAGTTCGTTGCGGCGTTGAACCCCAACATCGATGTCGCGACCCACGACCTCCGGGTCACCGCCGAGAACGTCGAGGAACTCGTCGCCGAGTACGACTTCGTCGTCGACGGCAGCGACAACTTCGAGACTCGGTACCTCGTGAACGACGCCTGCGTGCTCTCGGGGACGCCCTTCTCTCACGGCGCGATCTACCAGTTCGAGGGCCAGATCACGACCGTCGCGGGCGGCGGTGAGCCCTGTTACCGGTGCCTGTTCCCCGAAGCGCCCCCCGAAGGGACGATCCCCGACTGTGCGGAGGCCGGCGTCTTAGGGGTGCTTCCGGGCACCGTCGGGTGCATTCAGGCCACCGAGACGGCCAAGTACTTCCTTGGGAAAGGCGAACTCTTAGAAGGGACGCTCATGTTCTACGACGCGCTCGACATGGACTTCGAAAAGGTGCCCTACGCGGCGAACCCCGACTGTCCGGTGTGTAGCGCCGACGGGACGATCGAATCGATCCACGAGGTCGAATACGAGGGTACCTGTCCGATCCCGGCGGACTGAATCGCCCGGTGGGTCGGATTACGACTCGGTTGCGATCCGACCTGAGCGACCGGACAACCGGCAAGGGTCGATCAACGAAGCGCGATTCGCTGCCCTGTGAACCTGTCGCCGTCCCAGCGCCACGACCCGACGAACGGGAGGTCGGGCAGGCAGATCACGTACGAATAGCCTTCCCAGGTGGCTCGGGACTCGTCGGTGGGACTCGGACGGGGAGGGCCGACGGGGTGGGAGTGATAGAACCCGACGACTTCGTTTCCGCTCGCTTCGATGCTTTCCATGATCGCCAGTTGCTTCTCGGGGTCGATCAGGTACGTTCGGCGGGGGCTTCGAGCGACGTTTTCGGCGCGACGAACGGAGCGAACTCGCGTCGCCGGATTACATTCCTCGTCGGCGTCGAGAGCGTCGTTCGTACCGTCCTCCGATCGGTTGCGCTCGCCACCGAGCACGCCACAGACCTCTCGGGGTGCGCCTTCGTGGGCGTGGGCGACGATCGCCTCGTACGTGTCGGTCGAAAACTCGATCGTCGAGTTCGTCGTACTCATCGCGCTCGCCTCACGCCGGCATCGTCGCGAGCGGTTTCACGCCGTCACCCGCGGCGGGGTCGTCGTCGAACGCTTCGGGGTGGATCACCCGGGCGAGGAGTTCGAGCGAGTCGACCAGTCGGGGCCCGGGTCGGTTGAGATACGCCGAGCCGTCGATCGCGACCGTCCGGTTCGCTCGAACGGCGCTCACCTCGTCCCATCCCGGCCGCTCGGTGAGATCCGCGAGGTTCTCGTCGGTCTGTTCGAGGTCGAACCCACAGGGCGCGGCGACGAGCACCTCCGGATCGTACTCCCGCACGTCGGCCCACTCGTACGGTTCGGAGCGGTCGCCGGGCGCGGCGAGGTCGTAGGTGCCGCCCGCGGTCTCGACGAGTTCGGGCACCCAGTGACCGGCGATCATGACCGGATCGAGCCAGTCGAGCACGGCGACGCGCGGTCGGTTTCCGGGGTCGGAAGCCCCGGAAACGCGGGTCTCGATCGCCCGAACCCGTTTCCGGAGATCGGCAACGAGTTCGCCAGCCTGATGCTCTGCCCCGATCGCCTCGCCGATCCGCTCGATATCGGCGAGGACGTCCCCGAGCGAGTGGGGGTCGGTCGTCAGGACCTCGGTATCGAGACCGAGTTCGGCAATGGCGTCTTCGACGAGCACCGAATCGACCGCACAGACGTCACAGACGCCCTGAGTGACGATCAGGTCCGGGTCCGCCCCTTCGAGCGCGTCGAGATCGATCTCGTAGACGCCATCGCCACGTTCGGCTTCGAGAACCTGCTCGTCGATTTCGGAACTGGACGCGGAGGGATCGACGCGCGAGCGATTGACCGCCGGTTTCTCGGCGGCTTCGGGCGGGTAATCGCACTCGTGAGAGACCGCGACGGGTTCGGCGTCGAGCGCGTAGACGATCTCGGTCGCCGAGGGCAGCAACGTGACGATGCGCATACCTTAGCTACGTTCGACGGGCGGTTAAACCCACGTCCCGGCGAGGTGGTCATGTTTCGTGTAGCAGCTTTCGTGGAGAGCGCCGCCGCGACCGTTTCGGAAGCCCCCGACACGCTCGGCGACGGCGGGCAAAGTAAGCACTGGAGTGACCGAGTGAAACGAGGGAGCGAAGCGAGCAACGAGCCCCCGAGCCGAGCGGTCGGCCCCTTCCAGTCCCGCCCGAATCGGTTCCCGTCGGTCTTCATCGCGTAACTGAATATCGCTGGCGAGGTCAGGAAGCGGCGAAGTCGTGATCACAATCGGTTCCGAGCCGGTTACCGTTCTCGGACGACGACGAACTCAGCCAAGTCCCTGAGGTACTCCTCGGCGCGGTCGTTCGTCGTCTCGACCGATGAGAGAGCTTCGAGCGCGTCGTTCGCGTGCGCGTGGGCCCGTTCGTTCGCTTCCTCCGGGGAGACGTCGGTGACGCGGACGAGCGAGGGCCGGTCCATTGCGGCGTCGTGACCGGTTGGCTTGCCTAACTCGTCGGCCTCGGCGGTCGCGTCGAGTACATCGTCGCGGATCTGAAAGGCGACACCGACGCGCTCTGCGTACTCGCCGAAGGCCTCGATCGTCGCGTCGTCGGCGTCTGCGGCGACGGCTCCTAACTGGGCGGCCGCCCGAAAAAGCGCGCCCGTCTTCCGGCGGGCGAGCCGGAGGTACTCCTCGCCGGTTTCGGGCACCGCCGCGAGCTCGATCGCTTCTCCCTCGCCGAGGTCGACCATCGCCCGCGCGACGATCTCGGTCGCGCGCTCGTCGGCTAGAAATAGCGAAAAGGCCTCGCCGAGCAAGCCGTCCGAAGCGACGATCGCCGGGCCGTAGCCGAAGGCCGCCCACGCGCTGTCGGTGCCGCGGCGGGTGTCCGAACCGTCGATCACGTCGTCGACGACCAGCGAGGCGCTGTGGACGAGTTCGATCCCGACGGCGAAATCGAGGGCGTCCTCGGCGTCGCCGCCGGCGGCCTCACAGGCAAGCAGGGTAATCATCGGCCGGACCCGCTTGCCGCCCGAGAGCACGACGTGGCGGACCTGTTCTGCGAGGGGAGAGGGTTTGACCGCGTCGAGCACCGAAACCGCGCGTTCTTCGATGTGTTCGACGCGCCGGTCCAGGTACTCCATCTACGGGGAGGTCGGGACGGACGGTGCAAGTACGTGACGAAAGCTCGAAGCCGAAGAAGCAACAGCGCAGCGAATCGGCCATCCGAGCGACGCTGACGATCGGTGCTATGTTGTTCGATTTTAGCCGAACTGCGCGGTGAGTTCGGGCACGACCTCGAAGAGGTCGTCGACGATCGCGTAGTCGGCGAGATCGAAGATCGGCGCGTTCGGATCGGTATTGATCGCGACGATCGTCTCCGCGCCCTTCATGCCGGCGACGTGTTGCACCGCCCCCGAGATGCCGATCGCAATATAGATATCGGGCGTCACGACCTTGCCCGACTGGCCGACCTGGCGATTTTTGGGGAGCCAGCCGGCGTCGACGATCGGCCGCGAGGACGAAAGCGTCGCGCCCAGGGTATCCGCGAGTTCCTCGATCAGTTCGATGTTTTCCTCCTCCTCGATGCCCCGGCCGACGCTTACGAGCACGTCGGCATCCGAAATATCGATGTCGCCGCCGCCGACCTCCTGAAAGCCCGTCACCGTCGATCGGACCCGCGAGTCGTCGATCTCGATGTCGTGCTCGCGGACCTCGGCGTCGCCGGTACCCTCGGCTCCCGGCCACTCGTTCGGCCGGATCGTTACACAGAAGCGATCGGCGTCGATCGAGAGGGTGGTCTCGACCTTCGAGGCGTACATCTCGCGCACGGCGGTCACGCCGTCCGTAACCTCGAAGCCGACGACGTCGGTGACGAGCGGGCGTTCGAGTCCGCTGGCGACCGCCGGGGCGTAATCGAGCCCGTTGACGGAGTTCGGCATCATCACGACCGCCGGGTCGAGGTCGGCCGCCAGCGACGCGATCGCCTGCGTGTAGACGCCGTGGTTGAACTCCTCGCCTTCGGCGACGGTGTAGATAACGTCGACGCCCTCGCGGTTCAACTGCTCGGCGAACTCCGCGACGGTGCCGCCGATGACGGCGACGTAAAACTCGGTGCCGAGAGCGTCCGCGAGTTCGCGGCCCGCACTGATCAGTTCGTAGCTCACGTCGCGCAGGCCGCCGCGGCGGTGTTCGGCGGCGGCGAGTACCGTCATGCCTCGACCACCCCTCGATCGCGGAGCAGCTCCGCCAACTGGCCGGCCTCCTCGCTGGGATCGCCCTCGAACACTGTTGCACTGCTTTCGGTCTCGGGTTCGTACATGCTCGTCAGCGAGAGCGGACTGTCGACGATCGCCGCGTCGAGTCCGAGGTCACTGAGTCCATAGGGGGCTATCTCCTTCGATTGGGCCTGGCGAATACCTCTGAGGCTCGCGTATCTGGGCTCGTTGATCCCCGTCTGGATCGAGAGCACGGCAGGGAGTTCGACATCGGTCAGCTCCTCGACCCCGCCCTCCAACTCGCGGTGAACGTGGGCAATCCCTTCCGCTACGTCCAAATCCAGGTGATTGACGACGGCGGCCCACTCGAAGCCGATCGTATCGGCGAGGGCAACGCCCGTTGCACCGAAGCCGTCGTCGTTCGCCTGGACGCCCGTCAGCACGAGGTCGGGCTCTTCGTCGGCGACGACCGCAGCGAGGATCTCCGCACGGGCCTCGACGTCCAAGAGGTCCGTTTCCTCGATCGTCCCGTCCCAGATTCTGATCGCGCGGTCGACGCCCTTCGCGAGCGCCATGCGGATGGTTTCCTCGGAGCGCTCGGGCCCGATCGTCACCGAGACGACCTCGACGTCGGCGTCGTCGGTTTCTTCCGCGATGCTAACGGCCTCCTCGACGGCGTACTCGTCCCACTCGTTCAGGTCATACTCGAGGTAGCGCTCGTCGATGTCGAGACCGTTCTCCGAGAGCTCGAAGTCGTCGGCGGCCTCGGCGACTTCCTTTACCGTGACGAGGATTTTCATACGCGAATGACGAACGGATCGGAGTTAACGGTTGTGAAAAACCGGGTGATATCGCCAACAGCCCAGGATCAATTCGACCATTATCGCTGCTCTGCGTCCAGCGGTCGGTGGGCGTCGCTGCCCGGCGGTCGTCGACCGCCGGCCGTCGGCCGTCAGTCGTTAGCTGCCGATCGTCAGCAGTAGGTGTCAGTCGTCTGCGTCGCTCGTATCGGCGTCGCTCGTGTCCGCGTCGGGTAGCGAAATGAGGTTCTCGCGGCCGATGCGGAGCTTGTCGATCCGGTCGGCGCGATCCATCGCGGACAGCAGTTGGGAGACCTTCGCGTTCGACCACTGGGTCTCGGTGACGATAACGGCCTGGCGCATCCGCCCGCCGTTCGCTTCGAGCAGGCGCTCGACGCGTTCTTCGTCCGAAAGCAGTTCTTCGTCGACGCCGCCGTTCCCGTCGGTCCCGTCGCCGGTCGCCGCAGTGCCGGCGGCCGCACTGTCGGCGGCTGCGCTGCCGGGGGACTCGTCGCTCGCGTCCACTTCAGCGTCGGCTGGCGGGTCGTTCGCCCCGCTCGTATCGTACGAGTCGCTATCGGCGTCCGTGCCGTCGGCAGCGGTAGCGCCGAGGCGCAGCGGGGTCCCGCGTGAGCGGGCGTACAGCACCATCGCCACCAACAGACCGATGCCGAGCGCCGCGCCGCTGGCGATCGGCACGAGACCCTCCTCAGCGTCGGGCGGGGGCGTCGTCGTCGCCGTCGCCGTCGCAGTCGTCGTCGTTCGTCCGGCGAGGCCGCGCCGATAGGTGACCGAGAGATAGCCCGGCTCGAACTCCTCGGGTCCCTCCCAGCGCAAGGTGCCGTTATCCGGCCCGATCGGCGCGCTATTGACGCCATACCCCGACGGCGGTACGATCACGAAGGTCTGATTCGTGGCGAGGCCGGGCAACCAGGTGCCTCGCGGGGTACGAAAGGCATCGCCGACGCGTAGGCGGCCGCCGCTTTCGGTCGCGAAGTTCGTCCAGAGGAACCGCAAAGTGAGGTAGCCGGTTCCGTTCTCGATCCGGGCCGACCGGGAGACGTCGAGCAGTGTCATCTCCCGGTCGGTCCCCGCGCTCGCGGCGTCGATCGCCCGCTCGAACGGCGCGATCGACGGACCGACGTCGGCACGACCGGCCTCGTGCCGGTCGGCGAGGTCGCGAAACGCCCGGGTCTCGTTGGAGCCGGCGAGGGGGACCGCGATCGAAACGTTCCAGACCGCGTCGCCGTTCGGTCGCAGACGAACGGTCAGGTTCGTCCCCGCCGAGTCGACCGTGCCGGGACCGGCAACTGGACCCGTCCCGCCGCCGGTCTGTGGGACTTCCGTTCCGAGGGCGACGACGACCGGGCCGGGCCGGATTGGGGCCGCATCGGAAGTGTCGGCCGCCGGGAGAACCGGGACGTCGCCCGCAGGAGTCGGAGCCATCGATCCGGCCCCGGACGGTCCCTGCGGGCCGGACGGGGCCGCGGCGCTCGCCGTCGTGCAGACGAACACGGCGACGACCAGCGCGACGACGCGCATGCCAGGGAGGTGTTATGCCGCGCGCAAAACACTTTCGTCCGTAATAAAGTTTTACCGGGCGATCTGAAAGGTCTCGACGGTCCTCGGGCGGCGATACCGAAGAACTTAGCGTACGGATTTTAGTAGTCGGAGCGCCATCTGCAAACGAATGCACCGGACGGTCGCGGTCGTCGCAGTGCTGTGTCTGTGCTCGTCGGTCGCGGTCGTCGCGGGCGGCCCGGTTACGACAGCGACAACGGCGACGGCGATGGCGGATCGCGGGAGCGAACCGAGCACGCTCGATCCCTCGACACCGGTTCTCGCGACCGCGCCCAATGACACGACATCGTACCTCGCGATCCCCCCTGAAAACGTGACGAACGCGACGGTAACCGAGGCGAGCCTCGACGTCGGCGGGGCGCTCGCGGCCGACGCCGCGGCGACGAAGGGACGGGTCGCGGCGCTGGCGATCGACGAACGGCTCTCGCGGGCGAACACCACGGCGGCGAAACAGGTCGTGATCCGAGACGCAGGCGAGCGGATCGAAGGACGGATCGATCGCCTCTCGACGTCCCAGCGCGCGGCGATCGCGGCGTACAGTAACGGGGGCGAGACGACACGGGAGTTCGTCTACACGCTCGCGCACGGGCAGGTGCGTGCGAGCGAACTCTTAGGGGCGGTTTCCCGCCTCGAAACCGCCGCGGCGTCGGTGCCCGGGACCGCGATCGGCGGCGAGTCGGTCGCCAGCTGGGCGCGCGACCGGCGGGTCGAACTCGGCATCGTCACGAGCCCGCTTCGCGGACGGCTCGTCGGGGCATTCCGGGGTTTCGGCCCGATCGGGGTCTACGTCGAGGTGGGAAACACCGGCGTCGTACTCGCGACGACCGACCGGGGTCGGTACGTCCGGGACTCATACCTGCCCGCCGATCGCGCCGACGGCCCGCCCGACGGGCCCGCGGGGCTCTCGGCGGCGCTCGACCGGGTCATCGCGCTGTACCCGTGGGCGTGGAACACCTCGACCGGCGTCGAATCGGCCGGCGGGCCAGCCGCCGAGAGCTACCGGATCACAGTCTTCCACCGGCAGGGGAGACTGACCACGCACCTCGATCCCCGAACTGGGAGCGTCTTCCGCGAGGTCCAGGTCAAGTCCCTGCGACGGGTGCCGACCGCGCCGCCGATCACGGCAACCGGGGAGGGACTCGACGTAGCGGTCCGTCGGACGTACGCGACCGGTCCGATGAACGTCTCGGTCACAGAGGCTACGAGCGGCGAACCGGTCAACGCCACCGTCGTCGTCGACGATCGCACCGTTGGCCGAACCGGTCTCGACGGGAGCCTCTGGGCGATTTCCCCGCGCGGGGAGCTCAATCTGACGGTGACCGACGGCGATCGGGTCGTGACGACGCGCGTCGCGTCGAGTTCCCGAGCGGCGACCGGCGACGACGGGGCGGCGGCCGAAGGGACCGCGATGCCCCCACCCGCCGATCGACCGGCCGCGACGGGAACCCGGTCGCCACCGCCAGGGAACCGATCGATCAAGGCCGGGACCGAAACCGCCACGACCACTGCCGGGAACGCCACGATCGCTCCCGGTAACGCTACCGCCGGCACGCCGTAGCGTGACCGACGCTGACGGAACGGACGTCGACGGAACCAGTACCGACGGCGGAGGGGCTCTGTATAGGGGCGGGTGTCCGGCGTTCGTCGTCCGACCTGACCTGTCAGGCGGACGTTGATACGAGAAGCCGGCGGTAGTCCATAGAGTGGGACAAAGGGGCGTCGCGCCGGTCGTCGGCGTCACAGTGTTGGTACTCATCACCGTCGTGTTAGCCGCGCTCGTCGGCGGGATGGCCTTCGGCTCGGACCTCGAAGACCCGCCAGGGGCCGCGATCACCGCCGAAGCTGACTACAGCGCCGGGACCGGCCAGACACACGTCGAGTTCACCCATGTCGCCGGCGACGCTCTCGACGCCGAAGACTTAGACGTACGAGTCTCGCTCGACGGGGAGGCGCTCGATTACCAGCCACCCGTTCCGTTCTTCTCGGCGACCGGGTTCGAGAGCGGGCCGACCGGTCCGTTCAATAGCGGATCGAGCGACGCGAGGTGGAGTGCTGGCGAACGGGCCGGGTTCACGATCGCCGGAAGCAACGATCCGGTGCCGAGTCCGGGCGAGGAGATTACCGTTCGGATCCTGGTCGACGGGTATTCGATCACGACGGTGAAGACGGTCGTCCGGTGACCGCTCGTACATGTCGCCGGCGGCCTCAGAGGTCGTACAGCGCGGCGAACTTCTCGTTCGCGTAGTCGAGGAAGGCGTCGGCCGAGTACTCCGAGCCGGTCGCCTCCTCAACGAGTTCGGGCGTGCGGTATCGCTTCCCGTGGCGGTGGACGTTCGCGGTGAGCCACTCGTGCAGCGCGTCGAACTCGCCGGCTTCGACATGCCCGTCGAGGTCGTCGATCTCGGCTGCTGCGGCGTCGTGCAACTGGGCGGCGAGTACGCTGCCGAGCGAGTACGTCGGGAAGTAGCCGAAGGAACCGTGCGACCAGTGGATGTCCTGCAAGCAGCCTTCGGCGTCGGTGTCGGGGGTGACCCCCAGATACTCGTCCATCTTCTCGTTCCAGACCTCGGGGACGTCCTCAACGGCGAGGTCCCCCGAGATCAGGTCGCGCTCGATCTCGAAGCGGAGCACGATGTGCATGTGGTAAGTGAGTTCGTCGGCTTCGACCCGAATGCGGTTCTCGGGGTAGATGCGATTGGCCGCTTCGTAAAAATCCTGGGGGGACGCGTCGGTGTCCAACCGCTCCTCGACCGCGGGGGCGAGTAGGTTCCAGAACGGCTGGGATCGGCCGACGTGGTTCTCCCAGAGTCGCGACTGGGACTCATGCACCGACAGATCTCGCGCCTCGCCGAGCGGCGTTCCATACGAGTCGTCGGGCAGGCCGAGCGCGTAGGTCGCGTGGCCGAACTCGTGCACTGTACTCGTCAGTGCGCCCAGGGGATCGCTCTCGTCGAAGCGAGTCGTGATCCGGGCGTCGAACTGCGTGCCCGAGGTGAAGGGGTGTGCGGAGACGTCGAGGCGGCCCCGGTCCCAGTCGTAACCCAATAGGTCGAGCGTGTCGCGAGCGAGTGCCTCCTGGTCGGCCTCGGGGTACGTCCCCGAGAAGGGGTCTGCGAGGTCGGCCTCGGATTCCTCGATGGCGTCGATCAGCGGCACCAACTCCTCGCGGAGCCTGCCCAGAACACGCTCTGCGGTGTCGAGACCGAGATAGGGTTCGTAGTCGGCGAAGAGCACCTCGTAGGGATCGGCGTCGGGGTCGATCTGCCGGGCGTACTCGCGTTTGAGGTCTACGAGGTCGTCGAGAACCGGCGCGAACGAGTCGAAGTCGTCCTCGTCCTTTGCTTGCGTCCAGACGGGCAGGGCCTCGGAGGTGGTCCGTGAGATGCGTTCGACGAGGTCGGTATCGACGCGGACGGCCCGCTCGTGCTTCCGTCGGATCTCCCGGACGGCAGCCCTTTGGCCGTCATCGAGGTCGGCGCTTTCGGCGGCTTCTAAGGCGTCGCCGAACTCGTCCGTGGTCAGCAGTTCGTGGCTCGTCGCCGACAGCGCCGACAGCTGTTTCGAGCGCGCAGGCGTGCCGCCTTCTGGCATCATCACCTGCTGGTCCCAGCCAAGCACTCCCGAGGCGTCGCCGATCGCCGAAATCCGGCCGTAGCGGTCCATCAACTCGGCGTAGGCGTCGGGGTCGTCCGCTTGCGTCGCTTCGGTCGCCATGGGAGATACGGGAACACCGAGAGAGTATCAAATCCACGCCTCCGGCACACTTCCCGTTTCCCCTGTCGGTCGATCGGCGTGCATTCAGCGGATTCGCGGTTCAGTACAGTAGCCGCAACCTATGTAATTGTCCGTCGAACAGCCATCACGGGCGGGACTGAAAGGGGCCGACCGCTCGGCGATGGCGGGCGACGCAAGCACCACAGAAGCGAACGAAGTCGTTCGAAAGTTTCGTGATGACAAGAGGCGCTCCGCGCCTCTTGAACCATGAGCGACGAGGAGCACAGCGAGCCCCCCGAGCCGAGCGCGTCGGGGGCTTTCAAATCGTTCGTGGCCGCGGATCAGCGTCGATCGGCGCTCCATCGGTCCTTCATCAGTAAACTTACTGCCCATTTCTCGTTTGGCGCATCGCTTCCGCGGTTCCGCGATAGATCCGGTAACACCGCCTCAGTGCCGAAATCGAGACGCTCTCGGTTTCGGTGTGTGCCTCGCCTGGCTCCGCAGGCCCGCAGATCACACAGGCCGTACCGGCATCCGCGAGCCAGCCAGCGTCGGTCGCGTGGGGTTTCGTCACCAACTTCGGGTTGTTCTCCTGAGCTTCGGCGGCCGCTCTGTGTATGGTTTCTGCGAAGCCTTCATTGCTGCAACGCATCGGCGGGAGGTCCTGCTCGACGCTCCAGGCGACGTCCTCGATTCCCTCGACCGCTTTGAGGGCCGCGCGCTCGCCGGGAACGGTCCGTTCGTCGATCGTCACGGTACACGAGTCCGGAATCACGTTCCAGGCCGATCCGCCCTCCATCTCGGTGGCGACGACGCTTCCCCGCAGCTCCTCGCCGGCGATCTCGACGGTCGGTGCCTCGGTGTTTCGAACCACATCGACCGCCTCACAGGCCCGGTAGATCGCGTTCTCTCCGGCGTCCGGCTCGCTCGCGTGCGCGGCGTCGCCGCGAGCGGTGACCGTGCTCGCCCGCCGGCCTTTGTGCGCGACCGCGACGTCGGTGACGTCCTCTCCCGAGTAGTTCGTCGACCCCTCGCCGACGACCGCGTACGTCGGCACGAAGCCGGCCTCGATCGCGTGCCGAGCGCCGACGCCCCCCAACTCCTCACCGACGAAACTCGCGAAGACGAGTTCGTCGGCCCCGATCGCGCCCTCGGTAGCTCCGTCGTCCCCGCGATCGGGACCGCCGGGTCCAGCCGGCGCGTCGGCCGCCTCGCGAGCGACGTCCCGGAACGCGCACATCGCGGCGGCGAGCGCGCCCTTCATGTCGGCGGTGCCCCGGCCGTAGAGGCAGCCGTCACGCTGCTCGACGACGTAGCCCTCCGGGTCGCCGTCTCGCCCGTCACTCTCGTCTCCCTTCTTCCCATCGTTCCTACCGTTTCCGTCGTCCTCGCCGTTCGCCCGGCTCCCTACGACCTGTGAGTCGTCCGGCGGGACGACATCGTGGTGGCCGACGAACGCGAGCGTCGTCGACTCGGTGCCGGCAGCACGGTTCGCAGCGCTCTCGGCGTTCGTGTCCGGGTCCCTTGGAGTATCGCCGAGGGCGCGCCGGGCGATCACGTTGCCGGCGTCGTCGCGACGCACCTCGGCGTCGGTGTGGTCGGCGAGCCACGCTTCGACGAAGTCCCCGGCGCGGGTCTCGTCGTCGTGGCTCGGGATCGAGACGAGGTCGCGGGTCAGATCGATGAGTGCATCGCGATCGGTCACTGGATCGCCGGTTCGCGGGCCACCGACTTCACGGCTCCGGCGTCGGCCGGACGAACCGACAACACGGACGTCCAGTCGGTCGCCGGCGATCGTTCGAGGCGGGCCTTTCAGGGGCCTTATAGTCGTTCGTAGCCGTAGTTTCGGTATGAATATCGTACCGGATACGAGCGTCATCGTCGACGGCCGGATCTCCGAGACGGTCGGGGACGGCACGTTCGCCGGGGCGAGCGTCTACATACCCGAGGCCGTCGTCGCCGAACTCGAAGGCCAAGCCAACAGGGGCGAGGAAAGCGGCTGGGAAGGCCTGGCGGAACTGCAACGCATCGCCGAACTGTTCAATAGCGGCGACATCGAGACCGTCGAGTACGTCGGCCGCCGGCCCGGAGCCGACGAGCGCCGGGACGCCAACACGGGTGCGATCGACGCGCTCATCCGCGAGGCCGCGAGCGAGTACGAGGCAACCTTCGTCACGAGCGACACCGTCCAGGCCGAAGTCGCCCGCGCGAAGGGCCTCGACATCGAGTACATCGAAGCCCGCGAACGCGAGGACGCGGCCGCCGAAGGGACGGGGGCGTTCGAACTCGCGGACTTCTTCGGCGACGAGACGATGAGCGTCCACTTGAAGACCGACGTCGAGCCAATGGCCAAGCGCGGGTCGGTCGGCGAAATGCGCTTCGAGCGGATCAGCGAGGACGTCTCAGCCGAAGCCGATCTAAAGCGCTGGATCTCACAGGTCGAAGGCCGCGCGCGCGAGTCGTCGGACGGCTTCTTCGAACTCTCCGAACCGGGGATGGACATCGTCCAGTTGAACGAGTACCGCATCGCGATCGCCCGACCGCCGTTTTCCGATGGTCTCGAGATCACCGCAGTGCGGCCGATCGCCCGAACGACGATGGCCGATTACCGCTTCGCCGACGAACTCGAAGAGCGCCTGTCCGAACGCCAGCGTGGCGTGCTTATTTCAGGGGCGCCCGGCGCAGGGAAGTCCACCTTCGCCCAGGCCGTCGCCGAGTTCCTCGTCGAGGGCGACTACTCGGTTAAGACGATGGAAAAGCCGCGAGACCTCCAGGTCGGCCCGGAGGTCACCCAGTACACCGAACTCGGGGGATCGATGGCGAACACGGCCGATTCGTTGCTCATGGTCCGGCCCGATTACACCATTTACGACGAGGTTCGGAAGACCAACGACTTCAGAGTCTTCTCGGACATGCGCCTCGCCGGGGTGGGGATGGTCGGGGTCGTCCACGCGACGCGAGCGATCGACGCTCTTCAGCGGCTTATCGGTCGCGTGGAACTCGGACTCATCCCCCAGGTCGTCGATACCGTCGTGTTCATCGACGCCGGCGACGTCGAGACAGTCTACGACGTGACGACCCAGGTCAAAGTACCGGAAGGCCTCATGGAAGAGGACCTCGCGCGACCGGTGATCACGATCCGGGACTTCGAGTCGGGCGAGGCGGCATACGAGATCTACACGTTCAATAACCAGGTCGTCACCGTCCCCTTGGACGGCGAGAACGGGGAGGGCAGCGAATCGGGCGTCAACCGGATCGCCCGCCAGGAGGTAGAACGCGAGATCCGCTCGATCGCCCGCGGGCACGTCGACGTCGAACTCCAGGGGTCGAATCGTGCGGTCGTCTACGTCGAAGACAGCGAGATCCCGGGCGTGATCGGCAAGGGCGGCGGCCGGATCACCGATGTCGAAAACAGGTTAGGAATCGAGATCGACGTCCGGACCCACGACGAGAAACCGGGCGTCAGTGCCGGGGGCGGGCCGGCCGGCGGCGGCGGTGCTGGCGGTGGCGGCCGGTCGGCCGATGGTGGCGCGGGCGGTGCCGGCAGATCGGCTGGTGGCGGTGGAAGCCAGGCCGGCGAGGCCGTCATGCCGGAGATCACCGCGCGCCACGTCGTCGTCGGACTCGACGGCCACGCCGGCGAGACCGTCGAAGTCCAGGCGAACGGCGAGTACCTGTTCACTGCGACCGTCTCTCGGGGCGACGAGATCCAGGTTTCGCGGGGCAGCGCCATCGCCGAGGAATTAGAGCAGGCGATCGATCGCGGCCAGCGGATCACCATCGTACCGTCCTAAGGGGGTACGGCGAACCCGGTCCGTGACACCTACGCTCCAGTGCCTCGGGAGTCGATCCGGCCCGCGAGGACCCGGTTCAGAAGCACCCCGAGGAGCAACACAACGCCGGCGAAATACAGCACCGTTACGAGCAACAACACGGCACTAATGACGCCGTAGGCCGCGTACTTGCTTGAATTCGCGGCGTAGACCCGAAACACCGTCTGGAGGACCGTCCAACCGACGGCGGCGAACACGGCACCGGGGATCGCCTCGCCGATCGAGACGTCGTCGGGCAGAAAGTAAAAGAGGGGAAACAACGCGATCGACAGCGCGAGGATCAGCACGAGGCTAACCAGAAAGCCGAACAGGTCGACGCCGGCGACCGGGACCTGGATCGAAACGGTCGAGATGACGGCTCCGATGGCGATCGTGACGCCGACGCCGAGGATCACCGCAACGAAGGTGATGAGCCCGTCTTTGACCTGTTCTACGATCCCATCGGGGCCGGGGACGCCGTAGACCTTCGAGAAGCCGACATCGAGCCCCCGGAAGAGTTTGAGCGCGCTCCACAGCAGTGCAACGACGCCGGCACCCGGCGACCCCGAGAGCGCGCTCGTGAGCAACTGGCCCGCGCCGGCCGGCATCGAACTGCCGACCTGAGCTTCGATCCCGTTCGCCAGGTCCTGGCCGCCAACGGTCGTTGCGATGACGAGCGAGAGCAACAGGAGCGGGATCAACGAGACGAACGCGTAGTACCCCAGGCTCGCCGCGATGAACGTGACGTCGCGTTCCTGGAACTGGTCGACGAACGTCCGGCCAAAGCCCGAAACCCCCCGGTGTTCGTGCTCATCGTTTCGCCCCCCGCTCGTCCTCGCGGGCTACGAGGAAGGCCAGTGTGGTCATGGCGGGACCCTCGACGCCGATGGTTGTAAACGGGCGGCTTGCGTTAGTCTCCCGGCGTTCGCCCGGCCGACCGTCGGGGTGCGCCGATGGTACCGGTTCGATCGCACGCAGCGCATCGACGGCCGGTAGTCGACCCGGTCGTCCGGAGTTCTCGGCGGCGCGCTCGGTCGCGGCCGGCCGGAGCGCTGGTTAGCTGGTTACCAGGAGGAAATCGCCACGTCCCGCAGCGGTCGGTCGAGGGGGATCGAGACGTGACTGCCGGTGTAATGCGAGACATAGAAGCCGACGATGATCTCGAGCGATCGCGTGGCGTCGCGGCCGGTCGAGGGGTTCGATGCGTCGCCGTCGAGCATCGCAACGACCCGCGAGACGGCGTTCGGAAACGCCGCCTCGTAGTCCTCGTCCCACGTCCACGCGCCATCGATGCCGGGAAGCGATTCGGGGGTGTGGCCGCTCCCACCGAGGCCCCAGTAGCGCCACTCGCCGTCGTCATTGTTCATGTAGAGTTTGCCCTCGCTGCCGACGAACGAAAGCGTCATCGAGGAGTCCGCCCGGGGGATCGTACAATCGACGGTCGCGAACGTGCCCTCGTCCATAACGACGAACCCGCCGCCGCCCGCGTCGTCGACGTTTCGATCAGCCCCGAGCGACTCGACGGCCTCGTTCTCGCCAGTCACGTACCCCGAAACACGCTCTGCCCTCGCGTCTAATAGATAGACGAGCGTGTCGAGCAAGTGCGTTGAGTTGCGAAGCAGTTCCATGCGGAACTGCGTGGCGACCGAGTGCACGTCGCCGAGGATGCCCTCCTCGTGAACGAGATCGCGGAGCCGCTGGAGCTTTGCGGTAAAGCGAAACGAGTGGTTCACCACGAGTTCCGTGTCGGTCCCCTCGCAGACCTCGACCATCGCCTCGGCTTCGGACACGGAGGCGGCGATCGGCTTCTCGCACCAGATCACCGCCGGGTCGGCCTCGGATCGGGCGGCGTCGATCGTGTGTCGGCTATGGAGGAACGAGGGCGTGGTGACCGACACGACGTCCAGGTCTTCGGCGGCGAGCATCGCCTCGTGGCCGACGTACCGGCGGTCTTCGGGAATCTCCCAGGCGTCGCCGAAGGTCGCCAGCTTTTCCTCGTCCACGTCGGCGATGGCGACGAGTTCGATCCCGTCGGTCGCGTCGTAGCCGCCGGCGTGACTCGCCCGCACTTTCTCGTTACCGATCGCCTCGGCGTCGTGCATCCCGAGAATACCCATGCCGGCGATCCCGCCCGTACCGATGATCCCCGCGGTATACGTCACGATCGGCCTCGTCTCCGCGGGTCGTCCGTATCGATAACGGCTCTCGATCGCGCTCGCCTCGCCCTGGCGGTTCGTTCGGTTACACCCGTTGTCGGTGAGTCGCGGCAACGTCGACGGTTCGGGGTTCTCACGCCGCCGGGTCCGTGTGTCATGTCCGTCCGTCTCGAGGGAATCTAATAAATCCACGCAGGGACGGCGGGTCAGTGGGGCAGTGCGTCGATGGAGCGATTGAGTGACGGGTCGGCGGACGCCGGGAAGACGACGGTCGGCGGACAGTACATATCCCCTGCCATGGTGGGAGGGGCATGGGAGACCCGTCACTCGGCGAACTGTGTGATCGATACGAACGGCTGTACCCTGGAGCGGTCGTCGACGTGCTCAACGATCGGGGCATCGCCGATCAGACGATGCGCCCCGGGATCGCCCCGCTTCGGGACGGAATGACGGCCGTGGGCATCGCCTACCCGGTCGAAGGCCGGCCGAATCGCAGCGTCGACGGCGAGGCGAACATCCGCGCCGTTCTCGAAATGCTCGGCGAGGTCCCCAAACACGCGGTACTCACCTATCGAACGAACGACGACATCGCCGCCCGCCTCGGCGAGCTACCGGTCGTCGCCCTCCAGGTCCGCGGGGCCAGAGGGGCCGTCATCGACGGTGGGGTTCGGGACGTCTCGTTCGTCCTCGACGAGTCGTTCCCGGTGTTCGCGCGCTACTGTACGCCGGCCGACGCGGTCCCGCGATGGGAGATCCTCGACTGGGGCCACAGCGCCGTCGGTCGGCGGCGTCGCGGTGAGCGCCAGGGACGTTCTCGTCGGCGACGCCGACGGCGTGGTCGTGGTGCCCGAGGCGATCCGGGAGGACGTCTTGGCGGAGGCGGAAGCGTTGGTAGAAACCGAAGACGAGGTGCGCGCTGCCGTCCGCGATGGCGTTGCGCCACTCGACGCCTGCGACGAATTCGGCGTCTTCTGAGACGGTATCGCGGGAGGACGTCGCTTCCCGCGATCCACGACGATCGTCGCTTGGTACCTTCTAGCAACCTTTTTGTAACCCCCACTGTTCCATTGGAACCGCATGGCACGATTCGACAGGCGGGCGTTTCTCAAGACGGCGGGGGCCTCGGCGTTCGCGACGACGCTCGCGGGCTGTACGGGCGCCCTCGGCGGTGGCGGCGGTGGGTCGAACACGCTCGAAAGCGTCGGGATGACCGCCTACGTCAGAGGCGGGGCGTGGATCACGGCGTACATCGAGGCCGCGGAGTTCTACGCCGAGGATCAGGGCATCGATCTGGAGGTTCGGCCCAATCAACAGAGCGCCCAGAAGCAGGTCCAGGACATCCGGGAGTTCGCGAATGGCGACAAGGACGCGATCCTCGCTGGGGTCTGGTCGACCGGGGCCGCGGAAGGCGCGATCAACCAGGCGATGGAACGGGGCACACCGGTGTTCGCGACGAACGCCGACACGTCGAGCGAGAACATCCCGCTGTACGTCGGGTTCAGTAACACGGAAGGCG
>PXRY01000066.1 GCA_003022925.1 Halobacteriales archaeon QS_8_65_32 | reverse complement strand
GAAGATTTTCGGGATCACGGGAGAGCTTCGCTCTCTCGAACGACGTCGCCCGCCGTCGCCGAGCGTGAGGCCGGCGGGGCCGACCTCGGAAACCGTGGTCGTTCGAGAGACCTCCGGTCTCTGGCGATGTTATCAGAACGCTTCGCGTTCTGACTGCGAGCGGGATCGGAGGTCCCGCACTGAACGAAAGACGCCGGCGGCGTCTTTCGAACCACGGCGAAGCCGCCATGCGGTCGGCCCCTTCCAGTCCCACCCGCGGCGGTTATTTGACAGGCAATCGTGCAAGATAATTTACCGTCCGCTCCTCAAGAGCTATTAAACCAAACACGACCCTCCGATAGCTGACGGGCACTCCGGCGGTCGGCGGATGTTTCAATGTCAATCGGACGCTTCGACGGTCGCCTGACAGTCGGCAGGTGTCGCGACGACGGAGGTCGCCTCTCGCAACGTTTTTGAGCGGTCCTCACACACGCTTTCTATGGGGAGCGATTCATCGGAGCCGTTTTCGTCGAAGCTCAGGGTACCCGAAGCGCTCACGTTCGACGACGTGTTGCTCCGTCCAGCCGAAAGCACGGTCGAACCGGACGACGCCGATACGAGCACGCGCGTCTCGACGAACGTCTCGCTCACGGTACCGGTGCTCTCGGCGGCGATGGACACCATCACCGAAAGCGACATGGCCATCGAAATGGCCCGCCGGGGCGGTCTCGGAGTCCTTCATCGAAGCATGGCGGTCGAAGAAACCGTCCGCGAGATCGAGCGAGTCAAACGCGCCGACGAACTGTTCATCCGCCGCGAGGACGTCGTTACCGCCGATCCCAAAGGAACCGTCGAAGAAATCGACGAGCAGATGGAACGCGCCGGGGTCTCGGGCGCGCCGGTCGTCGACAGCGACGATCGCGTACTGGGAATCATCTCGGGGACGGACATCCGGCCGTACCTGGGGATCGGCGAGAGCGACCCGGTACGGGAAGCGATGACCGACGAGGTCATCACCGCCCGCGGGGACGTAAGCGCCCGCGAGGCGCTCGAACTCATGTACGAGCACAAGATCGAGCGCGCCCCGATCGTCGACGACGACGATCGGCTCACCGGACTGGTGACCATGCAGGGCATCCTCCAACGCCGCGAGTACGACGCCGCCGCCCGAGACGACGACGGCTCGTTGCGCGTGGGCTGTGCGGTCGGACCCTTCGAGGTCGATCGCGCCCGGGCGGCCGACGAGGCCGGCGCGGACGTGCTGTTCATCGACTGTGCACACGCCCACAACATGAACGTGATCGATTCCGCGCGGGAGATCCGCGAAGAAGTCGCCGCCGATGTCGTCGTCGGCAACATCGGCACCCGGGAGGCCGCAGAGGCCCTCGTTCCCTTCGCCGACGGCCTCAAAGTCGGCATCGGTCCCGGCTCGATCTGTACGACGAGGGTCGTAACCGGCACCGGCATGCCCCAGATTTCCGCGATCGCGGAAGTCGCCGACGTCGCCGCCCGCGAGGACGTGCCCGTGATCGCCGACGGCGGGATCCGCTACTCGGGCGACGCGATCAAGGCGATTGCCGCCGGCGCGGATGCCGTCATGCTTGGATCGTACTTCGCCGGCACCGACGAGGCACCCGGCCGAGTAATCACAATGAACGGCAAGCGCTACAAGCAGTACCGGGGGATGGGATCCGTGGGCGCGATGCGTTCGGGCGGGGGCGATCGGTACCTGCGCGAAGAGGGCAGCGGGGGAGACGGCGCGGACGAGGAGTACATCCCGGAGGGCGTCGAGGCCGCCACGCCCTACAAGGGCAGCGTCGAGAGCGAGCTCCACCAGCTCGTCGGCGGGATGCAAGCGGGGATGGGGTACGTCGGCAGCGAGACGATCCCCGGGTTCAAGACGCGCTCGGAACTGGTCCGGGTCTCGTCGGCCGGCCAGCAGGAGGGTCACCCCCACGACGTCGTCATCACCGACGAGGCACCGAACTACAGCCCGAACGAGTGACGAACGCCTCGATGCCGTTCGGTCTCTTCGCCCTTTGGGGTCCTTCCCTGCTTCGCTCTCCGATCGTGTGACTCGTCCATCGTGGCCCAGCGCGTCGAAACCTAGCGGTCCCCCATGCGATCGCCGATTGGAACTAACGGGTTAGCTTCCGACGAGCCGGTCGCCGCCGATCGCGAGGTAGCCGACGGCTTCGGTGGTATGGGACGTCTCGTCGTCGGCGCTTTCCTCCTCTTCGACGCGGACCTCGACGCCGGCGGAGTCGCGGGCAACGGTTCGCAGCGTAGCCGTATCCGAACCGTCCGCCGTCTGCATCGCACAGAGGACGGTCGGGGTTCGGTCGTACCCTTGTGTGAAGTCGATCCCGTACGGACTGTCGGTGACGCTATCGGGGGTCCGACCTGCTTCCATTTCGATACCGCCCGCTGTGCCCGCCCCCTGTTCGACGGCGAGGTAGCCAACGGTCTCGGTGACGTGCGCACCGAGAGCCTCCTCCTCCTGGAGTCGGCAGTCAAAGCCCGTCGTCGAGACCGCTGCTTGCCGGGTCACGACCGGCTGGCCGCCATTTCGCGTCTGTGTCGTACTGAAGACGACCGGCCGGTCGGGAAACGACCGATCGAACGGTATCCTTGTCCCTCGGTGATCGAAGTCCGCGGTGCCGGCTTCGATCCGCGCGCCGTTCGCCAGTTCGTGTGACCCACCCTCACAGACGACGTAGTCGACAGTTTCGGTCGTGTGGCTGCCATTCAAGTACTCCCACTCTTCGAGTTGTAGTTCAAAGCTCGTCGCCGAGACGTTCCGAACACGGGGATGGACCGGCTGGCCGCCGTTCTCGCTCACTGGCCCCATCAGCACGACCGGATCGGTGTACGCCCTGTCGAGCGACACCTCCCGCCACGTGCCTCGGTCGGGCTGGTCGAGCGAGAGGGTGCCGGTCTCCCCGACGGTGTTGCCCCCATAGAGATAGCCGTACAGCGGGCCGGCCCCGTCGACCGCGAGGTAGCCGACCGCCTCGGTAGTGTGGTTCGTCTCGTCGTCGGCGCTCCGTTCCTCTTCGAGGCGAACGTCGACGCCGTTCCCATCGAGCGCCCGGTATCGAAGCGCCGCAGTATCGGGGCCGTCCGCGGTCTGAGCGGCCGCAAGGAAGGCCGGCCGACCGCCGTACCCTCCGGCGAAGTCGATGGCGGAGGGCTCTTCAGTAACCTCATTGAGGGTTCGATCGGCTTCAAGCGAGACGCCGCTCGCTGTGTCAACTCCTGGCTCGACGGCGAGGTAGCCAACGGTCTCGGTCGCGTGGTTGCCGAGTGCCTCTTCTTCTTGCAGCCGGCAGTCGAAGCCCGTCGTCGAGACCGACGCCTGCCGGGTCACGACCGGCTGGCCGCCGTTCGTGGTTTGGGTCGTGCTGAACACCATTGGTCGCGTCGGGAATGAACTCCCGAACGAAACGGTGCCCCCACTGTCGTCGAGTTTCGTCGTGCTAGCGTCGATCCGCCGTCCGTCCGCGAGTTCGTGTGACCCCGCTTCGCACACGAGATAGCTCACGCGTTCGGTGGTGTGCCCGCCGTCGAGGTACTCCCACTCCTCTAACTGGATCTCGAAGCCCGTCGTCGAGACGTTTCGCACGCGGGCGTGGACCGGGTGGCCGCCGTCCTCGCTCACCGGCCCCGCCAGAACCACTGGATCGGTGTAGCTCCCCGAGAGCGAGACCTCCCGCCAGGCGCTTCGGTCGTCTTGACCGAATTCGAGAACGCCGATCTCCCCGAGCGGCGTCGGCGCGTCCGACACCGCCGCTTCGACGTCGGCGAGCCCATTGCCGCCCTCGTTCGCGCTCAGGCCGATGTCTTCTGCGGTATCGCGCAGGCGACCCCTGGCCCCGCCGGGGTTCGAGACGTCGGTCGTGGTCTCGACGCTCTGGTAGCCGAGCGCCATGAGGTGTGCGCCCGCCCCCGCGACGTGGGGACAGGCCATCGACGTGCCGGACTTCGTCTCGTACCCGCCGGGAACCGTCGAGTAGATCCGCGACCCCGGCGCAGCGAGTTCGACCTCCGGACCGGTCGAGGAAAACCCCGCGAGCGTATCGTCCTTTCTCGTCGCGCTCACGGCGATCACCTCGTCGTACGCCGCCGGATAGCTCACACAATCCGTACAGGGACCGCTGTTGCCGGCCGCAGCGACGAGGAGTACGCCGCGGTCGTACGCATATCCGCAGGCGTCTCCGAGCGACCCGCTCTTTCCACCGCCAAGGCTCATGCTCGCGATGTCGTATCCTCGATCGGCACTCCACTGTAGACCATCGGCGATGTCGCTTATGTACCCGCTGCCGTCGCTTCCCAGCACCTTGACCGCGTGGAGCCACACGCCTGCACTCGTTCCGAGAACGCCTCGCCCGCTGTCGACGGCGGCGACGGTACCCGCACAGTGGGTACCGTGGCTATTATCATCGTCCCATGGTTCCCGACAGTCCGAACCCTCACAGGAGACGAAGGCCTTTCCTCGGCCCAGATTGTCGCGCAGGTCGGGGTGATCCGCGTCGATCCCCGTATCGAGGATCGCGACGTCCGCTCGCGCACCGGTGTAACCGTCATTGCCCGCCCTATCGGCGTCGATCCTGTCGACGCCCCAGGGCGTGTCCTGTGCGAGCGCGTACACGCGCTCGTCGGGTTCAACGTAGCTCACGTCGCTGCGCGCTCCGAGCGCGCTTGCGCCCACCGCCGGGTACTCGCCGACGACGAGCCAGCCCCGTTCTTCGAGGTCGATCACGTTATAGACGACCCTCGCCCGTTCGGTCGCCCGCTCGGCCGCCGCGCGGGTGCGTGCCCCGACGATCCGACGTTCGGTGTCTTCCTGCGCGCGTACCCTGCGGGTCCCGATCCCGGCTAACCCCGTCGCGAGCGAGCCGACGAACTCCCGCCTGCTAATCATACGGTATCGTCGGCCCGTTTCGGGACATAAACCTACGTGAGCGGACGACGATCGAAAAACGGAGAACGGCGTCGAACCGCACTACTGCGAGCAGACAGCGGGCCGACGCCCGACCGAAAAGACGGGACGGCGGAGAAGTGAACAACGGAAAGCGAAGTCGTGAGACGCGCGTCGGTCCTCAGCCGATGTACCGGAGGTCGTCGTCGCTCGGGACGTTCATTCCGCCTTCGAGTTCCTGGATGCGGCGAACGACCTCTTCCATCTCCTCGGCTCGGTCCTCCAGCGATTCGAAGTCGACCGAGAAGTCGAGCGCCTCCCCGAGGACTTCGAGAATGGCCTGTGCGCTCTTCGGATCGACGAGATACCCCGACGTCTCGCTCATGAGACAGGCCGCTTGCAGGTCGCGTCGGGCACCGAGTCCCAACAGGAGTCCCGAGACGCCGACGATCCCGCCGGCCGGTTCGTCCTCGCGGAACTCCACGCCCACGTCTTCGAGTTCGGTAATGAACTCGTCGGCGGTGGCCGCCCCGATCACGCCGTGGTCGTCGTCCAGTTCACCCGTCGGCACGCCCCCGAGCGCGAAGGCCCGGGAGACGCCCGCCGAGTCGGCAACGTCCAAGAGCCGTTCTGCGAGCCGGTAGTGGCCAACGGTGTCCTGGGCCTGGTGGTCGCCCGTCAGTACGAGCAGGTCCGGGCCATCCTCGGGCGTTACGGCGTGGAACTCCAGACACGCCAGCTCCGCGCACCCGTCAGTAACGGTCACCTGCGGCGGGAAGTACTCGGAGTACAGCCGTGACATCGGCTCGCTCTCGCATTCTTCGACGAGGTGTTCGGCGGCGAGTTTGCCGACGTGGCCAACGCCCGGCAGCCCCTCGATCAGGACCGGCTCGTCGAGATCCGGCTCGGAGATCGTCTCGATGTCGAACTCGTCCATGGGTTATTCCCGACGCCGCGCCCTAAGAGCGCGTCGGTACTCGCCGTATCGATCGGTGGGATCGAACGGTGCGGGCGCGCTGTTGACCGCCTCGGACCCACAAGCTGGACACGTCGAAGCAAGGGTGTAGACCGGCCGGTCGTGTGTTTCCTCCCACGTCGAGCAGACTCTGATGTCCGATTTCACGATCGGTACTGTCAGTTCCGTCGTCTTCGCTGTTTCCCGGCGCGTCCGGCGCGCTGGGTTCACCGGGTGCGTCGAACAGGTCATGCACCGACCGTCTCCGAGTTCTACTCGTCGTCGGAGCGGCGCTCGCGGTGGAATTCGGCGGTGCCGCCGCGTTCGGTGACGAAACTCTCGGCGCGATCGGCGCTCGATCGCAGTTCGGCTTCGGCGAGTTTGTAATCGGGCGCTCTGACCTGGATGCGGTACTCCGGTGCGCCGACGTAGGAGACGTCGAGTTCGGTCTCCTCGTCGACGTCGCCGTTGCCTTCGGCGGCTTCTAACGCGCCTCGGACGGTATCGACGCCGGCGGCGTCGAAGCTCCGGAGGTCGACGTAGCCGGTGATTGTCACGAACGGCACCGAGACGTTGTCGCGGGCAGTCTCGACGATAGCTGCGATCTCCTCGCCGTCGAGGTCGGTGTCTTCGAGCGTTTCCTCGCCCCGAATCGCCGCTTCCTCGAACCCGTCGTACAGCGAGCCGAACTCGGCCAACAGCTCGTTCGCGATCGCGCCGAACTGCTCGTCGGATGCGTCCTCGCCGATCGCAAGGGTCATCCACTTATCGGCTTTCTGTTCGTTCTTCCATTCTTGGATTGCCTCCTTTCGCTGGTGGTCGTTGACGTCTTTGATCGACAGGTCGACCTGCCGGGAGTTCTCGTTGACGTCGAGCACCTTACACACGGTCGTCTGGCCGGGCCTGACGTGATCGCGGACGTTCTTGATCCACCCCGAGGCGACTTCGGAGATGTGGACGAGGCCACGTTTGTCCTCGTACTCGTCGAGATCGACGAACACCCCGAAGTCGGTGATCTCGTCTACCGTGCCGACGACCAGATCGCCCGAGTCGGGCCAGCCGCTGTATTTCACGTCGGTCCCCCGGTTCGTGTCCTCGCTTTTCCCGTTCGCGTCGTCGTTTGCGCTTGCATCGTCGTCTTCTCCGTCGGTCGGTCGCTCACGCTAACTCCCCCTGTGGCGACCGGTCCTCGACGGTCTCGATCACTTCGCCTTCGTAGACGACCTTGCCGCCGGTCGGCCGGGCGAGCATCGTGCCACAGACCGCACACGCCACGGCGGTCGAGGCCTTCCCGAAGACGACCTGTTCGTTTTCACAGTCCGGACAGCGCACCCGGTGGAAGCTCCCCGCCATTAGTCTTGGAGGTCGAGTCGGCCGGCGCGCCAGCCTTCCCGGATGTGGGCTTTCCCGCAGTTCGAACACCGGTAGGTGAGGTTCGTCTTCTTGGTGGGTTTGTCTCCGCCAGGAACCTTCGAGAACTTGCCCGAGTTACCGATCGTCGAGGTCTGGCGGCGACGCTGGCGACCCTGGACCTTCGTTATTCCGGAGGCGGGGCGGGTGCGGACCTTCTCGACTTCGACCTCGTGGTGACCATTGCAATGCGGACAGTGCGTCCGAAATCGTCGTGGCATCTCCATGGATATCGACCTTACCGAGTGAAGCGGGTCCCCGTTGAAACCCGTTTCGTCTCCCGTCGCATCGATCGAAGCCGGTCGAAACGAGTCGGAGCGATCGAAACGATCGTGATATCCGTATCGCTACTCGACGGCGAAATGAAGCAGTGCAGCCGTGCGTCCGACCACCGACCGCAACTGTTCGCCTCGGTCGCAAAGCGGCGTTTAGTTACGCGACGAAGACCAGTGGAAACCGGCTCAGGTGGGACTGGAAAGGCCTGGGCGCTCACGGGCGCGAAGCACCCGTTAGTTCGGGAGAGCGAACTGGTTCGAAAGGCGCGAAACGTCTCTCGAACCACGACCGGAGGAGCGAGCAGGACCGTCTTCCGTACGTCGAGCGTTCGGGGGCTTCCGAAGCGGTCTCGGTGGCTCTTTTCCCGAAAGCTACTGAACTAAACACGACCGTCGAAACGGCCGAAAGAACTATCTAGGGATATGCACCTATCTAGCACGTGGCCTCCGCAAGCGCCGATCGGACCCTTCGGATCGACCTCGCGACGCTCGTCGGCGTCGGGTTGGTCGGTCTCGCCCTGTACGTCGCCCTCCGCGACCTGTCGTTGCTCCGCGTGCTGCTTGAGATGCCGTACGTCAGCGGTTTCGACGTGCTCGTCTCGACCCCCGAGGTACTAGCTGGTCTGGTCGTCCCCGCGATCGGACTGACCTTCCTCGCGGTCGCGCTCGGGTACGCACTGGTGTTCGGCAAACGGTCACGCTCGGTCGCGCTCGTCGCCTCGTGTACGATCGGCCTGCTCTACTGGTCGGCCGGCGTGGCCTTCGCCGCCGTGGGGATCTGCCTCGTTGGTGCCATCGTAGTGCTCGACGTCGTCTCGGCGCGCGGACGCAGCGACGACGAACGCTGAGGGCGGTTCGCGGACGAAGCGTATTCCCCAACCCCTCACCCGATTCCGGCCGCTGCTTCGACTCCCGTTGCCGCCGGCGCGGTGGACGGGGCAGACGGTCTTTTCACCCGGGCGGGTCTTCCTCGGTATATGGACGAGTATACAGCGAACGCGACCGATGCGCACGTCGGGTGCGCGTGGCGCGACGAGTTCGCCTGGGACTTTCTCACCGCGCTCACCGAGGTCGGAAGCCGTCTCGGCGCGAGCCCCGGCGAGGAACGCGCCGCGAACCTCGTCGCGATCGCCTTCGAGGAAAGCGGAGCCGACCCCTCGATTGAGCCGTTCCCGATGCGACGCTGGCGGCGGGGCACGGCGTCGCTCTCGGTTCGCGCGCCCGGGAGTGAGTTTCCGAAGCGCGACGCGACAGGAGATAGCGACGGCAGTGCTCATGATGATGGAGCCCTCTCAGAATCCGGGGAAGACGGGATCGAGCGCTCCTTCGAGACGTACGCCTTACCGTACTCGCCGGCCGGCAGGGTTCGAGGCCGACTCGTCGACGTCGGGAACGGCACGCCCGAAGCGATCGACGCCGCCGACCTCGACGGGAGGGTCGCAGTGTCGGGCACCGAGACGCCCACCGGTCGGCGATACGTCCACCGAATGGAGAAGTTCGGCCACGCGATCGACGGGGGCGCGCTGGGCGTAATCTTCGCGAACCACGTGCCTGGACAGTTGCCGCCGACGGGGAGTCTGAAGTTCGACCTCGAAGCCGACGCGCCGGGGGTCGGGGTTTCGGCCGAAACCGGCGCGTGGCTGCGCGAGTACGCCGGGCGGGGCGGCGAAGCAGTGCTCGACGTCGAGGCGCGCACCGAGGAGGGGACGGGCCACAACGTCATCGGGACGCTCGGCCCGGAGACCGACGAGGCGGTCGTGGTCGTTGCCCACTACGACGCCCACGGCGTCGCAGAAGGCGCGCTCGACAACGGCTGTGGGATCACCGTTCTCGCCGCAGCCACGCGCCTGCTCTCCCGATTCGACCTCGATCGAACGGTCAGGGTCGTCGCAACGAGCGGCGAGGAACTCGGCCTCGTCGGAGCCGAAGCGTTGGCGAGCGATCTCGACCTCGATAGGGTACTGGCGGCGATCAACGTCGACGGTGCTGGCCGCTCCCGGGATTTGCGAGCGATTTCCCATGGTTCGGCCGACCTCGAAGCGCTCGCGACCCGCGTCGTCGAGGGGGCCGGCCACCCTCTCGCCGTCGATTCGTCGCCCCATCCCTACAGCGACCACTGGCCGTTCCTGCGAGCGGGCGTACCGGCAGTACAGTTTCACAGCGAGCGACTGGGATCGACCGGTCAGTGGGATCGGGGCTGGACCCACACCCGCGCCGATACCCGCGACAAAGTCGATCGGCGGAACCTCCGCGAGCATGGAATTCTCGTTTCGCTCGTCGTCCGGGAACTCGCGAACTCGAACACCGAAATCGACCGGGTACCTCCCGAGACGACGCGCGAGCGCCTGCGGGAGGCGGGCGCGGAGCCGGGAATGCGTGCGGCGGGCGTCTGGCCCGACGGCTGGTGATCACGCCGCAGCGAAGTAGCTGTTCGCCTCGCAGTCCAGTCGATAGAGCACGGCGCGATGGCAACGAGCGTCTGAAGCTGCCGGGGATCGGAGGTCCGGTATGACCGCCGGCGGCTGTCCGTTCTGTGGCGCACCGTACCGCAAGACCGTCTCGGCCGACGAGGACACGCTGGGCGAACTCGCCATGCCGGACGAGGAGTACGCCGCGGTGTAATACAACGTCCGCGCGCACGCCGAAGCCTACCTCGGCTTCACGCTGTATTTCCACCCCGAAACCGTCCACGCGGTCGAGACCCGCTCCCGTCCCGAGAACGCCGAAATGGACGACCGCACGGACGGGAGAGGCGACCGAGCGGACGCGGGAAATGGCGAACCGAGTGACAGTGAGGACGATGGCTGGACTCGCGAGGACGTCTACGCGTCCGTCGCGACCGCCCGCTCGCACCGCGACCGCCTCGAACGCGGCGGGGAGGTCGCGGTCAGGATACGCGCGCTACTGTTGGCTCACGCTCGAACGCTGCCGGAGAACCGACCGCGGGAACCGCGACCATAGTCCGATCCTATCGACCGAACGCTATTCGCCTCGCTCGATCGGGACAAAGCAAGACACATCGAGACGCTGCCGATCCGCGACCGATTACCCACTCGTCCGATCCGAACGTTTCGACGAACTCGCGCGGTGTGAGGATCGTCTCGTAGTCTTCCATCGGGAAGTCGTGGACGTTGCTCGTTACCAGCACGTCGACTTCGTCGAGAAGGTACGCAGCCATGATCGGCGCGTCATTCGTCTCGCCGACTTCGTTCGCTGCTCTCTCGAACCGGATCGTCCAGCGTTTCTCGTCGATGACGGGTGCCTGTTTGAGGTACTCGACCGAACGTAACGCCGGTTCGCGCCGATCGGTCGGGAAGTCCTACAGGTGCTCGAAGAGTTCGCCGAGGATGTAATCGGTGAGAACCAGTTCGAAGTTGCCGTTGGCGATTGTCACGAGCACCTGCGACGGTGGCCCCGACCAGCCGAGGCCGGACAAAAGCGTCGATGTATCAATCAGAACCGCTCGTAAACCCCTCAAAGTAGGCCTCTCTAGTCCCTTCGAGCCTTTCGAGTGCGGCGTCACGATCGGTTCCGTCGGTCGCTTCGCGCATCTCTACGATCGCTTCGAGGAAGTAGCTCTTTCTCACCTTATCGCGGATGGCCTCGCTCCGATTGGGATACTTACCGGTCTCGACCTCCCGTTCGATCCGTTCGAGGTCCTCGCTCGGAAGTCGGATCTGTACTTTCTCCATAGCTGACATCTGTGCTATAGATGGATGGCGGCACGTATTACCCTTGTGCTGTTGCGAGAGTCGACTCTCGCGGTGTGAAGAGCTCCCGTGCGCGCAACTGTCGTACGTGCCGGCCTCTCGCGGTACGTCACGTTGCTACGGGAAACGTATCGTACATCGATCGACATGCCGGTGGTTACCAGATGCTGGTCCGCGGCAAATCGCCCTCCAGCTTGCTACCGGATGCCGTCGGCGACCGTGCCGGCGACGCGCGCTCGCGTCCCGTGTTCGATCCGACGAGCCTCGAAGCGTTCGCGAGCGCTCGTCGCCGCCTCGTCGTCGGTCTCGAAGTCGAGGTCGGGGTACTCGACACCGGAGAGCACGAGCGGGTAGGCGGGGGCCGGCCCGATGCCCGCCGGGCCGTCAAGTGCTTCGGTCGAGAGCACGCGTTCGACGTGCGAGAACGGCCGCTCGCCGACCGCCACCGCCCGCACGAGCGAGACGATCCGGCGCACCAACTGTTGGCTGAACCCACCGGCACGCAGCCGGCAGACGAGAACGGGTCCGTCGACCGCGAGATCGGGTTCGATCGCTCGGGTCGTGTTCTCCCGATCGGACGTTAGGTTGTGGAAATCGTGCGTGCCCGAAAGCGCATCGAGAGCCCTCCCTGCCCGTTCGGGATCGGCGTCGGGCGCGTGGAGGAAGTAGGTGTACGTCCGTGCGCTCGCGTCGTGGGTGGCGTGAAAGCCGGACGGGACATCGGCGCTCGCCCACGCGCGAACGTCGGCCGGAAGCTCGGCGTTCAGCGCGCGCGGCGTACACCACTCGGGGCACGCGAACGCAACGGTCTGACGGAGCGCCGAGACCCCGGCATCGGTGCGCCCGGCGGCGGCGTACCCCGCCGGTTTCGATCGGTCCGCGCCGAGGATCCCGAGTCCGCGCAGCGCGTCGAAGAGGGCGTCTTCTACCGTTGCGACGTCGGGTTGGCGCTGGAAGCCGTAGTAAGGCTGGCCGTCGTACGCCAGACGGAAGGCACGCATCGGTCTACGTGTCATCGGGGAAGTCTTCCACCGGGACCCGCTCTTGATCGCCGCTTGCCATGTCCTTGACCGTCACGACGTCCTCGGCGAGGTCCTGCTCGCCGACGATCACCACGGTCTCGGCCCCGATCGAGTCCGCATAGCTCATCTGCGCGCCGAAACTCCGCCCCGAGACGTCGGTCTCGGTGACGCCCCCGCCCGCCCGGAGGTCGCGGGTGATCCGCGCGGCGACGCGCCGGACTTCCTCGCTATCGCCGACGCGAAGCACGTAGCAGTCGGTTTCGTACGATTCGTCCGGCCGGACGCCGGCGCGTTCCAAAAGCAACGACAGCGGCGCGAGTCCTGGTGCGACGCCCACCGCGGGGGTCGGCTGGCCGCCGACGCTTTCGATCAGGTCGTCGTACCGGCCGCCGCCGAACACTGACCGGCTTACTTCGCCCGTCGAGTCGAAGCACTCGAAAACTACGCCGGTGTAGTAGTCGAACCCGCGGGCGGTGTCGAGCGAGAGCGTGAGGTACTCGCCCGCGCCGAACTCGTCCGCGGCCGCTAAGACCGCTTCGAGGTTCGAGACCGCCTCGTCCACCCGGTCGGAGTCGGCGAAGGCACGGACTTCTTCGACGTCGCCGGCCGAGAGCACCGCGTTGAACTCGCGGGCGTCGTCCCGGTCGAGACCGGCGGCTTCGAGGAGGTCGTAGTACTCGGCGGTTTCTACCTTCTCGCGCTTATCGACCGCGCGGATCGCTTCGGTCGTGTCGATCCTCGTATCGATCGATTCGAGTAGTCCTCCCAGAATATCGCGGTGGGAGACCCGGAACTCGAAGTCCTCTTTTTCCAGTCCGAGTTCGGACAGCGCGTCGGCCGCATACGCGAGCACCTCGGCGTCGGCTTCGGGAGCACTCGACCCGAAGATATCGGCGTTGAGCTGGTAGAACTCCCGATACCGACCCTGCTGGACCTGTTCGTATCGCCAAAATGGGCGCGTCGAGAACCACTTGATGGGTTTCGTGAGTTCCTGTTGTTTCGCAACGACCATTCGCGCGACCGTGGGCGTGAGTTCGGGCGTGAGCGCGAGCCGGCGGCCGCCCTTGTCCTCGAAGCTGTAGAGTTCCTCGACGATCTCCTCGCCGCTCTTATCGATATACAATTCGGCGGACTCGATCGTCGGCGTCCCGATCTCGCGAAAGCCGTAGCGTCGGGCGACGTCCTCTAACGAGTCGATGACGCGCCGGCGGGCGCGCATCTCGCCGGGGTAGAAATCCCGGACGCCCTTCACGTGGTCGTACATGACCCGCAGTTGCCGAGCGCGTGGGTTGGACCTTTCGTTCGTCGGTTGCCGCCGGCAGGTCAGCGGGTCGGCAGGCCGGCACCCGGCACCCCGCCGGTCACCCGTCCTTGTCCGGTTCGCCGGCAGTGACGCCACTGGTCACGAGCGCGCTGACGGCCTCCTCGACGGTCATCTCGACGTCGTAGACTCGATCGCGGGGGGCGTAGGTGAGAAAGCCGCCCATCACCGGGTTCGGCGCGAGCGGGACGAACAGCGTCAGCATCTCGGGTTCGCCGGTGGCTCGCTCGATCACCGGGATGGCCTCTGCAGTGACGAACGCGATCGAGTAAGCCTCCTCGTGGGGGAACTCGACGAGTTTCACCTCTTGGAAACTGTCCGTATCGCTCTCGACGAGCACATCGCTCATCCGCCGGAAGCTCGTATACACTGTGCCGACCCCTGGGATCGCCTCCATCCCGGCGTGAAAGCCACTCGCGAGCCGCTCGCCCGACGTCGATTCGGCGACGAACCCGATCGCAAGGACGAGTCCGACGAGCGCGAGCACCGAGGCGAGTTGGATGAACCACCCGGGCGGCGTGTCGGCGAACACGACGTTGACCGCGTTGACGATCGGTGTGAGTACGTTCGAGAGAAAGTTCAGCGCGAAGGTCACGATGAACAGCGTGACGACGATCGGGATCACGAGCGCGCTGCCGGCGATGAGCCACCGCCGGAGCGAGTCGGAAACCGACCAGTCCGGTCCGCTCGGTCCATCCGACCCCTCGCCAGCGGTTGCAGAAGCCATACCGTATCGAGTGAAACGAGCGAAAAGAGCGTTGTGGGCGCAGTAGCAATCCGGTAATGACGCCGGTTAATCTCCGCTCGTCGTTCGCTGTTGCCGACGAGATGATCCAGTCCGGATCGACGTTTCGAGGCGCGCTATCGCCGTCGGATATTGTACTCCTGGGAGTCGGGTTTCAACTCCTGCAGGAGCTCTCGCATCTGGTCTTCGTCGATTTGGTCGCCGAGCCGGCCGCTTTGAGCGAGCGCTAAGATCTGTTGTTCGACCTGATCGGCGAAGTCGGGTTTGGACATCCGCACCGAATTGAGCCGCTTTCGCGCGCCGTCGGTGAGGTACTGGCGTAACATGGCCTTCTTTTGGGCTTCTGCCTGGTCGCGCTGGGCCTGTTGGGCTTCGCGGGCGGCGTCGGACTGGCCGCTACCCCCGCCTTGCTGGTCTTGGAGCTGCTGGAGTCGTTCCTCTCGGAGCTGTTCTAAGTCGTCCTCGTCCGAATTACCGCTCATACACCCGGTTGGGACTACGCGAGTAAAAAACCACACGGAGCGCGGGAGGTGGTGTTCATTTTAATCACTCTTCATGAGGAGAGGCGCTTGAAACCGTTTAGAAAGCCCCCGACGCGCTCGACTCGGGGGGCTCGCTGCGCGCCTCGGCTCCCTTCGGTCGCCTGCGGTGCTTGTCCTCGAAAATCGAAGATTTTCGGGATCACGAGAGAGCTTCGCTCTCTCGAACGACGTCGCCCGCCGTCGCCGAGCGGTCGGCCCGTTTCAATCCCACCCGAATCGCCCTTCGTTGGTCTCTGTCGCTTAAGTGGATACTGGCACGTAGGGCTGAAAGAATGCGGTCCGTGAGAAACAGCCCGGAAGCAGTGAACAGCGCGGAATCGCGTCTAAGCGTAGCGTTTGAGTTCCGGTCGGTTGAGATCCTCCAAAACCTCGCCAGCTACCTCGTCGAGCAGCGCCCGTCCGTCAGCCGAGACCCGCCGGCCCTCGCCTTCGGCGCGATCGACGTAGCCAGCCTCCTCCAACTGCTGGAGGATCGTCCGGACGATCTTCCCGCTACCCCGCGAGGATCGGGGTGGCGCGACCCGATAGCGCGTCGACCCTCCCCTCGCGCCGCCGTACTCGCTGCGCAGGCGTTGGACGCCGATGGGACCGGAGATGGCGACCTTTCGGAGCACGCTCGCCGCGCGTCGCTCCCAGAAATCCTCCTGCTCGGGAGGGAGTTCGCGACTCACGCCGGTCTTCGCGTACGTCGCCCACGGCGGCGCGTCGATCTCCTCGGCGAGACGGTCGGCCAGCGCGTCGTAGAGCGCGTCCGCCGGCACGTCGTAAAACGTCGTCATGCACAAATCTGCCCGGCGGCGAAACTTAACCCCGTCGGCTTCGCCCCGAACGGGTCGTTTCGTCTCGGTCAGCCGACGTCGCTTCGCCGAGATCGGCCGATATCGTTTCGCCTCGGATGGGCGATATCGTTCGCCGACAAGCTGTCCGTGCAGTGGGTCGCTGCCGGCACCGGGGACAGTCGATCGACGGTCGCGCTTACTCGGTGCCGGCTTCCCGACGGTTCACGCCGAGCGCCGCGGCAGTGCCGCCGCCGACGACCGTTGGCAGCACGTACGTCGCCCCGCGGTGGATGGTGACGGCGGCGGTCGCGGTTACGAGGTCGATACCGAAGGCGACGAGCAACGCGACCAATACCGCTTCGACGCCGGCCAGTCCCCCAGGGAGAGGGGTGATGCCCGCGATCGCGCCGATGGGAATCGCGACGAGCACGACCGCGAACGGGGCGGTGACTTCCAGCGCAAAGAGCGACAACCACAGCGAGGTCGCCAGTCCGACCCACCCGAGCGTCGAAAAGCCGAGCGCCAGCGCCAATGCCTCCCGATCGCCGGCGACCCGATCGACGGCGGTAAAGAAGCCCTCGATCCGCGCTGCGAGCGCGTCGGCTTCGGGCGGCGAGGTCCGGGGGACGACCCGGCTAACGGTCTGCAACAGGGGCGTCAGCACGTCGACGGCCGCCTCCTCGATCTCGTAGCGGTGCCGCCACCCCAAGAAGGCACCGACCGGTAAGGCGATCGCGATCGCGACGACGGCGGCCGCGGCGAACTCCAGGCGGCGGCCGAGCGTGATCGTCGCGGCGAAATAGCCCATTCCCACGAGCGCGAGCATCGTCGAGGGAACGAAGTTGACCGCGTCGACGCTCGCGATCGCCGCCAATCCGGTTTCGTACTCGCTGCGCGAAGCCCGGGAGATGAGCAGCGCCGAAATAGGCTCGCCGCCGGCCTGGCCGAACGGCGTGACGTTGTTCGCGAAGGTCGCCGCCGCGTAGACCAGCACTGCGGTCGGGGCGGTGATCGTCGCGCCGAGCGTCTTTAGTACTGTTCGCAGCGACAGCCCCCACGCGGACAGCCAGGCGATCGCGACGAGCGCGATCCCTATCAACACGCTCGTCCGTGCGTCCGCAAGTACCGCGAGGACGTCGCCGATCCCGACGAACCAAAAGAGCGCCCCGAGAACGACGAGTGCGCCGCCGAAGCCGACGATCGTCGCTCTGAGGTCGCCGTTCATCGTGCCGCCCTAACGGTACTACCCGGCTTGAAGCCTCCGGAACGGACCCGAGCGGCGTTAGCCCATGAAATTAGAGCGAGACTGAGAGTTGGAGCGAACGGCTCGAAAGCGAACGGGGAGGAACGACCCATGAGCGGGCCTCCGGCCCACGAGCGGGTAACGAGAGAGTGCTACGAGAGACGCTTCGCGCCTTTCGAACCACTTCGTTCTCTCAAGCTCATGGGGTGCTTCGCGCCCGTGAGCGCCCGGTCACCTCCAGTCCAACCCGAATCGACCCCCATTGATGTTCGTCGCTTGATCAAACACCATCCACCGTACTGGACGAAAGCAAGCTTCTCGTTCGGACGGAACACGGAGCGTTCTCGTGGCGCACATCACGTCACGACGACCGGACGAGCGGTTCGTACCACTCGCGGTTCTCCCGATACCACTCTACGAACCGCTCAATGCCGCTTCTGATGTCCTCGGTCGGCTCGTAGCCGAGCATGTCGCCGGCCTTCGCCACGTCTGCGTGGGTGTGTTCGGCGTCGCCGGCCTGTCGCTCGCCGTACTTGATATCGAGGTCGGGCGCGACCTCGTCACGGATGATCTCGGCGAGTGTTGCGATATCGACGTTGTCGGTGCTCCCGACGTTCAGTACCTCGCCGTCGGCGGCGTCGGTGTGCAGCAGTTCGGTGTTCACGCGAGCGATGTCGTCGACGTAGGTGAAATCCCGAGTCTGTGAACCGTCACCGTAGACGACGGGCGGTTCGTCGTTCATACACCGCGAGACGAAGTTGCTGATCGCCATGTTCGGGCGCATCCGCGGGCCATACACGGTAAAGTATCGAAGCGCAACGGTCGGGATGTCGTAGAGGTCGCCGTAGACACGAACGTAGCTCTCGGCCGCGAGTTTCGAGACGCCGTAGGGACTGACCGGCGTCGTCGGGTGAGTCTCCTCGTACGGGAGCGAGACGGGCTCGCCGTAGACCGACGACGAACTCGCGAACACGACACGTTCGACGTCCGACTCAAGCGCCGCGTCCAATATGTTGAGCGTGCCGTCGACGTTGATCTCGTTTACCTTCCTAGGGTTTGCGACGCTGATACGGACGCCGGCCTGGGCGGCCTGATGGAAGACGTATTCGGCATCGTCGACGAGGTCACGAACTAATTCGGCGTCACGGACGTCGCCGCTCACGAACTCGTACCTTCCCGCGCCCTCTTCGGCGATCTCGCGCGTGCGATCGATGGTTCGCAGTTTGATGTCGACGTTGTAGAACGGATCGAGGTTGTCGAGCGCGATAACACTGTGACCGCTGCGAACGAGCGATTCGGCGAGGTGACCGCCGATGAATCCCGCGCCACCGGTGACGAGTATCATTGTATTCACCGGTGGAAAGATAGGATAAAATTATATCGAGCATACCGGTGCCTCGGTCCCCGACGCGTACCGATCAGTTTTTATTTAGCTTGCACTCATTAATTATAAATGCGAATACTCCGAATCGCACAGAAGACCTATCCCGAAGTCGTCGGCGGCGGAGCCTACCACGTCCACGCGCTCAGCCGCGATCAAGCCGCGATGGGCCACGACGTAACGGTGCTGACGATTGGCGATGGTGGCCGTCCGCGCCGGGAAGAACGCGCCGGCTACACCGTGGTTCGTCGGTCGGCGACCGCGCAAGCCATCGGGAATAGCCTCTCGATCGGCGTCGGACGATTCCTCCGACGGGCGAGCGACTACGATGTCCTCCACGCTCACTCCCATCTGTACTTCTCGACGAACCTCGCGGCGCTCAAGCGCCGGTTCGATGCGACGCCGCTTGCGATCACGAATCACGGGCTATACTCGCAGTCGGCTCCGGAGTGGGTGTTCCGCTGGTATCTCCGGACTCTCGGGCGTGCGACCTTCGACAGCGCCGATGCCGCCTTTTGCTACACCGACGAGGACGCCGCGCGCCTGCGCGAGTTCGGTGTCAGTACGGACATCCACGTCGTATCGAACGGCATCGATACGGACCGCTTCCGGCCGGACGGTCCCGCGAGCGACCGGATTTCGGGTGCGCCTGCGGTCGCCTTCGTCGGTCGGTTGGTCGAGGGCAAGCGACCGGGCGACGCGCTTTCGGCGATCGAGCGGGTTCGAGAGACACATCCCGGCGCTCGGCTGTTCTTCGTCGGTCGGGGACCGCTCCGGGCCGCCCTCGAACGACGGGTCGCAGAGCGCGGGCTCGGCGATGCAGTAACCTTCCTTGGGGAAGTGCCCCACGAAGAGATGCCGGGGCTGTACCGTGGGGCCGACCTGTTCGTGCTTCCCAGTCGCGCCGAGGGGCTCCCACGGACGGTCTTGGAGGCGCTTGCGACGGGGACGCCGGTCGTGACGAGCGACCTCTCACAGTTGCGACCGATCGTCGAGGGGGCCGGTATTACCGTCCCCGTCGGCGATAGCGAGGGGTTCGCGAGTGCGTTAAACGAGCTCGCAGGCGACCCGGACCGGTACACACGGTATGGCACGCAGGGTCGCGAGCGCGTCGAACGCGACCACTCGTGGGCGGATACGGTGCGACTGACGACGAAACACTTGGAATCGCTTCGCGAGTCGGCGACGGCCACGGCTGCAACCGCACCCTTGTAGTTATTGAATGTAGCCGAGGTCTTCGAGTCGGGCTTTCGTCGAACCGGTCATCGACACCGCCTCTGAGGACTCCGCGTGCTCGAACGAATCGAGCCAGCTCTCCAGTTCCGCGTCGAGCGCGTCGACCGACTCGGGGTCGTCCCCGGCAAGATCGCAGGTCTCGCCCGGGTCGTCCGGCGGGGCGTACAGTTCGGACGAGCCGTCGGAACCGCGGATTAGTTTGTGTTCGTGGGTTCGGATCGCTCGGAGCGAACGGTCGTACTGCCTCGCTTCCAGTGAGAGCGCGCCGACGCGTTTTTCGAGCGCATCCATCGAGGGCTGTGGAGCGATATACTCGGCGACGACGTGTTCGCGCGGCTCGATTCCTGCGAGCGGATGGAACGATCGGCCCTGGAATCCTGCGCGGGCTTCGGGCGCATCGATACCTGCGAAATCGAGGAGCGTCGGGGCTAAATCGGTGAGCTGTACGAGGTCGTCCACCTCGTCG